>JBGMRN010000255.1:0-4649 GCA_048061535.1 Thermoanaerobaculales bacterium | reverse complement strand
CACGAGGCGGGGCACATCCTGTTGCACGGGAAGCGCCAAGTGTTTGTTGACTCAGGGAAGTTCACTGGCGGGGTGGAAGAGGAGCAGGCCAATCGGTTTGCAGCGAACCTGTTGATTCCTCAAGAACCACTCAAGAGGTTCATTGCTGAGAGCGTTTTTTCAGGAACAGAGGTTGTTCGATTCGCACATGGCGTCGGTGTTGATCCTGGCATTGTCGTTGGCCGTCTCCAGAACGAAAAGGAAATAAAGCACAGTCACCTGAACGACCTTCGTCGGGCGATTGACCCAGAAGCGTTTGCTGAGGCGGTTCAGCTCCAGAGCTTCCAGTAGATCACGGTTCAGCGAATCGCGCTCTTTCCTCTTGGGCCATCCTCCGGGACAGTGGGCGGCGTGAGCAACGTATTATCATCATGTTGTGGTAGAGCGACAACCCATCTTCGGGGGCGCCGAGGCGACGTTCATTCCCGGTGAGCGGCCGGCGTTGTTCCTATGGTCTCATCCATCAGGCAAGACGATCCTTGGCGAAGAGCATGCCGGAGTTTTGGAGCAGCGGCGTTTGACCGTCCCCGGCTCTTGGTCCAAGAAAAAGAGTCGCGATCAACTGGTGGTCACGCCCGTGGATGGGTTGAGCGTCCCGCTCGAGGACATTCTCCCACCCCTCATCACCATGCCGCTTGGGGGAACTTCGCGGCAGTGCGTCACGAGATCCGTTTCTGCCTGGAGCGCGGTTGCCAAGCTTGCCGTCGAGCTGGTGGCCGGGCAACAGGTCGTTCCCTGGGTGGAGGAGAACGACGAGAGTCCGCGGGCCCGTTGGCGGGCCGCCTTGCGACCGGAGGATCGCCGCCGAGCGGAAGCGCTCGCACGGGCGTCGCCGCCGGCGGGCCGCGCCTGGCCCGGGTCCCCCGGTCGAAGAATCCGGCCGCGGCTCATGGCGGCTTGGCATAGCGTTCGCTCCTTTCTGGATGAATCCACCGACATCCTCGTACGGGATCATGTATCGGCCCGGTCGGCCAATGCCTGGACAGCTCGATTCGCGGTGGCTCTCGGTCCCAGCGCCAAGGAGTTTTCGACCATCAGTGCGGTGGAGGGCCGCATCCCTGAGCTGGTGCGGCAATGGGTCGCACCGGGGGTCGGTGAGATCGAGGAAACACCGGTACGTCTGGGCCTGCGATTGGGGCTGCCCGAAGACGGCGACGGAATGGTCTGGCCCCTGAAGCTGGTGGTCGAGGCCACCAGCGATCCCAGCCTCCGCGCCGAAGCCGGCGAGATGTGGAAAAGCGAAACCGATCAGGCGGACGCTCTTGCCACGATGGTCCCTAACCTGCACGAGGCCTTTCTGCTCGAGCTGGATCGTGCGTGCCGCCTCTGGGAACCGCTGGCGCCTTGTCTCGACGAGGCTTCGCCCGAGGGGGTCATCTTAGAGCCGGAACGGGTGGTGGAGCTGGTGGGAGAAGCGGCGCCTCTGCTTCTGTCAGCCGGGTTCGGGCTGCACGTTCCGCCCGAGCTGAGCGTCTCCGGGCGCCGGCGCCTGCGGGCCCGCCTGCGTGGCCGATCGTCATCGGGCGCTGGTGAGGCAAGCGGGCTCTTCGGGCTCGAGACGGTGCTGACCGTCTGCTGGGAGGCAGCTTTGGGAGATGAGCAGCTCTCTGTTGAGGAGCTGCGTTCCCTTGCCGAGGCCAAGCGTCCCTTGGTTCGCTGGCGGGACCAGTGGTTGGTCGTGGATCAGGCCGAGCTCAAGGGCATCCTGGCCCTGTTGGAGCGCCCGCCCGAGGAGCTTGAAGGCGTTGCGGCGCTTCGGGCGGTCATCTCGGGCGACGTGGAAGGAGCTGACGGCGCCGTCGGGAAGCTGCACCTGGACAGCGACGATGAGTTGCTCGGAATCATCGACGAGCTGCGCACCGGCGGGCGCCGTTCCGTCGACCGGGTCCCGGGCTTCGATGGCTTGTTGCGTCCGTATCAAGCGGTCGGGGCGGCCTGGCTCGGTCAACTCGGGCGGCTTGGTCTGGGCGCCTGTTTGGCCGATGACATGGGGTTGGGGAAGACCATGCAGGTCATCGCTCATCTGCTCCTCCGCCGGGCCGCCTCAGAGCTGGACGTCCCGAGCTTGGTGGTGACCCCGACCTCGGTGCTGGGCAACTGGAAGCGGGAGCTCGAGCGTTTCGCACCGAAGCTCGACGTGCACCTCCACCACGGCCCCGACCGCATCGCCGACACCGAGGAGCTCTGCCGGCAAGCCGGGTCGGGAGTTGTGGTCACCAGCTATGGCGTCTTGCGCTCGGATGCATCGCTTCTCACCTCCATTGCGTGGGACGTCGCGGTGTTGGACGAGGCTCAGTTCATCAAGAATCATCAGGCCAAGGTGGCGCGAGCCGCCTTCGGCCTTCGCGCCCGGCACCGGATCGCCCTGACCGGGACGCCCGTCGAGAACCGTCTCACCGACCTCTGGTCCATCTTTGCTTTTATCAACCCTGGTCTCCTCGGTGGCGTCACCCGTTTCAAGACCCAACTTGCGAAGCCCATTGAGAGGTTTCGCGATCCACAGGCTGTAGAAAAGCTTCAGAGACTCACCTCTCCATTTCTTCTCAGGCGGAAGAAGACCGACCCCGGCATCGCCCCCGAGCTGCCGCCTCGAATCGTGCTGCGCTCGAGCTGTTCGCTGACGAGAGAGCAGGCGTCCCTCTACCAGGCGAGCCTGGACTCGATGATGGCGGAGGTTGAGTCAAGCGACGGGATGAACCGCAGGGGGAAGGTCCTGGCCTTGATCGCGGCGCTGAAACAGATCTGCAACCACCCCGCACAGTTCCTTCGCGAGCGCGATGGGGATCTGGGCCGTTCAGGCAAGCTCCGCCGCCTCGCCGAGGAGCTTGAAGTCGTGTTCGCCGAGGGTGAGGCCGTGCTGCTCTTCACCCAGTACCGAACCATGGGTGAGATCCTCGTGCGTTTCCTCGAGCAGCGTTTTGCCGTCAACGCGCCGTTTCTGCACGGTGGTGTCACGCGAGCGAAGAGGGAAGCAATGGTCGCCCGCTTTCAGGAAGAGGACGGACCGCCGGCCATGGTGGTGTCGGTCAAAGCGGGTGGAACCGGCATCAACCTCACCCGCGCAAGTCACGTGGTGCACGTCGATCGGTGGTGGAACCCGGCGGTGGAGGCGCAGGCGACGGACCGGGCTCACCGGATCGGGCAGAAGCGCACGGTCGTGGTGCACACCCTGGTCACCGCCGGTACTCTCGAGGAGAAGATCGACAAGATGCTCGAGGAGAAGGCGGATCTGGCCCAGGTGGCGCTGTCCGGAGGCGAGCGGTGGCTCACCGAGCTGGATGACGATGCCCTGCGGGAGCTGGTGGCCCTCGATCCCAGGGCCGTCGACAACGACCCTGACGATCGGGAAACGGGTACCTCATGAGCCGGTGGAGGTGGTACGAACCCGCGCCCAAGCAACCGGTCCCTGACGATGGTCTGCGCGTTGACCGCTTCGGCCTGACGTGGTGGGGGGAGCAGTGGATCCAGGCATTGAAACGCCTCGGGCACGCCTACGCCAACCGGCTGCCGCGAGGTCGAAGCTACGCCCGTGCCGGCCGCGTGACAGACCTCGCTATCGGATCGGGAGAGGCCACGGCGGGCGTCGTCGGCACCCGACGCAGACCCTACTCGGTGCGGATCAAGCTGAAGACGTTTTCCAAGCAGAGCTGGAAGAAGGTCATCGAGATACTCGCCGGCCGAGCCCGTTTCTCCGTGGCCCTTCTGCGCGGCGAGATTCCACCCGAGATTGGCGAGGTGCTCGGCGGCCAGGGGATCGAGCTGTTTCCCGTCTCGGGACGCGACATCGAAACCTCCTGCTCCTGCCCGGACTGGGCCAACCCGTGTAAGCATGTTGCGGCCGTCCACTACGTGGTGGCTGCCGCTCTGGACTCGGACCCGTACCTGATCTTCGTGCTCCGAGGCCTCGATCGGCAGGCATTGCTCGGCGCCCTGGCAGAGGTTCGGGGATCATGTGCGCCTTCTCCGGCGCCGAGGGAGATCGCTTCTCTGCCGGAGCCGTTGTGGGAAGAACCTGCCGAGATGGATGAGGAGCTCTTCCTCGGCGAGGGTCGGCCGCTGCCACAGCTTGCGTTCAATGTGGCGCCCGCCGCGGTGGACCTGGCGGGGCTCGCGCGCCTCGGTCCGCCGCCACCGGTCCTGCAGGACCTGCCGAAAAGGCTCGGACCGGGCATTCGAGCGGCTTCGCGCGCAGCGTTGGCTCTTGCCACGAGAGGTGACTCGCCGGATGAACGCGGGACGACAAGTGGAGATGAGTCCGTTCGCGATCGCGTGGTCGACTTCATCCGGAGCCAGCCCGAAGGGGCCACGATGATGCTTCTTCGCTCACGGCTCCCGGACGAAAAGAAGGTCCTTCATCGGGTCGTCCACTCGATGCGCAGGGAAGGGCTCCTGAAGAGCACGGGCAAAGGCGCAGCCATGCGTTACACCATCGCCCGGGTTCCTGTTGCTTTCGAAGCCGAACCCACCGACACACCGTCAAAGGGAAGGCGGGAGGGCGGCATTTCTCGGGGCGATCGTGTTTCCGGGGCCGACAAGGCGACCGGCGATGAGGCGACATCGAACGCCCGGGGGTTGCTCGCCGAGCAGATCATCGTCGCCCTGACCGAGGC
>JBGMRN010000254.1:0-4712 GCA_048061535.1 Thermoanaerobaculales bacterium | reverse complement strand
TGCCGGAAGGCATGCTCCACACCCCAGAAACAACCTGCGCCGAAAGTTGCTTGAGACATTGTCATGATCCTCCGAACGTCACAACATTCGACGGAGAGGATCTGTTCCAGCCGGCGTCCGCGCCCCCGAAGCTAGAGGTTGACAATGCGGGGGGGGGGGGGTAACTTTAAGAGCAACGGAGGGCAATATGATGAAATCTCAGGTTCGGATCGGTTGGTTTCTCGTTCTCGCGTTTTGCATTACCATCGTTCTCGTGCCGCTGCTCGCGGTTCAGTCGGCCGAGGCCGTACCTTGCGAGCTGACCCAGGACCCGTTCTGGGCGACCTATACTGGTGGACCGGAAGGGTGCAGTGGCGCAGCCTCGAACTGTCAGGTCTTCGACTTTGACTGTTGATTAGCGCGCGCCGCATCTCGTGAACGCCAGCAATGTTGCCCGCGGGTGTTGCGGGTTGGTCCTGGGGGCCTTCGCCCTCATGCTCGCGGCCCCCGCCGCGGCGGGTGAGATCGCCTGCCGCGCGCGGGGCGTTGCCCTCGCAAATCCGCCTCCTCTCGTGACGACCGGCCTCGTCTCGGGCGCCGAGCTGCTCCTCGCCGGTGCCTCGAGCGGTCTGCGGCGGGTCGATCTGCGCACCGGTCGCGACCTCGCGGTGGTTCCTCTGCGCGGCTTCGGGCGGGAGGAGCCGGTCCCGATGTACCTCGCCTCGGGTCCGGACGGTGCCGCCGTCAGTGGAGTCAACCATCGCTGGTACTTCCTGGACCAGTCATTCAAGGTGACCGGGTCCCTGTCGCATTTCATGCTCGACCCGCTCGGAAGCTGCCTCCTTTATGATGACCGCATCATCGTCTACGGTTTCGCGCGCGAGGAGAAGACAGGCACCGGCAACGCCTGGCTCTTCGTGCACTTCCGGGAGGGGGGGTTGCTTCCCCTTGCCGAGTACGACCCGGCCGCCCCGATGACCCGCCACCTCGGTGAGTTCCACATTCGCCAGATCACCCAGGGCGGCATCTGCCGGCTGCCGGACGGCGGCTGGGTGGCGGTGGACCCGCTGGACTACACGATCCGCGTCTTCGACTCCAGGGACCGGCAGGTGACGGGGTTTCAGGGTCGAAACCGCCACTTTCGCAAGCCGGACATCGCCGCCTACCCCGACGGCGAGTGGGACCCCGGCGACCGCGCCGCATACTTCAACTGGCTCCAGGCCCAATGCCAGGTCAAGAAACCGGTCGCCCTCGGCGGCGACCTCATTGGCATCCTGGTCGGCATTCCGAGCGCGGGCGGACGCCAGCGCCACGAGCTTGACGTCTACCGCACCAACGGCACGCCGGTGGCGACCTCAGTGCCGATTGCGGGCCTTGACGTCGGCCGTCTGGTGGTCGCCGACGCCGAGCCCGGCCGTTTGGTGGTGCTGACCCAGGAGCGCAGCTGGCCCTTCGGCGCTCCCGCGCGGGTGTGGGAGGTCGAGATCTCCGGGCTGGCCATACCGCGACAGCCGACCGGAAGGCAGCGTTGATGACCGGGGCGATCCTCCTCCTCCTCCTCGCTGCCGCCGCCGGGGGCGCGGGCGATTTCCCGGTGGTGTGGCCCGACGGCTCGCCGGTCGTCGATGCCACGGTGGTCTGTGATGAGGGCTGCTGGGCGGCCGCACGCGGCGCCGCTCCGCGCCCCGTGGCACTCAAGGACGGGGAGCTGGTGCTGCAGCCGTCACCGGCGGCCCATCTACTGGTTCTGGACGAGCTGACCGGCGTTCCGTTGACTGTCGGCGGCGCGCGCTGGCTCGACCCGGCCGTGCCGGAAGAGCTCGCGGTTTTCGAGTGGTCGGCCGAAGACGGCCGCCTCGACCTCGCGGCGCCCGCCGGGACCGAGGTCGAGATTTCCGCCGCGGGCCACCGGCCCGAGATCGTCAGCCTGCGGCCGGGGCCCGGTCGTGAAACCGTGATGCTGACTCCGGTCTGCGAGCTCGAGATCGTGGTCGAGCCGGCCGTGGACGGCGTCGTCTTCCTCGCCGCGCTCGAGCGAGTCGCCCCGTTCTCGCCGCTTTCCGAGGTTGGCGCGAGTCACAAGCTCGAGGCGGGTCAGGTGCGGGTCTCCGGTCTCGCGGCGGGCGGAACCTGGATCGGCGCCGTCCTCCCACAGGCGTACGCTCCCGCCAGGCTGGTGGTCGATGCACTTCCGGCGCGCATCGAGGTCGCGCTCGATCCCGGCCTGAGCCTGGTCGGCGCGGTCCGCGACCCCGAGAGCCAGCCCGTCTCCGGCGCCCGCGTCACCGCCAGGGGAATCCTCGAGGACCTCGACCGGCTGCCCTACACTCAGCAGACCACCACTGATGAGAGCGGCAGCTTCACTCTTTCGGGCCTGCTTGCCGGCGAGGTTGTGCTCGAGGCCTGCGCACCGGAATTCGCCTGTGAGCGGCGCGAGGTGGCCGTCTCTCCAGAGTCCGTCGCGACCCCGCAGGAGCTTGTCCTCGCCCCCGGCCTCGATCTGGTGCTCGAGCTGGTCGATCGCGATGGACTCGCACTGCCCGGAGTCTCCGTCATGGCGCGAGGCAGCCTTCGCGAAAGCGATCTCACTGGTCGGCTGATGGTGCCCGGCGTGGCCGTGGGTTCTTCGCTCGAGGTCGGCGCACGCGGCGGCGGCGTGGTGCCATGGCGGGGTGTGATCACGGTGATGGGCTCGCCGCAGCGCCTCGAGTTGGAGCGCGGGGCGTCCCTCCGCTGGCCGGTGCTCACACCGAAAAGCGCCGATGGCGACGTCACCGTCCGCTGGCGGCGTACGCGGCCTGGGGACGGCCAGCCCCTCGGCGAGGGTCAAGGGCGCTGGGATTCCGATCTGACCGAGGCGGTCGCCGATGGGCTCCTTCCCGGAGTTGTGCGGCTGGTCGTCGACCTCCCCGGCTTCGCCACCCTCGTCAGCGAGCCGGTTGAGCTCGCGGAAGGCGAGTCGGTCATGCTCCCGGCGGAGGCGCCGGAGGTCGGCGGAACCCTGGCCGGGCGGGTGGTATCGGCAGCGACCGCCGAGGTCGTCGTGGGCGCGCGTGTGGCGTGCGAGCAGGGCGGGCCGGCCAGCTACCGCTCACCCGACGAAGGCTCGCGCGCTCGGAGCGCCCTCACCGACGAGAGCGGTACGTTCATCGTTGTCGGCCTTGGTGACGGACCGTACCGGGTGCGGGCCGACGCGCCCGGCTTCGCTCCCACCGTGCTCGACGGCGTCGAGCCGGGCTCGGATCTGGGGGACGTCGAGCTGGGCGTCGGCCTCGCTGTCGAGGGCCGCGTCGTGGACCCGCGCCACCAAGGGGTCGCCGGAATGCGAGTGGAGGCGTGGGAGCCGGCGCCGTACGCCTACGCGCCCGAGACGAGCGCGCTGACGGACGCGGATGGCGGCTTTCGTCTCGACGGCCTGCCGGTCGGCGAGTGGCGGCTCGAGGCCGATGCCGGAGGAAGGTCGGCGCGGAAGACGGTGGCCGGCGGCGACGGCGACGTCCTCGAGGTCGAGCTGCGCATCGGCGGCACGCGGCTCGCGGGGACGGTCGTCCTCGGCGACCGGCCCGGTGGCCCCGGAACCCTTGTCCTCGCGCCGCCCGGAGCGCCGTCCGGACCGGTGGTGCTTCTCGATCGTGGCTCTGCCCCGCGCTTTTTCGGCCTTCCCGGCCAGCCGTTGCAGGCCAGAGTCGATCCGAACGGTGAGTTTGAGCTGGCCTCTGTCGATCCGGGTCGGTGGATCGCGCGATTCGCTCCGGTGTCGGGAGGCAGCCCGGCAACAACGGAGCTCCTCGTGCCCGACGTCGAGAGCCATACCGTCGTGCTGCGGTTCCCGGCCGGGAGGCTGAGCGGCGTCGTGGTCTCCGAAGACGATCGCCCGGTCGGCGGCGCACGGATCGACCTCGAGGATGGAAACGGGCGGCGCATCGCCTTCGCGGATCCCGGCGGGTCGTTCACCTTTGCCGGCGCCATGCCCGGTCGGGCCACCCTGACGGCCTCCTCGGAAGGCTACGCGCCATCCGAGCCGACTTTCGTGGACGTCCCGGATCAGGGCGACGCCGAGCCGGTGGTACTGGTTCTTCAGCCCAAGACCGGGGGACGCATCGAGGCGACCGTCCGCACGCAGCTCGGCTCGTTGGGGGGGGCGCCGGCGGTCCTGATGGGGCCGGGCGGTGGGATGCGCTTCCTCGGACCTGACGGAGGCGCGATCTGGGAGAGCATCGACTCGGGCGCCTATCGGGTGTGCGCACGCGCGTACGGCGGACCCGTAGGCTGCACGCCGCCCGCAACCGTCGACGAAGAGACGGTGGTCCTGACTCTCGAACTCGGCCGGGGCGGTTTCGTGTCAGCAGCCGTGCCCGACGGAACGACCGGGCAGCTTGTGCCGCGTGTCACGCTCGCGGACGGGACCGACCTCACCGGGCTCGCGTTCCTCGGCAATCCGCCGCCGGTCGTGGACGGTTCGCTCCTTCTCGGACCGTTCGCCGCCGGGACCTACTCCGTCGCGGTTACGTCGACGGCGGGCGAAGTGAGCGGCGTGGTCGATATCACCGACGGAGACACCGTCGAGCTCCGCCCGTAAGGCGGAAACAAATCCGGAAAGCAAATCCGCGCACGCCGATTCACGGGAGCATCGTGGAGCCTCCGGGAGGCTCATCGGCAAATGGGGATGGCTCCTCCGGTGAGCGCGGGTTCAAGGCCCCGGTTATGCGCTACTGGAAGGTGGCGCGATCTGC
>JBGMRN010000253.1:0-4805 GCA_048061535.1 Thermoanaerobaculales bacterium | reverse complement strand
GGTCACCAGACCGGTCGAGTTGCTCGCATAGTGCAGGTAGTCGACGCAGTAAAGCGCGAATGAGCCCGTCGGCATGGTGCGACCCGAAATGGTGCTCGCCTCGAATCGACCGCTGTACGGCCCGACCTGGACGCCATAGGTGCCGCCCTGATGGGACCCGTCCAGGAACTTCAGATACTCGACGTCGTTCGGCGTACCGTTGAAGATCTGCGCGGAGATCTGTACGGGCTGCAACGCGATGATGGCGCCGAGAGCGACGAGAATCGACCGTTTCACCTGTATTCCTCATCGAAAATAAGGTCAGCAACGAGCAAATGACGACTTTGTGCCTATGGCATTGCAACTGCCGTGCCGTCCGGGCTCGAATCCATCGAATCGCCCCCCTGCCGCACGGGGTCCAACGGTTTCGTCGACGTAAAGCGTTTCCCGGGTTTAAGTTAGGAGAAGTAGGGCGAACTCGTCGCAGGGGCCGATTTCCACCTGGAGAGGCCGCGCCAAGAGCCACATACTATTGCACGACCGCAACACTTCTTGGGGGGGGCGCTCCACAAGCCGCTCGTGTCCCACGCTCTCATGCTGAAAGGCTTGGGCCTCGGAAGCGATGGCCGTAGCTTTTAGAGGTACGCCGGATCGTCCGCCTTGCGCGACCCTGATGCTACCGGAGTAGACCATCCCTCACAAAAAAGTCACCGATCACCTCGACCCCGCCAACGAGGTCGAGGAACGGTTCGTGCTCGGTGTATTATTTCTCGTGGTCCTGGTCGCGTTCTGGCCGACGCTGATCGCCATTCCGGGAACGTGGGCGAGCAACAGCAGCCACGGATACTTTGTCGCGGGCCTCATCGGTTGGTTGGTCTGGCGCGATCGGCGAAAGATCCTGGCAAGCGCCGGGGCGGGCCTGTCGGATCTTTTGCCGGTACTCGCGCTTCTGTCCGTCGCCTGGCTGCTCGGCGCCGTCATGAACATTGCGGTGGTTCACGAAGGTCTTTGGGTGGCCATCGTGGCGACATGGGCCCTGGCGACCTTCGGCCGACAGGCCCGACCCGCCATATTGTCGATCGCTCTCACCGCTCTGCTCGCGGTCCCGGTTTGGAGCACGCTCACGCCGGTGCTGCAACGAGGGACAACCATCGTGAGCGGGGGCGTGACCCGTATGTTCGGGATCTCGGCGGTAATCGGATACGACACCATCACGATCTCGACAGGCACCTTCGTGGTGACGGCAGGATGTGCGGGCCTCAGCTTCTTCATGGCCGGCCTCGTCCTGGGTGCCTTCTACGCGCACCTCTTCCTGAGACGGTGGCAGTCCCAGCTCCAGATCGTGCTCCTGGCGGGGGCGGTGGCGATCGTCGGAAACTGGATTCGCGTCACGACGCTGATCTTCATCGGAGAGGCGAGCGAGATGCGGTCGGGGCTGTTGGAAGATCACGTGTGGCAGGGTTGGGTGGTCTTCGTGCTGCTGATGATTCCGACCTATTTCGCCGGACGCGCGCTCGAGCGGCGGGAGGCTGCGGGGCACCAGGACTCCAGGCGGACGGCGGACGCCGCTCATGTCACCGATCCGCGGCGGGTTCGTCGGGCGGTGGTCGCTGCGTCGATCGCCTTGGTCGGCCCGATCCTTTACACGGGCATCGGGATGATTCCACGAGCGAGCGATCCGGACGTGGGTCTGACGACCCTCGACCTTGCGGACTCCTGGAACGTGGCGGCCGTGCCGGAATCGGAGGTGTCCGCGTGGATGCCCGACTTCGAGGGCGTCGACCGACGCGTGTCCTGGGCGCTGAGCAACGGGGAGTCCCGCGTCGACGCGAGGCGCTACTACTTCATCGACCAGAAGCAGGGTGAGGAGCTGATCCAGTGGGGCAACCGGATCGCTCCCGACTCGATGCTGATTTCCGAACGCCTCGTCGGACCGATCGGCCAAAGTGGACGCATCGTTCGCGAGGCGATCGTCTGGACCGGCGACGAGCTGCGGCTGGTTTGGTACTGGTACCGGGTGGCCGGGATCGACACACCCCTCCAGTCGAAAGCGAAGTTCCTGGAGCTCGTCGCGTTCCTCCGCCGCTCGGCGGCGGCCGAGCTGATCACGCTCAGCGCGGTGTGCGACAGCGATAGCTGCGCGGCGGCGGCGGCGGCCCTGCGGACAGCGGTGGGCGATTAGAAACCCGCGGTCTCCAGACCTTAGCGGCCCGCTGCACCTCTACCACCGGCTGCCAGCCGGGGCGGGTCTGCCCCCCCCTACCGCTCCCACCAAAGAACCGGCCGTTCCCCCGGGTGATTCCCTATCTGATTGAGCGTCCACGCGTCATAAAGCCGCCCATTCGCCATCACCATGTTCACCGTCTCGGTGTTGCGGATATCCTCCAGGGTGTTGAAGTCGAGCACGACGAGGTCGGCCAGCTTGCCTTTCTCGATCGAGCCCAGGTCCTGATCCAGGCCCACGTCCCGCTCGACTACGCCAGCCAGACCCGGCCTCCGTTTGCCTCAGGTCCGCACCCCCCCTAGTCTGTAACCAACCTGGCCGACACCCTGACGAAAAGTAGGCACCTCATGAAGCGTCGCACCTTCTTGCGGTCGAGCCTCGGCGCAGTCGCCGCAGCCTCCCTTCCGTTTCCCCGGCGCCTCGACGCGGCATATCGTCCGGCTCCCAAGGTGCCCGCCGATCTACAGGCGATCACGGGCGACGGTAGAGAGATCACGCTGACCTCCAAGGCCATTGCCGACCTCGCTGCGCGGCTGAAAGGGCGTGTGTTACTGGCCGGCGACGACGGCTACGAGGGGGCACGCCGGATCCTGAACCCCTCCTTCGACAAGCGCCCCGCGCTCATCGCCCAGGTCACAGGTACGGCGGATGTCCGTGAGGCCGTCGACTTCGCGAGAGAAAACGAGGGGCTGTTGCTGGCCGTCAAGTGCGGGGGCCACAGCTTCTCGGGGAAGTCCACCTGTGACATGGGCATGATGATCGATCTGTCGCCCTTCCGGAACGTACGGGTCGATCCCATCGCCCAACGAGCCAGGGTGACGGGAGGAAGCCTGCTTGGGCAGTTGGATCACGAGGCGATGGCCTACGATCTGGTCACCCCCATGGGCACGGTGTCACACACCGGTGTTGGCGGACTGGTGACGGGTGGTGGGTTCGGGCGACTGGCCCGTAGGTTCGGGCTGTCGGTGGACAACCTCCTATCGGCGGATGTGGTGACGGCGGACGGTGACTTCTACCGAGCGAGCGAAGACGAGAATCCGGATCTCTTCTGGGGTGTGCGCGGCGGAGGAGGAAACTTCGGTGTGGTCACATCGTTCGAGTTCCGGTTGCACCCGATGCAGCGGCAGGTTCTGGCCGGCAGAATCATGTTCCCAATCGCGATGGCCCGGGAGGTCCTGACCCTCTATGGCGAGTACGGACCGGAAGCCCCGGATGAGCTGCAGTTGGATTGCGTCGTGGTCGTGCCTCCCGGTGGCGCCCCCGGCGTCGCGGGTTTCGGGGTTTGCTACTCCGGGCCACCGAGCCAGGCTGCGCGAATCCTCGCACCGATCCGAAAGCTGGGGACACCGCTCGTGGACAGCGTTCAAGGGACCGACTATGTCGCGCTGCAGCGTTCCGGAGACACCAAGGATTTCCGGGCCCAAGCGGCATATCTGAAGAGCGGCTTCGTCACGGAGATTCCCGCCGGCCTCGTATCCGCGATTGCGGACGGGATCGAGGGACATCCGGGGCGGCTGACTCAGGTGGTCTTCGTAGGGGGCGGAGGCGCGATCGGCCGAGTCGCCAATGAGGCGACCGCGTTCTCACAACGTGACAAGTTCGCCAACTTGCTCACCATCGTTGGGTGGCCCTACCCCAGCGACGGGAGCGAGCACATCGAGTGGATCCGTCGGTTCTGGCCGGCGATCGAGCCGTTCACGCGTGGATTCTATCACAACGACAGCGGGGTGGGCGTGCCGACCGAGGTCATCAACGCCAACTACCGGAGTAACTTCAATCGTCTGGTTGCGGTCAAGAACCGATACGATCCGAGCAACCTGTTCCGCCTGAACGCGAACGTGGAGCCGTCGGTGTGAGATCGAATCGCCCATCGCCACGCTGGACTCGCAGGACTCCGCCGGTGCGCGCCCATCCGCTACTGAACGGTCACCGTCCCGGACATGACATTCCTCCCATGCACGGTACAGAAGTAGGTGAACTGGCCCGCGGTCGCGAAGGTCCGGTCGAATGTGCCGGTGCTCTTGACCGCCGAGCTGGGTCCACCGCCGTCAAACGTGACAGAATGCGGGTTGCTTCCATTCCAAGTCCACGTGATCGTACCGCCCGTCCCGACGCTCTTCGCACTCGGATCGTAGAAGTTGTCGCCTACGGATACCGCGTTTTCTCCTGGCGGTGGGTCACTTGGGGGTGGTTCCGTCGGCGTGACGTCCCCGCGGGGCATGCGATCGCCGTGAGTACGGCTCCCCAGATCGGGGCCATGACGATCTGCCGAAGAGCCTTGGTCATTGTGGACTCCCTGATGAGGTCGATGCGTGACTCCTCGAGGCGCCGGCAACGCACGGTAATAACACGATGCCCGCCTGATTCCGGTTTGTCGAGCCCGGCGGATCTCTATACGTATGAGCAGAAGCGATAGAGACGCAAAGCTGTTCCGTGATTCGCCGGTGCCCACCCGCCCTTCCTGACGTTGCTCCCCGGCCGCCTTCCCTCCTCTCTTCCTCTTAGTCCTGCCTGTAGACCACACCGCCCTTCATCACGAAGCGCACGTTCCTCAACGCCGTGATGTCCTCGGTGGGGTCACCCTCCACCGCGATCAAGTCGG
>JBGMRN010000252.1:0-4837 GCA_048061535.1 Thermoanaerobaculales bacterium | reverse complement strand
AACTCCCACCATCGCCACGGGTTGTAGGAGAGAACGACCTCGTGGCGGCCCGGCGGCGCCACCAGTCCCAGCCCCGCGAGGTTGGCGCGCACCAACGGGGCGGCCGTACCGTCGATCGACGCCCGCCATCCCGGCGCCCAGGGACGGGCGAGGACGACCAGGCACGGACCGTCGCAGCTCACGACCGCCGAGATCCGGGCGCTCGCCAACGCCAGCGGCTCGATCGCCACCTTACCGGCAGCAACCCGGGCCGAACCGTCGGGCACGACCGCGGTGGTGGTGAAATCGACTTTCTCCGAGGTCAGCACGTCCCACCCTCCCGTCACCGCGCGTCCCACGACCCGAAGCTCGGGAAGCCACTCCGGGTTGCGCCACAGGGCGCCGTCGGCGTCGTGCCAGAGGCGCTCCCAACCCGGCGGCTCGGCCCCCGCCGGCGTCAGAAGGAACCGCACCGACCACGCCCCGAGAAGACGCAGTGGCGCCTCGCGAACCGCGCCACCGAGGATCGGGTCCGGCTGACCGAGGGCGGCCATCATCGCGGCAAAGGGCTGCGGTCTGAGAGGATCGTAGGCCCTGAGATCGGCAAGGCCGTAGCGGCCGGCGAGGTTGGCGGGGAAAACGCCGTCGACACCCATGACCCGGCCGCCTTCGGCCGCCTGGAACGCTTGCAGCCGCAGCACCAGCTCCGGCCGGGGAAGCCGATCCTCGGCCGCCGCCAGTGGATTGATGCCGAGAGCATAGAGCGCGAGCTCCGCCGCCACCAGCGGGGCCAGCAACCGTGGACGACCAAGGAGCAGGGGAAGGACCGCAGCCGCGACCAGGGTCAGACCCACCAACGCCAAATCGGCGCCCGCCAGCTCCCAGGGACGCGAGAGCACCGCCACTACCAACAGGAGTGCCGGCGCCGCCGCCCACCAACCCCACCAGCGCACACGTCCCCGAAGGGCGCCGTCCGCGGCCAGGGCCGCCCACACGGCAAGGCCCCACGGAACCAGGGCCGCAAAGCGCGGCAGGGTCATCCGGTCCAGCGGCGGCAACCGTACCAGCAGCCCGTCCAACGGCGGCAGGCGGAAGAAGAGCACGGCGGCGAAACCTAGGCCGGCGAGCGCCGCCCACAGGAACCGACGGTGACGTCGGCGCACCGATCCCAAGGCCAGCAGGGCCAGGGCCACGCCGCCGACTCCGGTCGCCGCCGGGGCCTGGGCAAACGGCGCCCGCCAGTCGCCCCGACCGGGATGGCCGTTGACCATCGGCAGCAGCATCTGTCGTATGGCCAGTGGGCGGAGGCCCGAAGGCACGGGTTCGAGGTTGGGGCTGTGCTCGTGGGTCACCCCGAGCCGGGCCGAGGCCCCGATATAGCCGATGGTTGGCCAGGCGAGCGCGGCCGCGAACAACACCGCCACCACCGCGGCCGCGACCACCCGGATCCACCTCCCGGGGTGGAACACGAGGCCGCCGAGGAGAGCCGAACCGATGACGATGGCGGCGGTCTCGGGGTGGAGGCCGCAACCCAGGAGCCAACCGAGGAGGACGCCAGCGAGCGCCGGCGTCCACCACCGCGATCTCCGACGCAGGATCACAACCATCAGCCACCACAACCAGGGCAGGGCGGCGGTCGTCCAGCTCAGCGGAACCAGCAGCCACGCCACCTGGTAGGCGCCGCCGGCATAGGCGACGGCGCCGAGGGCAGCCGCTTCGCGACGCAGGCGCCAGCCACGGAACATCAAGAGAAACGCGCCGAGACCGGCAGCCTCCAGCTTCCACAGCGCCATGACCGTGGTGCCGCGCTCGGGTCCGAGGACCCATACCGGCGCCATCACCGGCGCCCACAGGCCGGTCTGACCGTTGGCCAAGAGGGGAAGTCCGCCACCGATCTCCTCGGCGATCAGGGGCATCCTGCCCTCGAGAACCTGACGACGGGCGGCCTCCCACCACGGGTGGAACTGCAGGACCAGGTCAGACTGGGTCGGCTGGTAGGTCGTGGTCGATGCCCAGGAGTGGCTTGCGAATGGCTGGTTGCGCTGGAGGCAGCGCACCGGGTCGAGGTCGGCGCCCAACACCAGAGCCGGCCCCACCACCGCCGCCAGCACGATGTCCAACACCAGCTGGAACGAGAGCAGAGGCTTCGACTTGCGCCACATCCACAGATGCAACGCAGCCAAGGGGACCGCCGTCCACAGGAGAACCGCTACCACTGGGTTCGAGAATAGCAGCACGGACGTCTGGCTCAGCGATCCCACAGCCTGTCTGCGCCAGACGACGGACTTTTCGGCGTGCCGCTCACGAAAGAGATTTCAGAACAGATCCGAATCTCCCATCGTCAGGTAGAGTCTGCCGTCGAGGGCGGCCAGGTCGAGGTCGGGGTCGAAGCTCCTGACGGCCATCGCCGGGGGGTCGGGAGGATCGTCAAGCCGGAAACCGACCTTTTCGAGATGCGCCCGGCCGGCCGGGTCGCCGCCGAGCCAGAGCTCCTCGCTCTCGGCGCCGGCTTGCCGGGCAAGGCGGTTCGAGAGGTGAGAGAGCAGCTCGAGGGCCCCCGGGTGGGCGTGGTCCCAGAGCAGGTCGATCCAGCGGCAGCGGCCGCCGTCGGTGCGGTAGGCGCCCCACGCCACCGCGCGGCGCTGAAACCTCGGCATGACCACAAAGCGGTGGTACCGCACCGTCGGGTGACCCGCAAAGCGTTGGAGTGCGCACTCGGCGTCCCGAACCATCGCCGCGGGATAGCTCCGGCGAGCCCTCCGCCACAAATCGTCGAGCCGGGGTTCCCAGTCGCGGGCGGGCTCGGCCCGGTAGAGCAGGCGGCGTGCGGAGCGGGGGGCCGGTCCGCTCCGAACCAGGGTCGCGACCGGCTGAGGTGGGAGCGCGTCCTCCGCCCCCACCAGCATTTTCATACTCCGGGCGGGCGGATCGGAGAGCTCGACGACGAGGGGGAACCGCCCCGACCGGCCGAACTCCTCCACGAATACAGCCACCGTGCCCGCCAACCTGTCGCCACCATCGGGATACACGTCGACGATCCGCAACGCCGGCCACTCGCGACCATCGAGGTGGAAAACAAAAGGCCAACCTGCGCAGTGGGCCGCCACCTCCCCATCGGATTCGGCGAGAACGATCAGCCTGCCGTCCGGACGGGACGCAAACTTCCAGCTCCACTCGTCGAGGGAACGCTGCTGGTTGAAGGTTCGGTTGAATCCCTCGTTGATTGCGCGCTCGTCACCGTTGCGGAAGACCCGGGCCGGACCTCGATCCGGGATCACTCCCCACTCCCGTCCAGCTCCCACGCATAGCCGACGCGCAGCAAGGCCAGCGCCCAGCTCGTGTCGGCCGGCCTGAGGTGGTTGGTGAGCACCGCCTGGTCCCAGATGTGGAGCCCGCTGGGATCGAAGAGATAGCCGGTGACCGAGTAGGTCCCCTTGGCCAGCGGCAGGTCGGTGAAGCGCACCCGGTCGCGGCGGATACCGACGCCCGAACGCGTCGGCAGATCATCGAGGAAGGTGGCCACGGCCAACATCCGCGTCCCATCGCCGCGCTCGATCGCAACCCCGACGTGGAGGGCGGCCTCGGGATCCACCGACTCCCACTCGAGCTCGACCACCAGCTCCATCCCGGGTGCGTACTCCTCCACCGCGCGCCCCTCGCCGTCAAACACCTTGATGCCGCGGATCCGCGCATGCCGGCCGCGGGGAATGGCCGCGGCATCCGGACCATCCTCGGACTCGCCGTCGAGCCGGCGTCTCTCCCGGTTGACCAGGAACTCCTCGTAGGCGGTCACAACCTCCTGGGCCGGGCCGTCGCGTTCGATACGACCCTGGCGCAGCCACAAAGCGCGGCCACAAAAGAGCGACACGTAGTACATCGAGTGCGAGCAGAAGAGGATCGTGGTGCCGCGGTCGCGGATCTCGCGGATCCGGTCGACGCACTTTTTCTGGAAGTAACCGTCTCCCACCGCCAGCGCCTCGTCCACCACCAGGACGTCGGGGTCGACGTGGGTGGCGACCGCAAAGGCGAGGCGCATGACCATGCCCGTGGAGTAGCTCTTGACCGGGTGTTGGACGAACTCTCCGAGCTCGGCGAAGGCGAAGATGTCATCGAGCCTCCGATCCATGACGCCACGCTCGAGGCCCATCAACGCACCATAGAGGATGGCGTTGTCGCGACCGCTGAACTCCGGATGGAAGGCGGCGCCGAGCTCGAGGATGGCCGCCACCACCCCGCGCACGTCCACCGATCCGGCGGTGGGGGTCGTGGTCCCGGCGATGATCTTCAAAAGGGTGGACTTGCCGGCGCCGTTCTCACCGATCACCCCGACCGCAGACCCCGGCTCGACGGTGAAGCTCACATCGTCGAGGGCGCGGAAATCAAGGTGGCGGCTCGGCCTGCCTATCACCCGCTTGATGCGTTCGGCAGGCGAGGCGTAGACCCGATACCACTTGTGCACCCCGTCGACGACGATCGCATCTGTCAATGCATCCAAAGCCATGACCGGTCGAAAGATACCACAGCTGGGAGACTCTTCAAGGACGTATGCCTCACCGGGTTTCGTCGCGATGGTGGCGAGGGAAAGGACACCAGGGGGCGACGGTCGTATCACCCGCGGATGATGGTGGCGTTAAAGAAACACGACGAGCCTGCCGGCGAGCTCGACAACCACAGCGGGGGCTCAGGGGAAACTGGTCACGAGGGCAGCGCCTCCGATCTTCCGGAGCAGCGGGCGCCGTATTGGCCCACACCACATTCTCGAACTACACCCACCCATTCCCGTGGGCCAATGCGGTCCACGCTGCTAGCCCGCATATCTCACCAGCTTCCTGCTGCGGCCGGCGAAGCACCGCGCCCA
>JBGMRN010000251.1:0-4860 GCA_048061535.1 Thermoanaerobaculales bacterium | reverse complement strand
TGAAAACCGAAAACAGGGCCCGACCCGAATGGCCCCGAATGGCCCCTAAGGAACATTGAAGTTGAAGTGTTACCCCTCTTACAATCCCCTACCCCGCCGCCACTCCCAACCGATTCAACTCCGTCTCAAACTGTGCCCGATTCATGATCTTGATGCCTTGGTACTCCTTCAAGTCGAGCAGGTGCTTGTCCTCCGACACGATACTCGCCTTCAGAATCAGCGGAATGAGCACGTTGCTATCGAAGACAACGACTGGATTCTCCGGCATCCTGCCACTCCACGACCTTAGTCATCTTCAAGAATCACCCGCATCACGTCGTCCTCAGTCACTCCCTGTTCCTCCATCGACCGGGTCACCTTATTCTGGAGCTTTCGCAGTTTCTCCCAGGCCCGCTGTTTTTGTTCATCCGTGGGCCGGCGGTACGGTATGATCCCATAGCGTGCCTGACCGTTTTCGTCCTCAATCACAACCGACTCGTCCTGTCCGGTCGCGGCCAGCACCTTACGGACGCTTTCACTCAGCTCACCGAGTCTTACTGTTTTCATGGCTTCGCCGTATACTCCTCCCTCTCCACGCCCCCGGTCTGCAAGACCTGTTTCAGAAAGGCCTGCACGGTCTGGCTCAGCTCGGTCAGTCGTACTTTCTTCATGGCTCCACCCCACTCCTCTCCACCATTATTCACAAGGAGCCGCCTCCAGGCTACTGCATTCTACGCCAAGGTGCGAAATGGGGCGCACCTTGTTCCCCTATCGGCGCAGAGACGGTCTAATGGTGCGGATGGTCCAGCACACGTGATTGAAGGCGAGGCGCGGAGATGGATTCGAGTGGTCGCACGGCGTTTGAGCGTGGTCTCCGCGGCGCGGTCCGCGGGGGCGTCCACTTCGACCAGGCCACGCGGGGGATTTACGCGACCGACGCCAGTATCTACCAGATCCGCCCGGTGGCGGTGGTGACGCCCCTGGACGAGCACGGTGTGCGCGCGGCGGTGGCTGTTGCGGCCGAGCACGGCGTCAGCATCCTGCCGCGCGGCGGCGGCACCAGCCTGGCCGGCCAGGCGGTCGGCGAGGCATTGGTTCTCGATTTTTCCAAACACCTCAACCGGCTGCTGGAGCTCGACGTCGAGCGGCGCTGGGCGCGGGTTCAGCCGGGCCTGGTCCGCGACGAACTCAACGCGCAGGTCGCCGCACACCGACTGCACTTCGCTCCCGATCCGGCTTCGGCCAACCGGGCCAATATCGGCGGCATGATCGGCAACAACTCCTCGGGCATGCGCAGCGTCGTCTACGGCAAAACAGTCGATCACCTGCTCGAAACTCGCGTGCTGCTGGCCGACGGCACGGAGCTGACTTCGCCGCGCTGGACGACGAGCAGTGGCAAGAGCGGTGCCGCGGCGGGGGCCGCGAAGCGGAAATCCTCGGCGGCTTCCGCCGCCTGGTGGAAGCCAACCGGCAAGAGATCGAGCGGCGCTTTCCCAAGGTGATGCGCCGCGTCAGCGGCTACAACCTGGACGAATTCCCGCCGGCCGGACCCTGGAACCTGGCCAAGCTCATGGCCGGCAGCGAAGGGACCCTGGCGACGCTGCTCGAGGCGAAGGTGCAACTCGAACCGCTGCCGCGGCACACCGGCATCTGTGTGGTCCATTTCGCCGATCTGGCCGAAGCGATCCGCGCGGTCCAGCCGATCCTGGCCTTCCAGCCGTCGGCCGTGGAGATTCTCGACCAGACCGTGCTCGGCATGACCCGGACGCACCTGCCCAGGCTGGCCGGCTTTATCGAAGGCGAGCCGGCGGCCGTCCTGATCGTCGAGTGATTCGCCGACTGAATGGGCAACCGGAAGAGCGAAGTCGAGCGACGCGATTTCCAATACGTGCTGGGCTGCGTCGGGTGGGAACGATGGACGACGAACAAGTGAGAGCTGCGTTCTCTCCCCGCGTGGCACGACACGCTTTGCACCGGAGGCGTTACCGTTGCCGCTGGGCGAATCGGAGGAGGAGAACCTTGCATGGCCCTTTGTGAGGGCTCATGCTAGCATGCTTTGACGGGACGCGTTGCTATGGCACCTTAAAGGAAGCGATGGTACCATCTATTGGGCAATCGGAGGAGAACACTATGGCGATCGTTCCCTATGACGACATCCTGAAACGGGCGCGAGACGAGCTTTCGCCAGAGGAACTCGAGAAACTCGTTGTCGAACTTGCACAGCACGCGGGCCGAAAGAACGGCGGCAAGCGCCACACGATTATGGAACTTGAGGGCCTTGGTAAGGGAATCTGGGAAGGCGTGGACCCGGACGACTACGTTGCGAAGGAACGCGACTCATGGGATGGGTGACCGATCTTCACGGAAAGACCGTCGGTCTCGACACCGCGCCACTCATCTACTTCATCGAGCAACGGCAGGACTACGTCGATGTGGTTCGACCGTTCTTCAAAGCGGTTGCTAGAGGCGACTGCCAAGTCGTAACCTCGACCGTGACGCTCCTTGAGGTGCTAGTCCACCCGCTCCGGCGTGGCGACGAGTCACTTGCCCAGAAGTACAACGACATTCTTCTCTCGTCGCCGAATATCACGACCGTTCCCGTCACGCCCATCATCGCCCAAGAAGCGGCCCAACTCCGCGCCGATCACTCGCTGAAGACTCCCGACGCCATCCAGGTGGCGACCGCTCTCGGACGACGTACCCATGCCTTCCTCACGAACGACCGCGATATTCCCGATATCGCCGGGCTCAAGGTTCTCAGGCTCCGAGACTTGCTTCCGTAGATCGCTTCCCGGGAATCGAAATCACCGGCACAAGCGGCTGGACAGCGAAACGATCGAAGCGATCCATGTGGTATTTGTCGACGGCGCTGAGCAGTGGTCTCACCGTCGATCTGACCTGGCCAGGTTCGTGGACCTCCTCTATCACGGTTTCATCGATTGCCAGAGGATGCGGGGATCGCGGTAGGGACCGCCGTTACCGGCGGCCCCCCGCACAGATCCGTACGTGAAGTATTCCCTCATACGGCTCTTGCCGCAAGTCGGGCGCGAAAACGGTCTTTCGGGTAGGGGTGGAGGATCTTTGGCTGCGGTAGGTAACGAGCGACAAGACGGTGCATTCGCGACCAGGGCCATGCTGCTCGGCCACGTTGACTGCGTCGGCGCAGTTGGCGGACCCAGAGCTTGGTGACCTCGTCCACGAATTGATCGAGCCGACGCATGTTGTCCGGAACGGCGTGATATTGCAGCCACCCCCGAATCACACTTGCCAGCCATCGTCCAGTCGTGCCCACCGAGTCGTGTCGGCGACGGCGAAGTTGAACTTTGATCGCCGCCAATGTTCGAGGAAAAAGGACAGGCAATGGAATGCGCGCGGGGTGAGGAGGGGCCCTCGAGGCGGGTCCAGGGCGGGCATCTTGTGTGTGGTTCGGTCGGGGTGACCGGTTTTGTGAGGAGATTGGCGCCGAAGAATCCGTTTTGGTTGGCGTCTAGCTGGACTAGGCGTGAACAGCGCGCACGAAGAGCGAGACGATCAGGGGCCAATGGACTTTCGCCGGTTGTCCAAACGCTACACCTGACAACCGCAGAGATTGGCCAGGTGATGGCAGCCGCGGTGGGTGGCCGCACGTCGGAGCCGGTCACGCGAGAAAGAAAACGCCACGCCGAGGAGCCGGTCCCGCTTGAACAATCGCGCAAGCGTTCCGGTCCACGTGTCGGCGCTGGTGCCGAGTCGCGCCAGGATCGAATCGATCTGGGCACTCACATGGGCCTTGCCCTCTCGCGCCAGACGGCTGGTCCAGTCGATCAGATGCAGGTACTGAGCCAGCGAGAAGCCGCTCAACATGCCAAGCCGCTCAGGCGTCGTCTCTCCTTCGTCTGCTCCCTCGGCAAACGGGACGAGCCACCCCTGGCGTTCCAGTTGCCGTGCCGCATACGGCGCCAACGCGCGTCCCTGGGCTGTCTCTGCCAGCGCCTGTTGCAAAGTCGGCATCTGACCGTGCTGGCGGCAGGTTTCGATTCGGGCCTTGATCGACGTATGGTCCGACTCCTCGGGGGCCTGCGCCAGGCCGGCGGCCACCGGGTTCAGATCCACATAAGCGCAAGTAGCTAGCAACGCTTCGGTATCGAGAATCGCGATCGACTTGTATCTCGCCTCCCAAAAAGCGCCGCGGCACTTGTCCTCTTTATTGGCCATCCGAGCCAACGGTTCTTTGAGGCACTTCATGAACCAGCCCAAGTTGGCCAATCGCTTCCGCGTCCGGGCAAGCCAGGCAGCATCGTCGAGCTTCTGCTTGACCCATGCCTTGGTGACCGGCAACGGCTTGCGTTTCCTATCCCGTGGCGGGTAGAGCCGACCCCAACGCTCCACCACCTCCCGGTCCGACCACCGATCGACCCGATCCAGGCCTTCCAGACGGACGACCAGGTGCAAATGGTTGTCCATCACACTGAAGCCACAGACCGAGACGGCGAAGATACCGGCCAACTCTTCGAGCCGGTCTTCGATCCAGCCCTTGCGATGCTCGTTGCCTTCCCCGCAGAGAAAGGCCTTCCGCACACAGCGAGAAATGCAGTGGTAGTAAGACGTTACGTCAAGATCGACCAACTGGGAGCGGGCGACAGTCATGGCGGACCTCCGTAAGGGTACACATGTACACTATACGCGACGTCCGCAAATTAGCCGATCATGTCCGAGGTTGCAAGGGGGGCATTGCCTGTCCTTTTCCTCCCCCGTGCAAACCTGCGGACAACCATTCGCTCCACTCCGACCACTGATCCGGGCTTTTCCAACGACAATCTTGATTCGCCATCCTTGGCTCTCCCATTGTGCGGCTTGTTTGGTAACCGCAGCATGATGGAAGAGCCTTTTTTTGTGGAGATC
>JBGMRN010000250.1:0-4876 GCA_048061535.1 Thermoanaerobaculales bacterium | reverse complement strand
CACGGGCGGCAGTGTAGCGCGGACGACAACATCCCAAGTTTTGAGTTCTCAGTTTTTAGTAGTTATTAGTTCTGAGCACCCACCGACTTTCGACGCACACCCACAATTGCTCGCGCTGATCAGATATGGCGCTGCTGACGATATGGGGAGATCCGCGCCCACGAAAAGGGTTGAGGAGAAAAGAGTTTAGAATGAAGAGTGAAGCCCGGGGGCGCTGGGGACAGGCGACGACCATGTTTCCGGCCTTTACTCGTAACTCTTCACTCGAAAGTCCCTTACGCATAAACTTTACTCTGAATGCGAAGCACGCCGATTCGTGGCATCGCGCCCAAACGCGGGCAGTACGCCCGCAAGGACCCAACCGCCCTCCCCGCGCCGACAATTCAGAATTGAGAATTGAGAACTAAAGAATCGCCTCCCCGCGCCGATAATTCCGAATTCCTAATTCCTAATTCCTAATTCGCCGAAGGCGTTACGCTACACTTCCCAACCGATGCGCGTCCTGGCCCTCGACTTCGATGGCGTCCTCTGCAACTCCTCCCGCGAGGTCTTTGTGGTCGCGGTGGACGCCTATTGCCACCAGGCGCCCAACTCGCGCCTCGTCGACCATCTCCGCAGTCTTCGGAAGAACGCCCTTGCCGGAGGCAGCAGATACCTCGCCGATCCGGTCGTCCACTCCTTTTCCAACATGCTTCCATTGGGGAATCGCGCCGAGGATTTCGGTGTTGCCCTGCATGCGGTCGAGGAAGGCCATTCGATCAGCGATCAGGCAGGATATGACACGTACTTCGCCACCCACCAACGCGACTGGTTGGAAAGTTACCATCACCGATTCTACGAGGCTCGCCACCGTCTTCGCGCCCGCGATCTCGGCGCCTGGCTCGGGCTCCACATCCCCTACGCCGGTCTCGCCGAGACGCTGCGCGGACACCCCAGCGACACCGAGCTCGCGGTCGCAACCGCCAAGGACGCTGGTTCGGTGATCCTCCTACTCGGAAAGCTCGGGATGGCCGACCTCTTTGAGGCAGATATGATTCTGGACAAGGAAACCGGCGTTGAGAAGACCCATCATCTGCAGGCGCTGCGCGATCGTCTCGACATCGGCTTTGATGCCATCACCTTCGTTGACGACAAGGTCAATCATCTGCAAAAAGTGGCCGGCCTCGGGATCCGTCCGGTGCTCGCGGGGTGGGGTCTCAACACCCCTCGGGAACATGCCGCCGCCCGAGCGCTGGGACACGAGATCGCAACGCTGGACACCGCCGGCGCAGTACTCTTCACGGGAGGATCATGAGCAAGAAAACTATCCGACTCTTCAGCTGGAACGTCAACGGACTGCGTGCCTGCGGCCGTAAGGGGTTCCTGAGCTGGCTGGCCGATGCGCAGCCCGACGTGCTCGGTCTTCAGGAAACCAGGGCTCTGGCGGAACAGCTCGAGCCGGAGCTTCGGGAGCCCGAGGGCTATGTAACGGTCTTCCACCCGGCCGAGCGCAAGGGATACTCGGGTGTCGCCCTCTACAGCCGCGAGGAACCGAGCAGCGTCATCCTCGGCGGGCTCGACGAACCCAGATTCGACAGTGAGGGCCGGCTGATCATCGCCGACTACGGGGATTTCCTCTTCTACACCGCTTACTTTCCGAACGGAGGCAACGATCTCAGCCGTGTGCCCTACAAGCTCGAGTTCTCCGAGGCCGTGCTGCAACACGCCGAAGCCCAGCGACGGGCAGGCAAGAGCATCGTCATCTGCGGGGACGTCAACACGGCGCATCAGGAGATCGACCTCGCCAACCCCAAGGCCAACCGCAAGAACACCGGCTTCCTCCTTGAAGAACGGGCATGGGTGACTCGGTTCCTAGATCACGGCTACATCGACATCTTCCGCGCGCGGCACCCGGGAGAAGAGGGCCGTTTTACCTGGTGGAGCAATCGTAAGGGGGTCCGCGAACGCAACGTCGGCTGGCGCATCGACTACTTCTTCATCTCGCCGGACCTCGAAGACCGGGTGGTGGCCGCCCGCATCCATCCTCAGGTCATGGGTTCGGACCACTGCCCGATTGAGTTGGAGCTTGATCTTGAATGAGATTTCGAATTTCCTTGTGCGGCGTACAGGAGATACGTCTCCGTGGAAATCCTTGTTTCCACCGATCTTACAGAAAAATCGCTCGTTTCCGCATCGACAACCGCGCTGTCCCCTCCAGAGTTTCTGGATGGGAACGGGCTGGCCCCGGGGCGGAGGTTAATTGATGCGGGATCTCGCGTGCACGCTCGAGCGCATCGATGGGCGCGGTTACAGGGCTTACAAAGACATCGAAGGCCGTCGCTACGAATTCGAGGAGTTCGAGCTCATCATCGACCACGTTCAGGGCGACCCTTACGCCGCCCCCTCGCGGCTGCGCGCGAGACTGCCTCTGGATGCGTCCCACCTTCCGGCATCGGCCCTCGAATCCCCCGCCCGCCATCGAGCGACCCGCGACTTCCTGGCTCGCGCATTCCGGGCCGCCGCCCGTTCCGAGCCCGAGATCTCGATCGATGCCGGCGCCCAGACCGTGCTCGACCGCTCGGCCTGCATCGTGGACTCAGAGTTCGTCGAGCTACGCTTCACCGTCGACCTGCCCGGGGCAGGCCGGCGCATCCTGGGGCTCAAGGCGACGTCTCTGATTTGCGAACGCCTTCCCAAGATCGTCGCCGCTGCCACGCTTGCAAGAGAGCTCGACCTGAAGGCGTTGGAACGGCATGCAGCGGTTGTCGAGGACCAGGAGGCGCTGCGCGACGCTCTCGCCGACGCCGGCCTTGTGGCCTTTATCGGCAACGGCTCCTCGCTCCCGCGGCGAAGCGGCATCGAAGACCGGCCCCTGGACGACGCAGTGATCTTCGAGTCCCCGCCTTCGCTTTTGGTCGGCCTGCAGACCCCGAATGCCGGCGAGGTACGCGGAATGGGCATCCCGCGAGGCATCACTCTGATTGTCGGCGGCGGATTCCACGGCAAGTCGACGCTGCTTCGCGCCATCGAGAGCGGTATTTGGGACCACGTTCCAGGCGACGGCCGCGAACGCGTGGTGGCTGATCCGGCGGCGGTGAAGATCCGCGCCGAGGACAGACGCGCGGTGCATGCGGTTGACATCTCCGCCTTCATATCCCACCTTCCCGGCGATCGTGACACCAACAGCTTTTCGACCGACCTTGCTTCAGGCTCGACCTCCCAGGCGGCAACCCTTGTCGAAGCCATCGAGGCCGGAGCCTCCACCCTCCTGCTCGACGAGGACACCTCCGCCACCAACTTCATGATCCGGGACGAGCGGATGCAGGCATTGGTCGCCAAAGAGTCGGAGCCGATCACCCCATTCGTGGACAGAATCAGCGAGCTGCGCGATGAGCTCGGGGTGTCCACGGTCCTGGTGATGGGAGGCTCCGGCGACTACTTCGACCACGCTGACACGGTGATCCAGATGGACGCCTACGTGCCGCGCGACGTCACCGCCGAGGCGAGGGCGGTCGCGACCAGCCACACAACCGGCAGGCGTGACGAGCGCGAGTCGGAGCTCACCGCCCCCAGCCCGCGGATCCTCGACCCGCGATCCCTCGAGCCCGAGCGCCGCCCCGGCCGCTGGAAGATCGGGGCGCGGGGCGTGGACACCCTCATTTTCGGCAGGTCCGATATCGACCTGAGGGCGGTCGAGCAGCTCCAGGATCCCTCCCAACTGCGGGTGATCGGTTGGTTGATGGGCAGGCTGTCGGAGGAGCGCGGTGGGCCGTTCGAACCCCAGCCGCGCATCGTCGAGATGCTCGAACGCCTGTCTGACGGCGACTGGGACTGGCTCACCGGCCGTCCCGACGGCGACCTCGCCCGCCCCCGTCGCCACGAGATCATGGCGGCTCTCAACCGCCTCCGCGGCGCACGCTTGTCGCCTGCCCCTCCCGGCGACGGGTAACTCGGATGCCCGAGCTTCCCGAGGTCGAAACCGTTCGCCGAAGCCTCAAGATGCACCTCGAGGGCCGTACTATCAAGGGCGTCGGGGGAGAAGCTGTGAACCTCCGCCGCCCCCTCGACCCGGAAACGCTCGCGAGAGCGTTGATTGGGCGTTGCCTCGTCGGCTTCCGGCGCCGCGGCAAGTTCCTGCTCGTGGATCTCGACGACGGCAGCGTCGTTTTATTTCACCTCGGCATGACGGGTCGTCTTCAGATCGCGGCGCCTTCAGAACCAAGGCTTCCACACAACCACCTGGTCCTCGGTCTCGACGACGGCCGTGAGCTCCGCTATGCGGACAGCCGCCGTTTCGGCCTCGTGGACTGGCTGGCCTCGGGCACCGAGGCCGTGGACCCGTCCCTCAGCAGGCTCGGAATCGAACCTTTCGACCCTGCCCTGCGTGAGGTCCTGCCGCCATTGCTCCACAAACGCCGGGCGCCGCTCAAGGCTTTGCTCATGGACCAGCGCCTGGTAGCCGGCGTTGGCAACATCTATGCAGCGGAGGCCCTGTGGCGTTCGCGCATCCGCCCCACCCGCGCCGGCAACCGGACCTCTCTCGCCCGCCTGGCAATCCTCGCTCGTAACGTGCAGGGGGTCCTGGGCGAAGCCATCGCCCAGGGTGGTACGACCCTTCGCGACTACGCGACCCCCGAAGGAGAGCTCGGCTACTTCGCCCTCAAGCTCGAGGTCTACGGCCGCCAGGGCGAGTCCTGCCGATGCTGCGGTGCGACCCTGCGCGCGGAGGTCATCGGGGGCCGAACCACCGTGTGGTGCGTGGGCTGCCAGACCTGACCGTGGCGCTAGCCCGCATATCTCACCACCTCGCTACTGCGGCCCGCGATATGCCGTAATCTGCGATGTTTTCTCGCCTCGGGGTGCTCGACGTACCGCAAGTACGCGCTCCGCGCCCCTC
>JBGMRN010000249.1:0-4939 GCA_048061535.1 Thermoanaerobaculales bacterium | reverse complement strand
GCCCCAAGGTAGGAGCGCGCCTGGTACACAAGGCGTGTGAGAAGTATCCGATGGCGTGGAATAGAACGGGTGTCGCCGCTCCGCGTCTCCGCCCATCCCGCAATAACCACCCGCGTCCAGCCCCGGTAGCCTGGGGTATAAACCCCAGGAAACCGGGAAACCGAGTTCCACCCAGCCCCGGCAGGGGCGACAGGATATCGCCGGCTTACACACCCGCGGCGAAGAGCTGGTTGATGTCGTCGCTGCCGCTGGCGAGCCACAGGCTGATCCAGGCTCGGACCACGTCGAGCTGTGCGAGCTCGTAGAGCGTGCGTTGCTGCCGCAGGGTCACCTCGGCCAGGAGCATGTCGTAGGTGGTGACCCGCCCGGCGTCGTAGCGTTCGCGTTCGACCCGCAATGTTTCGGTTGCCTGCTCGACTCCGCGCGCGCCGACCTCGACCGCTCCGCGGGCAGTCACCAGCTCGGCGACGGCAGCTCGGACCTCCACCGAGACACCCCTGCGGGCCTCGTCGAGGTCACGGGCCATGGCGTCACGTTCGGCCGCGAGGGCTGCCGCGCGTGGTCCTCGCGTGCCGGCGGCAAAGGGCGTCCAGCTCACGACCAGCGCGCCCTCGGCCCACTGATTCTCGGTGTAGGGCGAGCCGTCGGTCCAGGTCCAGGCGATGCGGGCGTCGAGGCGGGGGATGGCCTCGGCGCGCACCCCGGCGCGCTGCAGATCCAGCGCCTCGGCGGCGTGTCGCAGGGCCTCGAGGTCGGCCCGGCCGCCCACCGCGATTTCTGCCAGCTCATTGGTGTCGGGCAAGGGTCGGCGCTCCCACGAGGGCGCCGGGAGAGGTTGGACGGCGCCGTCGTGGCCGACCGTGCGTGCGAGGTCCTCGAGCGCCACCGCGTGTGCCTCCTCCAGCGCGAGCTGGTCGAGCTCGGCGCGCTCGAGGGCCTGGCGGATCTTGAGGGCGTCGGAGCGGAGGGCCCGTCCCTCCTCGACCCGCGCGTTGATCTCCGAGAGGCGCGTGCGCAGCGAGTCGACGAAGGCGATGGTCGCGGCGTGGCGGGCCTCGAGGGCGAGGACCTGGAGGTGTGCTCTTGCCGCGGCCGCAGCCAGCTCCTGGCGGGTGCGTCGGGAATCGGATCGCTCGGCGGCCGATCTGGCCTCGGTCGCCGGGTTGGCGTAGAAGAGACGGGCAGGATCAAGGATGGGCTGACGGACCTCGACCCCGACGGTGTTGGCGCGGCTGGGGTCGAGAACGAAGGCGCCGATCGGGGTCTGAATCTCGAGGTCGCGGTTGCGGTCCGAGGCGGTGAAACCGGCGCCGACCACGGGAAGGTAGGCGAGCCGGCGCTCGGCGCGACCGGCTTCGTCGACGGCGTCGGCGCGGCGCTCGGCCGCCAGCGCGGCGGGTCGGGTCATGCCCCGTTGCATGGAGGTCAGAAGGTCGAGAGGGACAGGTTCCTGGGCGGAAACCGTGCCGGCGACGACGAGGAGTGCAACCATCACTGCTGCCGCCCGGGTCGCGATGCGCGGAACGCGGGCTCCTCCCCGTTCCTGTCGGGCGAAGAGAACGCGGTAGAGCGCGGGGACCACGACCAGGGTGAGCACGGTGGATGCGAGCAGGCCCGAGATCAGCGCCCACGCCAGTGGCGGCCACAGGGTCGAGGAGGAGAAGGCGAGGGGCAGCAAACCGGCGACCGTGGTGGCGGTGGTGAGGAGAATGGGCCGGATCCGCTGCAGGACTCCGTCGGTGAGGGCCTCGTCGAGAGAAGCTCCGTCGCGGCGGCGTTGGTCGACGACCTCGAGCAGAACGATGGCGTTGTTGACCACGATGCCGACCAGGGCGAAGACCCCGAGCACGGACATGAAGCCGAAGGGTTGGCCGGCCAACAGCAGCCCGGGAACGACTCCGGTGGCGGCCAGGGGCACGGTGATCAAGATGATCCCGACCCGGCGGAAGGAGTTGAACTCGGCCAGCAACACGCCGAGGAGCAGCAACACGCCGACCGGCAAGGCGCGCAGGAGGGCCGAGTTGGCCTCGCCCGAACCTTCTGCGTCGCCTCCGAGACCGAGGCGAACACCCTCCGGCAGCTCGAGTGCCTCGATCATCGGCTGAGCCCGAACCAGAACCTCGGAGTAGGTGGCGCCGGGAGCGAGCTGCGAGGAGACCGTCGCCATCCGCTGCCGGTTGCGGTGGTTGATCGCCGCCGGGCGCCACGTCGCCTCGACCCGGGCGACCTGGGCGAGGGGAACCGGCAGATTCGCCGATCCGACGACGTCGAGCCCGTCCAAACCCTCGGCGGGGAGCAGCTCTCCGGCCGAGGTGCGCACGACGACCGGCACGGGGTCCTCGGTGGAGCGGAGCTCGCCGACGGGCAGGCCTCGGGTGTGGCCGAAGAGGGCCATGGCGACGTCGGCTCGGGTCAGACCGTGACGGGCCGCCGCTGCGTCGTCGATGTGGAAGCGGAGGGTGGGCTCTCCGGGGCCGATGTCGTGGCGGACGTCGGCGGTTCCTGCGGTGTCGCGGAGGATCGAGATCACCTGCTCGACGCCCTGGTGGAGCGACTCGGGATCCTCGCCGAAGAGCCGGATCTCGATCGGAGCACCGACCGGCGGGCCCTGCTCGAGGCGGTGGCCGATGACGTCGATTCCGGGCAGGAAGCGCTGCGATTCGGCCCGCAGCCACTCGATCACCGCCTCGACGTCGTCCGGGGTGCCGGTGGTGACCATGAGCTGGGCGAGGTGGGGGCTCCACGGGATCGAGGCCAGGTTGTAGTAGAAGCGCGGCACGCCGCGGCCCATGAACGAAGCCACGCCGAGGACGTCGTCGCGCTCCATCAAGGCGCGTTCGAGCGTCCGGGCCGCGTCGTCGGTGGCGTCGAGGTGAGCCCCCTCGGGAAGGCGGACGTCCACGACGAGCTGGTTGCGGTCGGCCGAGGGGAAGAACTGGCGGCGGACGAGGCCGGAGGCGAGCGCCGACCCGACGACCAGGACTGCGGCGGCGAGCAGGATCGACCGTGAGTGGCTGACGGCCAGGCTCCCGAGTCGCTTGCCGAGGGCCTCGGTGAAGGTGGTTGCGCGGGAGGCGCCCGGCACCAGAACCCGCTCGGCGAGGATGGGCGTGACGAAGACCGCGAAGAGGTAGGAGATGCTGAGGGTGAGGATGATCATCACCGGAATCGAGCGGGTGAAGTCGGCGGTGCCGCTCTGGGCGAGAAGCATCGGTATGAAGGCGGCGATCGTGGTGGCGGTCGCTCCGGCCAGGGGGACCGCGAGCTCGCGCACGGCGGCGGCGGCGGCGGCGCGGGGAGCGGCGCCGCGGTCGAGCCGCCACTGGACGTTCTCGGAGATGACGATGGCGTTGTCCACCAGCATGCCGAGGGCGATCACCAGCGCCGCAATCGAGATCTGATGGAGGACTCCGCCGCTGACGGCGAAGATCGCGAGGGCCGCAAAGGTCACCAGGGGAACCACCGAGGCGACGACCAGACCCAGGCGGAGGCCCATGGCGAGGATCACCACACCGGCGACGATGAGGATGCCGACCAGCAGCGACTGGTTGAGCTGGGAGAGCCGACGCTCGACCCGCGCGGGTTGGAAGGCCACGGTGTGCATCACCAACGGTGCGAGCGTCGGCGCCATCTGCTCGGCCCGCGCTCGGACGGCCTCGCCGAAACGGGCGGAGCTGGCGTTCTCCTTGGCCACGACCGCGACCGCGACCGCCATCTCGCCGTCGAAACGCATGCGCTGGCTTGCGGGCTCGCGGGGGCCGAATCGGACCCGTGCGACCTCGCCCAGCGGGACGGTGATTCCGGAGGAGAGCTGAACCGGGGTCGAGGCGATCTCCTCGACGGTTTCCATCTCGGCCAGTGGGCGCAGACGGAGCGTCCGATCACCCAGCTTGAGGGTTCCGCCGGGGAGGATTCGGGTGCGGGCGCCGAGCTGGGCGGCCAGCGCCGGTGCGGTGAGCCCGAGGCGGCGGGCGGCGGAGTCGTTGAGCTCGACCGTTACCTGCTCGCCCGGGTCGCCGATGATCTTGACCCGTGCCACCTGGGGAACCTGGAGGAGGGTCTTGCGCAGCGTCCGGGCCGCGGCGAGCAGTTCGAGAGGATCTGCCGATCCGGTCACGGCGAGAACGACCGCATCGTGGTCGGAGTTGAGCTTGGAGTTCAGCGCCGGTTCGCCGACCCCTTCCGGGAACTCGCGGCGGGCGAGGGCCATCGCCTCGCGGACCTCGTTCCATGCCTCGTCGGGATCGGAGAGGGTCTCGTTGAGATCGATCTTGACGACCGCGATTTCGGCCAGCGCGTTGGAGGTGACGGTGTCGACCTCCTCGACCTCGGCGAGGGCATCCTCCAGGGGTTCGAGCACCAATCTCTCGACCATCTCGGCGTCGGCGCCGGGGAAGGGCACGACGACCTGACCCCAGTAGGCGGGCATCAGGGGATCCTCGCGCCGGTCCATGGTCTGCCAGGCGGCGAAGCCGGTGAGGGAGAGGATCACGGCGATGGTGAGCACCAGCCGCCGGCGATCGAGGATTTGCTCGAGGCAGATCATCGGGACACCTCCACCGTGTCGCCGTCCGCGATCGCCGTGTGGCCGGAGACCGCCACCTCGTCACCGTCGGCGAGCTCGGCCTGCACCGTGATGCCGTCACCGGTCACGCGACCGAGGCGTACCGGCACTCGAGTGGCGCGCCCACCGGCGATTCGGAAGACCGCCGGCCGGCTGGACCCCGGGTTGATGATGGCTGCAAGGGGAACGACCAACTCGGGCTCGACGCTGAGAGAGAAAACCACCTCGGCGGTGAGACCGGCGGCGACGCTCTCAAGGCGGTCGAGGGTGATCTCCACCGGAAAGAGGTGGCCCGGGCCGACCGTGGCTGTGGCGATCGCGGTCACCGTTCCCCGGACCGTACGCCTCTGGAAGGGAAGGTCGACCGAGACCTCG
>JBGMRN010000248.1:0-4970 GCA_048061535.1 Thermoanaerobaculales bacterium | reverse complement strand
AACTCTCCGATCTCGAGCGCGGCAGCATCCACGGCGCTGAGGGCCCCCGCCGTGTCGCCGGCGGCGATGAGGCGGTCGATCTCGTCCAACACGTTGCCGATCTTCCGTGCCCGATCCTCGTCCAGGACCCTCTGGTGGGCTGTCCGGGTCTCCTCGATCACCCGAAGAATCTTTTCGTTCCCCGGATCGAGCTCGAGGGCTGCCTCGAGGTCGACGATGACGTCTTCGAACTTGCGCTGCTTCCGCAATGCCTTGTTGATGAGCTTTTCGGCCTCTTTCCGGCGAAGCTCCCGCTCCCTCTCTTCGATTCTGGACGTGAGCTCCTCGATGATCGCCTGGCCTCCGTAAAGCCTCTCGGCGACCTTGATCTCGCGCCGGGCCTCGTCCAGCGCGCCTTTTGCGAGGTGCTTGTCGATGCTCTGGCCCACTTTTTCGATCGCCATGCTGAGCCTGTGGGCCTCGATCAACCGTTGGATGTCGGCTTCGGCGGCGTTGACCAATTCGGCAAGCTCCGGGTAGTCCTTTTCGAGCTCGCGCGCCTCGCTGAGGGCTTCGGAGGCTTCCGCGAACGCGTTCTTTTCGGCAAACGCGAGGGCTCGCTCGGCGGCGGCCTTGGCGCGATTCCGGCGGTCGACCATGGCTGAGACCTCGGCCTCAACGGTCTGACGCAAAGTCTCGGCCTCGTCGAAGGGGCTGAGGTCCGCCACAGATTCGTCGATGATGTGGTAGGCGGACTCGAGCCGGCCGGCGAGAATCAGACGTTCAACGCTCAACGCCGTAGCGTCGATGGCGCTCTGCCGGCGTCGCGCCTCTTCCTGGAGGCGCAGGCCCTCGCGTGCAGCGCCGAGGAGATCCACGGTTTCCTGGTCGCCAGGGGCGAGGTCGTGTGCCTGTTCGAGGGTCTCGATCGCGTTGGCGAAGTCGGTTGCGGTGATCTGTTCCTTGGCTTCGGAGCGAAGTCGCGCGGCATGTTCCCTCTGCAGCCGGTCACGCAGCTCGTCGATGTGCCCGGCGAGCTCGGTGAAGACCTCTTCCTCACCGTAGAGCTTGCGGGCCAGTTTCAGCGCGCGTTCGGCCTCGTCCGCGTCTGAGTTCTCGATATGGCCGGTGATTGTTGCCGCGGTCTCCTCTATCTCCTGGGCCCGGCGGCGTGCCGCGGCCCGGGCGTCGGCACCGCGCTCGGCGGCTGCCCTTCGGGCTTCGAGATCCTTGTTGGCTGGATCGAGCTTGAGGGCCTCCTGCAACATCGGGAGAGCGTCTTCCCAGCGTTCCTCGGCCTCGAGCTCGGACGCAGCCGCGTCCAGTTTCCGGGCCCGATCGAGCCGTTCGGCTTGTTCGATTCTGGATGCATCCAATTCGTCGCGCACCTGGTCGAAGACCTCGGCCGCGCCGAAATCCTTGACCGTTTTCTCGAGCTTCGCGGTTGCCTTCTCCAGCTCTCCGGCAGCGATCAACCCGCGCAGAGCTTCGGCGGCCGCGGCGCGCCGTTTCTGGAGCTTGACGTCGGCGGCGTCGATCGCCTCGAGCAGCTTCACAGCGTCTGCGTTTCCGGGGTCGAGATCGAGGACGGAAGCGAGTTGAAGCCGAGCTTCGCTGTAATGATGGCTTTCTTTGAGCCGCTCGGCGCCGACGATGAATGCGCGAATCTGTGATTGACGGTCTCCGTTCGAGGTTCCACCACCGTCGGACGACACCTCGTCGGTCTCGATCGTCCCGGATGTTTCGAAGGCACGATCACCCGCTGTTCTTGCGTTCGGGGGAGGCGTTGTTTGAATGCCGAAGCTCCGGTCGATTCTGCTCTGAGTGCTGCCCGGTTTGATCGTCTCGAATTTTCGAGTGGCCTGGTCGGGAGTGTCGAAGATGGACTGCAGCTCGCTGTCTTCGAAGGCATGCTCGGAGAGAAACGGTTTCAGGGCCTGCTGAAAGGCTTTGGCGGAAGCGAAACGATCCTCCGGCGCTTTGGCCAGGGATTGAAGGATCACTTCCCGGAGTTCCTGCGGAACCCGGTTCTGTGGGTCGCTTTCCGAGAATTCGAGGGGAGGGTTCATCATGTGGCCCGCGATGAGAGAGGAGATGTTCGTCCCCGCGATCGGATAGACACCGGTGAGGAACTCATAGAGGACGACCCCAAATGAGTAGAGATCGCTACGAGCATCGACTGCCGAGCCTTCTTGGGTTTGGAAGTGCTCCGGAGAGGAGTAGCGAACTTTCCCGAGGAAGGTCCCGGCCGAGGTCAGGTTCTCGTTGCCCCCGTGGACCTTGGCGATTCCCAGGTCGATGAGCTTGACGAGGATCACGCCCTCATCATCGCGGGTGATCAGTAGATTGTCGGGCGAGACGTCTCGGTGAATGATCCGCTTGCGGTGGAGGTATCCTAGGGCATCGAGGCTCTGATGGGCGACCTCGAGGCCGAGTCCGAGCGAAGGTTTTTCGAGGACCTTGCTGACCTCCTGGAGGTTGAGGCCGTCGATGAACTCCATGACCAGAAACGCGTAGCCGCTGTCATCCATGGTGAAGTCATGGATCTGAGCGAGGTTCGCGTGACGCAGCTTGACGGCGACCTTCGCCTCGCGAAGAAAGCGCGCCTGCAGCACCTCGTCGTCTGCCAGATGCGGGCGCATAACCTTGATCACCCGCACCTCGTCGAGGAGGCGGTGGCGAACCTTGTAGACGGAACCCATCCCGCCCTCTCGAATCTTGTCGAGAATCTCGTACTTGCCCTCGAGTTGCTCGAACTTGAACGCCACCTTGTTTCCTGCTGCTCCCCAGTGTCAAGCAGCGTATGCTTCTGGCCAGACGCTGTCAACTTCGAGGGCTGCCATTGCCGGCGCTCATCAACAATGCCGCATCTTGCCTTTTATTGATGTTCGGGAGGGTGGTACCCTTTGCTCGAAAAAGACGGGTGAGCCCGCTCCGGGTGGGTCGTGCCTGCGGACCGTGGAGATGAGGGAATGGCGATGAACTTTGAAAATGTGTCGATTCTCAGTGTGGCGCACCTGGATGCGCCGAATCGGGTGTCGTCGGAGGGAATTGAACGCCGGCTTGCTCCGACCATGCAGCGGCTGGGCGTGCGGCCGGACCTGTTGCGCGATCTGTCAGGGATCATGGAACGACGGTACTGGGACGAGGGCGTCATGCCCAGTGAGGCGGCGACGAAGGCCGGTGAAAAGGCGCTGAACGCGGCAGAGATCGATCGCTCCAAGGTGGGCATTCTCATCAATACCTCGGTTTGCCGGGATTACCTCGAACCCTCCACCGCATGCATCGTTCACCACCGCCTCGGTCTTTCCGAGACCTGCATGAACTTCGACCTCGGGAACGCCTGCCTGGGATTTGTCAACGGCATGGACATGGTGGGCAACATGATTGATCGCGGGCAGGTGGACTACGCGATTCTGGTGGATGGCGAGACCAGCCGGCAGATCACCGAGACGACAATCGGTTTTCTCACGGATGGGGAGGTGGACGAGGCCACCTTTCGTGAGAATTTTGCATCCCTGACCCTCGGCTCCGGCGCCGCGGCGATGGTGCTCGGCCGATCAGATCTCGCCCCCGAAGGCCACCCCTTCAGAGGCAGCGTCAACCTCGCTGCGACCCAGCACTGCGATCTCTGCGCCGGGAACATCGACCATATGGTCACCCGTACCAAGGAGCTTCTGGTCGCCGGAATGGAGCTCGCGCTCCGCACCTGGGAGCATGCGACAAAGGTGCTCGGTTGGACCGCCGACGCGATCGACCATTTCGTCTTCCACCAGGTGAGCAAGGTCCACACCGAGCAGTTCGCGGGTCTTCTCGGCATCGATTTGCGCAAGGTCTTTCGGGTCTATCCCGATTTCGGCAACATCGGTCCGGCGAGCGTTCCCATCGTGCTCTCGAAGCTGCAGGAGCTGGGCAGGTTGCAGCGCGGCCAGCGAATCGCCCTGGTGGGCATCGGCAGCGGTTTGAACTGCTCGATGGCCGAGGTCGAGTGGTAGCGGTTCACCGTTCATCGCATGCAGGATATTCCTCGTCACCTCTACCCCTTTGACAGCCACTACCTCGATCTCGATGGTCTCCGTCTCCATTACCTCGACGAGGGCAGTGGCCCGACCGTGGTCGCGGTCCACGGCAATCCGACCTGGTCGTTCTACTATCGTGAATTGGTGAAGGGTCTGCGCAACGGCCACCGGGTCGTGGTGCCCGATCACATGGGTTGCGGTTACTCGGACAAGCCCGGTGTCGGTGCGTACGACTACACTCTCGAACGGCGCATCAGGGACTTTTCCACGCTCATGGACCGACTCGAGCTTGAAGATATCAGCCTCGTTGTTCACGACTGGGGCGGCATGATCGGACTCGGTTGGGCGGTTCGCAATCCTGAACGCATCCGGCGCCTCGTGATCCTGAACACTGCCGCCTTCCACCTACCCCCCGGCAAGGCGCTTCCATGGCAGCTGTGGATGGTTCGCAACACTCCCCTCGGTTCGGTGCTGGTGCGTGGGTTCAACGCCTTCAGCCGCGGCGCCACCCGGGTCGCGTGTACCCGCAAGACCATGTCCAAGGAGGTTCGGGACGCCTATTGTGCGCCCTATGACAGCTGGAACGACCGGGTTGCGACCCTTCGTTTCGTTCAGGACATCCCGTTGCGCCCCGGTGATCCGGGTTACGAGCTCGTCTCGGACACCCATGCGCGTCTCGGTGTGTTCGCCGACCGGCCGGTGCTGGTGTGCTGGGGGGAGAAGGACTTCGTGTTCGACCATCATTTCCTCGCGGAGTTCGAGCGGATTTTCCCCGAGGCCGAGGTGCACCGATTTGCAGATTGTGGGCACTACATCCTGGAGGACGCCTCGGAGGAGATCGTGCCCCTCGTTCGCCGATTCATCACCGATCCTGCTTGACCGGAGCTCGGTTTGAAACACGAAGACACGAAGACACGAAGCCATCACAAAGCCACCCACCCTCCCAGGAAGGAAACGCAACGCCGCAAAGCC
>JBGMRN010000247.1:0-4977 GCA_048061535.1 Thermoanaerobaculales bacterium | reverse complement strand
CTCCGCCATCGGCCGGTTCGAGGCTCTGGCTTGGGCGCCACCGGGTTTCGCGGACCCGCGCGGCGACGCTGGAGTCGAACCCACGCCTCGCAAACCACCGCCGAGAGCTCCCAGTCGCCTCCTCAGTCATCACCATGGGCCGCCCTCCAGAGCCCCGATACACAGGGTCTCCATGCCCGACTGAGGTGATGACGCAGGTTTTTCTTGGGTCGGAAGGGTAGGGGAGTCCGAATCGCCGGACCTGCCTTTCCCGATCCGGTTCGCTCAGATTGTGGCTCCTCGAGTTCTGACTTGTGGTGGTGGCGGGCCCGCCTGCATTTCCGAACCCACGAGGCGAAGCGAAAGAAGTGTCGGCGTGGGCTTTGCGTCTCCGTGCCTCTGTGGTTTTTCAACCCCGCAGGCGTTCGAGGCGGACCGGGATCTCGGCACCTCCGGGCACGAGCTCTACGAACGTGTCTCTGCGCGGGCCCTTATCCCCTTCTTCGGCGACCTGAAGCGGCCGGTGGGCCGGGGACGACGGTGGCGCCCTGCAGGCCGAGGTGGTGGTCGGCGCCCCAGACGACCGGAATTCTCTTACCCTCGATCCACACCAGGCTCGACGCGTCGACGAAGGTCAGGCGCTGCCCGCGCAGGGCATCGAGAACGCTCCAGACCTGCCGCCGGTGAGCGGCGTCCGGGTCAAAGACCTGCATGCCTGGCAGGTCGTCGAGCAGACCGCGAAAAAGGCGCGCCGCATCTTCACCGTGCCGGTGGAGGAACCAGCTGTAGGTCTCCGCCACCACAAGGGTGGAAGTGGACCAGATCGGCGCCGGACCCTGGAAAAGCTCCGCCACCTCACCGTGCAGCCGATCGGCCCGCACCAGGTAGGCGATGAAGGCCCCCGAGTCGATGAAGACGTCCGCCCTCACGGGGCGTCGCGCCCGTAGACTACCGAGTCCACCGAGCGGCTGGCGTCGGCGTCACCGCCCTCGACGACGCCCGCGAAACGAGCCCATGGCGGATCGCCGCCCTCGGTCGCCAACATGCGCTCCAAGGCTCGGCGAACAAGCTCTGCGAAGGAGACACCACGCCGGCGTGCTTCTTCGCGCGCCGTCTCGTACATCGCCGGGTCGAGCGAGATCTGTGTCCGTATCATGATAACACTATGCATTGACCTGTTATCATTGTCAACCCCGCAGATGCTGAAGAAGCACCCCGGTGGCGACGGCGACGTTGAGGGACTCGACGTCGCGTCCGAGGGGGATGGTGACCGCGCCCTCGGCGAGGTCGGATGCCTCGGGTCCGAGACCGCTGCTCTCGGCGCCGAGCAGGAGCAGACAGGGTTCGGCCGGCCGCCAACCCTCGATCGGGCGCCCCGCCTCTCCGGCGGCCCAGACCTCGCCGCCGGCGGCCCTCACCCGCTCCGCCGCGCTCGCCACCGTCACCTCTCGTTCCACCGGCACGCGGAACACCGCCCCCGCCGAGCCCCGGACCGCCGATGGACCGAAGGGATCGGCGCACTCGGGCGACAGCAGCACCGCGGCGGCGCCGAGCCCGGCGGCGGCGCGCACGATGGCGCCGAGGTTGCCCGGGTCCCGGACCTGGTCGAGCCACAGAGCCACGCCCTCGCGGGCCGCCCAGGCCGGCCAGCGGGGCTCCTCCACCACCGCCAGCACCCCCTGGGGGCTGCGAGTCGGGGCGAGGTCGCGCAGCACCATCGCCTCGAGCTCGAAGACCGAGCCGGCGGCGTCCGCCCATGCCGCAACATCCTCGTCAGCGACGATCTCGGCGGTGAGGTAGAGCTCGCGGATCGGTACCTCCCACCGCACCAGATCGGCCACCAACCTGCGACCGTCGACGATGACCTCGCCCGGGTGGCGACGACGCACCCGCCGCCTGAGGTCCTTCACCCGCCCACCGTGCCTGCCCAGTTTTTCCATGCCTCCATCCTACTCCTGCAATTCGCTGCGCGAATTGCGGCGGGCGAGGCGCCCGGACCGCAACCGCGGTCGGCCGGCGTCGGCATTCGCCCTGCTGCACCGGGAAGATGGAGTGCATGTAGCTTTTTTTTCTTAATTTGAGATAATGCCGAGCATCTTTGGCCGGCCCGGGCCGGTGAGAGGACCGGAACCATCATGAGTCTTTCGTTGATCGCCAAGTCCATCGGCGAGTCCGCCACTCTCAAGCTCAACGAGGTCGCGGCCATCCTGCGCGCCAAGGGCGATCCCGTGATCCACCTCGGCGGGGGAGAGCCCAAGGGCAAGGCGCCGCTGGACGCAATCCTCGCCGCCACCGCCCTCGTCAACTCGGGAGAGGTTCGCTACACGCCACCCGACGGCATTCCCGCGCTGAAGCAGGCCATCATCCGCTACACCGAGGACTTCTACGGCTGGCGGCCGGCGCCCGAGAACGTGATGGCCTCCGGCGGCGCCAAGCAGGCCATCATGTCGGCGTTTCACGCCATCCTGGATCCCCAGGAGGAGGTGATCTTTCCCGCCCCCTACTGGGTGAGCTACCCGGAGATGGTCAGGCTGGTGGGCGCCGTTCCGGTGCCGGTCTACCCCGAGGACGGCTCGTTCATCCCCCGCATTCAGGACATCGAGCAAGTGATCGGGTCCTACACCAAGGCGGTGGTCGTCAACAGTCCCAACAATCCCTCCGGCGCGGTCTACCCGGAGGCGTTCATCAAGGACGTGGTGGAGCTGTGTGAAAAGCGCGGCCTGTGGCTGATCATGGACGACATCTATCACCGGCTGATATTCGACGGGCGCCGGCGCGTCAACGCCTACGAGTACGCCAAGGACCGCACCGACAACTCCAAGCTGATCATCGTCAACGGCGTCTCCAAGCAGTACGCCATGACCGGTTTCCGCATCGGCTGGGCGGTGGGCAACACCAAGCTCATCGAGGCCATGACCAACATCCAGGGGCACGAGACCTCGGGTCCCTCGGCGGTCTTGCAGCACGCGGCGGTGGGCGCCATCAACGGGATTCAGTCCTCGGTCGACAGTCTGCGGACGACGCTTCAGAACAACCGCAACGTGCTCGTCGAGCAGCTACGGTCGTTTGCGGGAGTGCGCCTCGAGGAGCCGGGGGGCACCTTCTACTCTTTCCCCGATTTCAGCCACTACGACAAGGACTCGGTCCGGCTTTCGGAGTTGATCCTCGACAAGGTCCAGGTGGTGACCGTCCCGGGCGTCGAGTTCGGCAAGGAGGGCCACCTCAGAATCAGCTTCTGCGGCTCCATCAAGGAGATCGTCGAGGGCATCGGGCGCATCAAGTGGGCGCTCGACCCCAACTCCCCCAACGAGCTCTACATCGGTGAGCGCAAGCTGGTGAGGGACTGGACATGAGCAAGTACCTGAAGTTCGACACCCCCGCGACTCCTCAGGCCGCGAACCTCAAGAGTCGATACGGCCTGGAGAACCACGGCCTGGTCCATCTCGACCGCGTGTTCTGGAACCTGCCGGTGCCGGCTCTCTACGAGGAAGCCACCTTCCGCAACGAGGGCTACATCGCCCACGGCGGCCCGCTGGTGGTCAACACCGGCAAGTGGTCGGCCCGCGCCGCCCAGGACAAGTACGTGGTGCGCGAGTCCTCCACCGAGGACAAGATCTGGTGGGGCGAGTACAACCGGCCCTTCACGCCCGAGAAGTTCTCGGCCCTCTACTCCCGGGTGCAGGCGTTTCTCCAGGACGAGGAGCTCTTCGTCCAGGACTGCTTCGTGGGCGCGGATCCCGAGTACCGGATGCCGATCCGGGTCATCACCGAGCATGCCTGGCACTCGATCTTCGCCCGCCACCTGTTCATCACCCCCGCGACCCAGGAGGAGTATCAGAACCACGTGCCGGAGTTCACGGTGATCGCGGCGCCCTCCTTCCGGACCGATCCCCGGGTCGACGGCACCCGCACCGACACCGCCATCATCCTCAATTTCGCCCAGCGACTGGCGATCATCTGCAACTCGAGCTACGGCGGCGAGATCAAGAAGAGCATGTTCACGGTCATGAACTTCCTCCTCCCGTTGCGCGAGGTGCTGCCGATGCACTGCTCCGCCAACGTCGGAGATCGAGGCGACGTGGCCCTCTTCTTCGGGCTCTCCGGCACCGGCAAGACGACGCTGTCGGCGGATCCCAAGCGCCGGCTCATCGGCGACGACGAGCACGGCTGGTCATCGACCGGGATCTTCAACTTCGAGGGCGGCTGCTACGCCAAGGTCATCCGCCTGTCGGCCGAGAACGAGCCCCAGATCTGGGACACCACCCGCCGCTTCGGCACCATCCTCGAGAACGTGGTCCAGGACACCACCTCGCGCAAGCTCGATCTCGACGACGACCGTTTCACCGAGAACACCCGCGCCGCCTACCCCATCGACTTCATTCCCAACGTCGTGCCCGATGGCGTGGTCGGCGCCCATCCGAAGAACGTCGTCCTGCTCACCTGCGACGCGCAGGGGGTGCTCCCCCCGATTGCGCGCCTCGACCCGGAGCACGCCGTCTACCACTTCATGTCCGGATACACCTCGAAGATCGCCGGCACCGAGATCGGTCTCGGCGTCGAGCCCGAGATCGCCTTCTCGGCCTGCTTCGGCGCGCCCTTCATGGTCCACCACCCCTTCCGGTACGCCGATATGCTGCGCAACCGGATGCGCCAACACGGCGCGACCTGCTGGCTGGTCAACACCGGCTGGGTGGGCGGCGGCTGGGGGGTCGGCAAGCGGATTTCCATCCGTCACACCCGCAACCTGCTCGACGCGGCCCTCGAGGGCAAGCTCGATACGATCGAGTACCGGCGCGACAAGATCTTCGGCTTCGAGATCCCGCTGTCCTGCCCCAACGTCCCGGAGGACGTCCTCGATCCCTCGACCTCGTGGGGCTCACAGGACGAGTACTGGAAGCGCTACGACGCGCTGGCCGCCCGCTACATCGAGAACTTCAAGCTCTTCGCCTCGGGCTGCCCGCCGGAGATCCTGGGGGCGGGACCGAAGCGACTCAAGGA
>JBGMRN010000246.1:2619-4992 GCA_048061535.1 Thermoanaerobaculales bacterium | reverse complement strand
TCAAGGCTGGTAGACTCGCACCGCTTGGATACGGAGGCGGTCAGTGGAGATCTCGACTCGGATTGAGGGAGGGGCGGCGAACCTCGATCTGAGGTTGCGGCCCGGCGATGCGTGGCGGCCGAAGGCGCCGCTTTGAGGGTTCTCGGCGGGGACATTGGCGGAACCACCACCCGCCTGGGTCTCTTCGAGGTCGAGGCGAATGGTCTGGATTTGATCGCGGAGCAGACCTTCTCCAGCCCGGACTATCCCGGCCTGGAAGAGGTAGTGTCGGAGTTTCTCGCGGGCCGGGCGGGAACGGGCCTCGTTGCCTGTTTCGGGATAGCCGGGCCGGTGGCCGGCCGCCGGATGCGCACCACCAACCTGCCCTGGGTGGTGGATGCCGATCTCGTCGAGGAGCGGGCGGGGATCGCGAAGGTGACCATCCTCAACGACCTCGAGGCCACCGCCTGGGGATTGCCGCTGGTGGGGGATGAGGATCTCAGGGTCCTCAACCCCGGGCGGGAGGGCGCCGCCGGCAACGGCGCGGTGATCGCGGCCGGAACCGGCCTCGGCGAGGCTGGGGTGTACTGGGACGGCGAGCGCTACCACCCCTTCGCCTGCGAGGGGGGGCACGCCAGCTTCGCGCCGACCGACGAGCTGACGGACGGGCTGGCTCGGTTTCTGCGGGAGAAGTACGGCGGCGTGAGCTGGGAGCGGGTGGTCTCGGGTCCCGGGTTGGCAGATCTATACCGCTTCATGTTGGAGCGGGAGGGGCGTCCGCAGCCGGCGTGGTTTTCTGAGGCGGTGGAGAGCGGTGACCCGGCGGCGGCATTGTCGAAGGCCGGGATCGAGGGCAGGTGCGAGGTCTGCGCCGATGCGTTGAAGCTGTTTGCGCGGCTCTATGGTGAGGAGGCGGGGAACCTCGCGCTCAAGCTCATGGCCGCCGGCGGCGTCTGGGTGGCGGGCGGCGTTGCGCCGAAGATTCTGCCGGCGCTCGAGAGCGGGGCGTTCATGGAGGGCTTCCTCGCCAAGGGACGCATGCGCCCGTTGCTCGAGGCCATGCCGGTGAGGGTGGTGCTCGACGAGCGGACCGCCCTGTTGGGCGCCGCGAGCCGGGCGGAATTCTCAATTCTCAATTCTCAATTTTGAATTGTCGGCGCGGGGGAGCGACCGGGTTGATTGGGGCGCTGTGCCCACGCCCGGGCGCGTTGACGTGATGAGCGTTGTTCGTGAGACCGGGTAGGCGGGTCCTTCAGGGCCCGCCACCATCCGCGCTTCGGGTTGGAGAGGGCCCGATCATCGCCATGACGTGGTCCGGCCTCGGTGAATCTTCGACGGGTCAATGACGTCGGCGATGATACTGACAGGCCCCTACCTCACCAGCTTCGACGGCGCCACCAGGTCGGCGCCTCGCTTTTTCAGCCCCGGCAGCTCCTGTGCCAGCACCCTGAGGGTGACGGGTGAGAGGTGGCCGATGGCGATGATCTCCCCCTCGATGCGGCAGCGGTAGATCGCTTCTTCGAGCTGACGTCTGATCGCCGCGCTCTCTTTCTTGTTGTCGAGGAAGACGTGGCGGCGGTTGGTCGGCACTCCCTGGGCCCGGGCGGCTTCCTCGGCCACGGTCCTCACGGTGGTTCGCGAGTCGATGAAGGCCATGCCTCGCGCTTTGAGCTCCTGCATCACCCAGGTCATCAGACGGAGGTCGGCGGAGGCCTTCGAACCCATGTGGTTGTTGACTCCGATCGCGTGAGGGATGTTGTTGATCGCAGAGTGGATTGTGGTTTGGAGATCGTTCCCCTCCATCCCCACCAGCACCGCGCCGGCGCCGGGGTCGTTGCCCGGGTAACCCTCGGGCTCCATCGGCAGGTGCAGCCACACCTCGTGGCCCGCGCTGAACATCTCCTCCGCGGTCTCGGCCGAGTACGGCAGGAAGGGCAGAATCGCGATGCCGACCTCGGTCGGCAGGGCGGCTGCCTGCGCCACCAGGTCGAGCTTCTGACCCCCGTCGTCGAGGAGAATCGCCAGCCGGCCGCGAGCGTTGGGTGGCGGCTCGGGGCGGACGGTCGGGGTCGGAATGGGGGTCGGTGCGGGGGTCGCAGGGGCCCGGGTCGGTGGCGAAGACGGTCTGCTCAATGCCAGGCGGAGGTCGAAGGTCTCCACTCCGAGGCCCACCTCGAGCGCGATCTCCTGCGACGAGAGGTCCTCGGGGAGCGAGAGCTCGGCGTCGCGGGCCGCGCCTTCGATCTGGAGATCTCCGAGAAAGCCGTCGCGGGCCTCCCGGCTGGGGAAAGAGAGGCGCCAGGTGCGGACGAAGATCCCATCCACCTTGCGGATCGGGTCGTCGGCGGAAATGGCCTCCGGACCCACGCCGCGCTCTGCGGCCAGCACGACGAG
>JBGMRN010000246.1:0-2519 GCA_048061535.1 Thermoanaerobaculales bacterium | reverse complement strand
CTCGTCGGCGCTCGCGACCTCGACCTTTTCGTCCGGTTCGATGCCGTTACCGTTGATGGGGCTGTCATCCGACCTGAGCCACTGGCCTACCGGCATCCAGACGGCGACGCCGTCGTCACGGATGAGGCTCATGTGCGGCGCGTGTCCGGTGGTTCGATTCCCCACCACGACCGCGCCCGCGCGCTGCAGGGCGGCCGCCAGGATCTCGCCTGCCCCTTCGGTGTCCGGACCTACCAGCACCACCGGAAGGGCGGCGGCCACCGCCTCGGGCGTGGAGGCGAAGGTCTTCGAACCGGCGCGGCGCCCCTGCCACGAGCCCAACCGGCCCGTGCGGACGAAGAGATCGGCCACCGCCATGGTCGCCTCCTCGTGGCCCCACCCGAGCCGGCGGAGGTCGAGGATGAGGTTGCCGTCCTCGGGAATGAGCTCCGTCATGAGGTCGGCCGTGCCTTCGGGGATGGCCTGTACGTGGATGACGGTCGCTTCCTCATGCAGCTCGGCGGTCGCCGAGCGCAGCGACCACTCGGAGGGCTCGAGCACAACCTCGCGCCGCTCGTCGACGTTGCGGTCGAACACGGTCAACCGGACCGGTTTGCCGTCGCGTTCGCTTCTCATGAGCTGCAACCGAATCAGCCACAGCGGTTGGCCGCGGGTGTTGACGTCCTCCACCAACTCGATGACCTCCCAGGCAGAGAGCTCGGCCTTTTCAGCCGGAGAGCCGGAGAGGACGAAGCGGACGGCGGCCGATCCCAGGCGCGAGCTCAGGCCGAGACCGAAGGCCGGCGGTGCGTCGACGAGTTGGAGGTACTCGTCGGTGGTCTCGGGAGGCAGGACCGCCGCCCACGGATCCACCGACTCCATCAGGCCTGCATCGAGGGACATCGAAAGGGCCTCCTGGTTGAGCTCGTCGACATACTGATTCTCTACCAGATGGACGACCTCTGCGAGGTTGCCGAGGGCGCGAAACAAGGTGTCCCGGCTGGTACGGCTCGCCGCGAGAACCCCCGCGAAGAGCAGCACAACCACCAACGAGGTGGCGAGAAAAATACTGCGAGTACGGTTCATGTTCAGGACGAGCCCCCCTTCAACTGAAGCCAGCGCCTTGGATCCTCCGGCTCTTCTCCTACGCGAAACTCGAGGTAGATGTTGCCGTTCTCGGCCGGTGGCGAGGCCAGTCCGAGGCGCGTGCCCATCTTGACGCGCTGGTCGAGACGCACGTGAATTGTAGCAAGGCCCGCCACCAACGAGTACACGCCGTGTCCGTGGTCGAGCACTACCATATTCCCATAACCCTTGAAGTGCCTGGCGTATGCCACAATGCCGGGAAAGACAGCGTTGACCGGGACGTTGCTGGGGGCCGAGAAGCGGAGCCCGTTGCAGACGGTGTAGGTCGCGTACTTGGGAAGGTAGTGGCGGCCGAAGCCCAGGATCACCGGCCCTTCGACGGGCCATGGGAGGGCGCCGCGGAAGCGTCGGATGTCCTCGTTGCCGGTCAGCCGTTCTCTGCTCGACAGCACTACGATCAGTCGCTCCAGGGCGGATTCCCGCTCGTGGAGGTCGGCCAGACTGGCGCCTGTGCTCTGCTGACTTTTCTCCAGCTTCTGCAGCCGGGAAGCCACCATGCGGCGCACTCTCTCCAACTCGTCGTGCCGACGCTCGAGGTTCGATGCTTCGGCCTGTGCCTCCGCCAGGGTCCGGCTGAGGGCAGCCAGTCGAGCGTTGTGCTGTTGGCGCAGCTCGCGGTACTCCTCCACGAGGCGAACCTGGCCCGCGGTGAGGACAGCGACGGTGCCCACCGCCGCCTCCATCTCGCCGCCACGAAACGCGTCGAAGAGCAGCTGCAGGGGACCGGGTTGACCGAGGAGAGCCATGATTTCCAGGTGGAGGTTCAGGGCATCACGGCGTCCATCGAGCTCGGCGGTGAGCTCTGCCGCCTCGGCCCGCAGCCGTTTGGCTTCGCTGCTGCTGTGCTCGAGGAGCAGCTCCACCTCGCGCACACGCGCATCCGCCAGCTCGAGCTGAGCGTCCAACCGGTTGCGCTCGCGCTCGGCATTCTCGGCCTCGGCCGCCAACCGGTCGAGGCGGAGCTCCAACTGGTGGATGCGGTTGCGGACCGCGTCAAGCTGGACACCGGTCGGGGGTCCGGCGGCCGCAGACGCGAAACCGCCGGCGGCAAGGAGGCCGCCCGCGATCAAAACGGCACCGAAAGAGCGCCTCATGCGGGGATTGTAGCGTTGAATGAGGCATGAGGAGGAATTCGGAATTAGGAATTCGGAATTATCGGCGCGGGGGAGTGATCGGGTTGTTGGGACGGTTCTGCCCGCGAAGGGGAATTCGGAATCCTGCCCGCTGTAGGGGCGGCATATATGCCGCCCCCCACCGAGGAAAGGCCATGTCGACGCTGGAACGTCCACGCCCCGCCCCCCACCGGGGCTGAATGATGTTCCGTGGTGGGGGGATGGATGCCGCCCCTACCAAGGGAACGCCATGGCGGCGCCGGAACGACCACGCCCTGCCCC
>JBGMRN010000245.1:0-4994 GCA_048061535.1 Thermoanaerobaculales bacterium | reverse complement strand
TTCATTCCCAATTTCCCTTGCGGCGATCTGCCCTGCCACACTACCCTCCCCACTGTGCAGCTCTCTCCTCCCCTCCTCCTGATCCTCGGGCCCACCGCCTCGGGGAAGAGCACCCTCGGCCTCGATGTGGCCGAGGCCCTCGGCGCCGAGATCGTCTCCGCCGACGCCTTTGCGGTCTACCGGGGTCTCGACATCGGAACCGACAAGCCGTCGCCCGAAGCCCGCCGCCGGGTTCGGCACCACCTCATCGACGTGGCTGATCCGCGGCATCGGTTCTCGGCCGGAGAGTTCGCCGATGCGGCCGAGGTCGCCATTGACGACATCCTGTCCCGAAACAAGCCTGTCATGGTGGTCGGCGGGACCCACTTCTATGTGCGCGCCCTGCTGATGGGTCTCTTCCCATCGCCGCCGCGCAACCCCGCTGTGAATGCACGCCTCACCGAACAATGGGAGCGGGACCCGAAGGCGGTTTTCCGGCGGCTGGAAGAGGCTGACCCCGAGGCGGCGGCACGCATCGGACCGCGGGACCGGCAGCGCCTGCTCCGCGCCGTCGAAGTCTTCGAGATGACCGGCGAGGGGATCTCCACACATTGGAAGCGGCACCAACAACAGCAACATAAATTCAACCCTCTGATCGTTGCGCCGAAGCGCTCTCGAGATGACCTCTATGTTAAGATCGGGCTGCGAGTCGATTGGATGTTCGCGGGCGGTTTCGTGGACGAGGTCAAGCGGATTCTGGCCTCAGGCGTCCCAGGGGATGTTTGCGCCATGAAGGCGATCGGCTACCGAGAGGTTGTGGAGATGCTTCACGGCCGATATGACCTTGAGACAGCTATCGAACGAACCAAGCGATCCAGCCGAAAGCTCGCCAAACGTCAGCTCACGTGGTTGCGGACCCTCCGCGAGGGGACGTTGCACTGGGTGCCGCCGGCCGAAGAGGACGGTCGAGCTGCAATCATCGATCTTTGGGACCACCACACCGAGGGGAAACGAGAAACATGAACAAGCCTGCGAGCAGTACCATCAACATCCAGGATCCATTTTTTTATCAGCTTCGCAAGGAATCTCGAACCGTTCACGTGTACCTGGTCAGCGGCAAACGCCTCACCGGCGTCATTCGGCGCTTCGACCGCTACTCGATCATCCTCGAGAACAACGGCCACGAGCAGCTCGTCTACAAGCACGCAATGGCCAGCATCGCCCCGACCAGCGGAGCTTTCCCGTCCAAACCGCAGGAAGAGCCCCGAGATTGAGGATCCGATGATCAAGCGCCAATGCGGGGGGGCTCTTGCCGGAGTTCTTCGATCCTCTCAACAGGTTGCGTGGTAGAGGATATGAGCCACCGAGCATGTCCGGGCACTCGCAGGGCTTGGGAGCAAAGTCGTGATTTCGGCACGTTGAGCGAGCTTTCCCGTAGGGCCCACCGGCTTCCCGCTGCGATCGCCGTTGTCGCGGGCTTGAGTGCGGTGGCGGTATTGGCCGGCTGCGGATCGACAACCGCCGTTGGCCCTCCGCCGCACCTCGGCTTTCCGTCCCCCGACAGCGGGCCGGGCGGGCCGACGCTTGATCGATCGGATCAGCGCCAGATCGAGCGGGGCTGGACAGCCCTCGAAACGGGCGACACCGCAGCCGCCCGGCTCAGCGCCGGTCGCGCCGGGGAGAACCCGGCGGCCCAACTGCTCGAGCTGCAGGCGACGGTTTCAGCGAAGGACGGGGACCCGCTCGTCGGCCTCGAGGAGCTGACGACGACCCAACCGGAGTACGCCGCCGCCTGGCTCACGCTCTCGGTGGCGGCCGAGCAAGCGGGTCACGAATCGGTCGCGCTCGAGGCCGCCCGATTCGGCGCCAAGCTGTGGCCGGACCAACGATGGATCGCTCGAGCGAGTGACCTGCATCGTCGTTGGGTCGAGGACCGCACCGTCGCCGCCCAACGTCTCCTCGATGCCGGAGACGCCCCCGGAGCCATCGAGGCCGTCGAGCCGGCACTCGCGCTCGTGCCTGCGGACCGGGGAGCGGTGCTGGTCAAGGCGCGGGCGCTTCTGGCTCAGGGCGAGACGGACGAGGCGGAGATCGTCCTGTTGGCTCTTCAGGGGGACCCCGACGCCCTTCTCCTGGAGGGGGGAATCGCCGAGTCACGCCGTGACTGGCAGACCGCGATGGATCTCTACACCGCCCTCCCGGCGGACCATCCCGAGCGCCAAGACGCCGTTCGCAGGGCCCGTATTCGCTGGAGGTTGTCGATGATGCCTCCCTTCGTACACGAGGCGATGGTCTCCGAAGAGCTTGATCGGGCCGGTCTCGCCGTGGTCCTGGTCGCAACCGCGCCCCAGATCGAAACGATCGAGGGAGGAAGGGTCCCGGTGCTCTCGGATATCGTGGACCTCCCCTCCCAGCGAGAGATCATCAACGCCGTGCGGTTGGAGATGCTCAGCGCGGACGCGCTCGATCATCGTTTCTATCCGAATCGAAAAGTCACCGCCGAAGAGGTACAATCAGCTATCGACACCTTGTGCAATCTCCTCGGGATGGCGCCCTTGCGTTGGTGTTCGGGTGAATCGACCGAGCCCTGCGCCGACCTCGAGGAACCCATCGACGGCGGCACCGTGACCGATTTGGTGCTGGGAGTGGTGGAGAAGGCGGGCGGATGACCGAAAAAGCCCCCACGCTTCTGGCCGGTATCGAGCTCTTCTCCGAGCTCGACGAAAAGGAGTTGGATGAGGTTGCCGCCCTGGCGCAATCGCGCAGCGTCCCCAGGGACACGACCATCTTCCACGCCGGTGACACGGCGGATGCCATATTCGTGGTTGTCAACGGCCGGGTCAAGATCGTCATCACCTCCACCGATGGCAAGGAGTTCATCCTCTCCGTTCTCGGCGCGGGGCAGGTCTTCGGCGAGATGGCGCTGCTCGAGGCCGCGCCCCGATCGGCGGCGGTGGTCACCATCACCGCGGTCGAGCTGATGGTCATCAACCGCACCGACTTCGATCACCTGCTCAACACCAGCCCGGCTATCTCGCGCAAGCTGATGGCGATCTTGTCGCGGCGGCTTCGCCGAGCCAACTCCAAAATGGAGTCACTGGCCTACATGGACGTTGCCGGCCGCCTGGCCCGCTACCTCCTCGACCTGGCCCGCGACCACGGACAGACGCTCGGCAACGGCTGGGTCGTGGTGCGCCGCCCGACCCACGCCGACATCGCCCACTCCATCGGGACCAGCCGCGAAACCGTCTCCCGGCTCATCAACGAGTTCGAGGAGGGATTCGGCCTGGTCAACAAGGGGAAGTTCACCTATATCAGGAAGAATTTGCTGGAGTGAATCACCCGGACGAATTCGGAATTCGGAATTCCAAATCCTCTATTGCGCGCTCTTCCCCATGTACAATCCTCCCTTCCGGAGGACCGTATGGCTGAGCTCCGCTTCTACAACACCCTGACCAGGCGGCTCGAGGATTTCACACCTCTCGAGGGAAACCACGCGAGGGTCTACACCTGCGGGCCGACGGTTTACAACTTCGCTCACATCGGCAACCTCCGCACCTTTCTTTTCGAGGACATCCTGCGCCGCACCCTCGTTCTTTTCGGTTTCCGGGTCACCCAGGTCATGAACCTCACCGACATCGACGACAAGACCATCAACGGCGCCAAGGCCGCCGGACTCTCCCTTCGCGAGTTCACCGATCCGTTTGTCGAAGCGTTTTTCGAGGATCTCGACACCCTCCGTTCTCAGCGCGCGGAGCACTATCCGCGAGCCACCGAATACATCCCTCAGATGGCGGAGCTCGTCCAGCGGCTGGAAGCATCCGGCCACGCCTACCGCAGCGATGGATCGATCTACTACCGCATCAGCAGCTTCCCCGGCTACGGAAAGCTCTCGGGAGTCAAGCCCGAGGCCAACCTGGTCGGAGCGCGGGTGGACAGCGAGGAGTACGAAAAGGAAGATGCCCGCGACTTCGTGCTCTGGAAAGGCGCCCGCGAAGGGGAACCCTCGTGGGAGACTGCGATCGGTCCGGGGAGGCCCGGGTGGCACCTGGAGTGCTCCGCGATGTCGATGGCGCTCCTGGGCGAAAGCTTCGACATCCACACCGGAGGCACCGACAACGTCTTCCCCCACCACGAGAATGAGATCGCCCAGTCCGAGGGCGCCACCGACAAGCCGTTCGCGCAGTGCTGGCTGCACGCCGAGCACTTGATCGTGGAAGGCGAGAAGATGGCCAAGTCGAAGGGCAACTTCTTCACCCTCCGCGATCTGCTCGCCAAGGGATTCGACCCGCTGGCAATTCGCTACCTCTTGATCTCGGTACCGTACCGGCAGAAGCTCAACTTCACGTTCGACGGCCTCCATGCGGCCGCCCAGACAGTCGACCGCATCGGCAACACGCTGCGCCGGCTCGCGCACAGCCCGTCCTCCGACGGCGAGGGGGACCTCGCCATGGAGGAGGTGGAGGCCTTTTCCGTCGAGCTGCGCGAGGGTCTCGGCGACGACCTCAACACCGCCCGCGCCCTGGGCGCGCTCCATACTCTGTTACGGAAAATCAACACGGCCCTCGACGGCGATGGCATCGCCGAGCCGGTCGGCGCCGAACTGCAACGCGCTCTCGCCGACGCCGACTCGGTCCTCGACATTTTCCCCGCGACCGCCGAGGACCAGGCCGACGAAAAGATTCAGGCCCTCGTGGAAGAGCGCACCCAGGCCAGGGCCTCGCGCGACTTCGCTCGAGCCGACACCCTCCGCGACCAGCTCACCGAGATGGGCATCGTCGTCGAAGACACCCCCCACGGAGCGGTCTGGCACCGGAAGTAGGAGCAAGTCGCCCGGCAATTCGCCCGGCGAATTGCGGCAGGCCCTTCGGGCCTGTCACCATCAATGCTGACATTAGGATGCGCCGAGGATCGGGCGGTGACGAGTACGGTGTTCTCGAGATCGAGATCGTACCAATCCGAAGCAATTCGCCGGGCGAATTGCGGCAGGCCCTTCGGGCCTGTGACTTTCGCGA
>JBGMRN010000244.1:0-5035 GCA_048061535.1 Thermoanaerobaculales bacterium | reverse complement strand
CGTACACCACGGGGGGGGGGCCCCGCAAGGCCCCCCCTTGGGTTGCAGGGTGCCTCCGTGTAGGCGGCCCCTTCCGGGCCCCCCTACACCACATTTCGGAACCCGAGGAGGCGCGACCTGAGTGAACCGGATACGCATGATCCGGAATTCCGAATTCCGAATTCCTAATTCCTACTTCTTATTCACCATATGCACCGCCTTGCCCAAGGCCGCTTCAACGGCTTCTTGAAAGGCCTCGGACATGGTCGGGTGGGGGTGGATGGTGAGGGCCACGTCCTCGAGAAATGCGCCCATCTCGAGCGCGAGGGCCGCCTCGCCGATGAACTCGCTGACGCCTCGACCGACGGCGACCACCCCGAGCAGGAGCTTTGAGTTCGCGTCGGCGATCGCCTTGACGAAGCCGTCGGTCGCCTCGAGGGACATCGCCCGTCCCGATGCCTTGTAGGGGAAGGTGCCGGTGACGACGTCGTAACCCTTTGCGACGGCCTCGGTTTCGCTGAGGCCGGCCCACGCCACCTCGGGATCGGTGTAGATCACTGCGGGGACCGCCACATTGTCGAAGGCGGCAGGCTCGCCGGCGATCACCTCCGCCGCCACCTTACCCTCCTGGTAAGCCTTGTGCGCGAGCAGGGCGCCGCCGACCACGTCGCCGATCGCGTAGATCCCGGGGACGGCAGTCTGCATGCGGTCGTTGACCGTGATGAAGCCTCTGTCGTCGGTAGCGACACCGATCGGCTCGAGCCCCAGTCCGGCCGAGTTGGGAACCCGACCGACGCTCAACATGGTCACGTCCGCCTCGATCCGCACCTCGTCGCCCTTCGGCCCGGTGGCCACAACGGTCGAGGGGTCGCCCGCTTCGAAGCGCTGAGCGCGGTGGCCGAGAAAGAGCTTGACCCCGAGCTTCTTCAGCCGGCGGGTGAGCGCCTTGCCGACCTCAGGGTCGAGGTCGGGCGCCACGGCGGGAAGGAACTCCACGATCGAAACCTGCGAACCCAGCTTTGCGTAAACGGTGCCCAGCTCGAGGCCGATGTAACCGGCGCCAATGACCACGAATCTCTCAGGCACGCGCTGCGGTGACAACGCCTCCGAGGCGCCAATCACCTTCTCGCCGTCGCGGGCGAAACCATCGAGCCCCATGGGTCGTGATCCGGTGGCAATCACCGCCTGCTCGAACTGGATCTCCACCCGGTCGTCCTCGCTGGCCACCACCAGCGAACGGTCCGACAGGAACTCCGCGTTGCCGCGAACGATCTCCACGCCGTTCTTCTCGCACAGGAACCCGACGCCACTGGTGAGCCGGTCGACGATGCCGTCCTTCCACTGCACCATCTTCGGCAGATCGACGGTAAGGCCCTCGACCGAGAGACCCATGCTGCCGGCGTTTTGGACCTCGTAGGCGAGATCGGATACATGGATCAGCGCCTTCGAGGGAATGCATCCCACGTTGAGGCAGACGCCGCCGAGGCGGGCATCCCTCTCCACCAAGATCACGTCCTTGCCCAACTGAGCCAGCCGGATTGCGGCCACGTAGCCGCCCGGGCCGGCGCCGATGACCACCACCTGGCATCCACGGGAAACCGAACCAACAACCATCACAACCTCGCCATCAACTGCATCGGCTCCGAAATCAACCTCACCATGTCGGACATGAACCGTGCCGCTTGCGCGCCATCGATGTAGCGGTGGTCGAAGGAAACGCTGAGGTACATCATCTTGCGAATGGCGATCTCGCCGTCGAACACTTCGGGCCGCTCCTTGATCGCGTGCAGCCCGACGATCGCCAGCTCGGGCTGGCTGATGATCGGCGTGGCAAAAACGCCCCCGAGCGGTCCGATGTTGGTGATCGTGCAGCTGCCGCCCTTGAGCTCGTCAAGCGTGAGCTGTCGCTCGCGGGCGCGTTCGGCCTTGTCCGCCACCTCCGCCGCCAGCTCCACCATGTCCTTGCGATCAGCGTCCGGGATCACCGGCACGATGAGCCCCTCGGGCGTATCGACGGCGATGCCGATGTTGAAGTACTTCTTGAGGACCATTTCCTGGCGTTCCTCGTCGACCGATGCGTTGAAGGCCGGGTGCATCTTCAGGGCCGCAACCAACGCCTTGATGAAGAACGGCAACAGGGTGAACCGCACTCCGGACCGCTCTTCGATCACCGGTTTGGCCCGGCGGTAGTGGGCCATCAGATCAGTAACGTCGGCCTCGTCGACGTGGGTGACGTGGGCCGAGGTATGAACCGAAGCATGCATGGCGTTGGCGATCACCTTGCGCAGGTGGGTGAGCGGCACGCGCTCCACCTCGCCTTCGACGGTGGCTTCCACCACCGCCGCCGGTGCCGCCGTCGGTACGGCCGTCGCGGTCGGCGCCTGCGCATCGCCTTGGGCGGCGCGCTCGACATCCTGGTCGGTGATCCGGCCGCCCGATCCGCTGCCCTGGACCCGCTCCAGGTCGACCCCAAGCCTGCGCGCCAACACCCGGGTGCGAGGGGTCGCCAGTGGCCTCCGCGCCGGCGCCGAAGGCTCGGACGCGGCTGCCCGGGCGGTCTCTGCCACCGCCGTGCTTTCTTGAGTCGCGGGAGCGGCATCGGCCGCCAGCTCCTCACCCGCCTCACCGATCGTAATCAGCGGATCACCGACGAAGATCGGGGCGTCGGCCGCGGCGTGCAGCTTGAGAACGGTGCCCGAATGCGGCGAGGGCAGCTCAACCACCGCCTTGTCGGTCTCCACCTTGATCAGCGGTTGGTCCTCGGCGACGGTGTCGCCTTCGGCCACGAGCCACTCCACGACCCTGCCTTCGTGGATCCCCTCACCAACGTCGGGAAAATTGAATACGAACGCCATTTGGAACCTCTCACCTACATTGTCGCTCTACTGGACGCGATTCGCTTCGCGAATCGCGGGAAGACAAGAAGAAAATCAGAAACGGAGGGTGGTCTGCGCCGCCGCTACGATTCTCTCGCGCGAGGGCAGGTAGTGTTTCTCGTTGTGGGCGAGGGGGAAAATCACGTCGAAACCGGTCACCCTTTGCACCGGCGCCTCGAGCTGGAGCAGGGCGTGCTCGTTGATCTGGGCCACGATCTCGGCGCCGAAACCGTTGGTCCGCGGCGCTTCGTGCACCACCACCGCCCGTCCGGTCTTGACCACGCTCGCAACCAGGGTCTCACGATCCAGGGGGTTGAGGGTGCGAAGATCCACGACCTCGGCGCTGGTACCGCCGTGCGCCAGGACCTCGGCAGCATCGAGGCAGACCCGCACCATCGCCCCCCAGGCGATCAGGGTGACGTCGCTTCCCTCGCGGGCGACCTCCGCCTTGCCGATGGGCACGGTGAAGCCGTCGGCCGGCACCGCCTCGCGAAAGGCGCGGTATATGCGCTTCGGTTCCATGAACAGGACAGGGTCCTCGTCACGAATGGCCGCGGTCAGCAGGCCTTTGGCATCGCGCGGGTTCGACGGCACGACAACCTTGAAGCCCGGAGTGTTGAGAAAAATGCTCTCATAGCTCTCGGAATGGTGCTCCGGAGGGTGGATGCCGCCGCCGTACGGCATGCGCACCACCATCGGACAGGTCAGCCGACCGCGCGTCCGGTTGCGCAGCCTTGCCGCATGGGCCAGGAGCTGGTTGATCGCCGGGTAGACAAAACCCATGAACTGGATCTCGGCCACCGGTCGGAAGCCGGTGGCGGCGAGGCCGACCGACATGCCGATGATGGAGCTCTCGGCCAGGGGCATGTCGATCACGCGATCCGGACCGAAACGTTCGATCAGACCGTCGGTGGCGCGAAAAACGCCGCCGTCCACGCCGACATCTTCACCGAGGACAAGCACTTTCTCATCGCGGTCCATCTCGTCCCGCATCGCGTCGCGCACGGCCTGGGCGATGGTCAGCTTCTCGGTGGCCATCTCGGGTACCGCGCGCAGCGCGCGCCCCTCTGCGCTCTGGGATCCCGGGCCGCTCATGACCGAATCTCCTCAATCAGGGATTGCATCTGCTCGGCCACGTGGGGCGGCATCTCGGCGTACATCGACGTGAACATGTCCTCCGGCGCCTGCGGCGGCATCTCCTCCAGCGCCTTGACCTGTGCCTCGACCCATTTGTGGGCCTCCTCGGCGAGCACCGCCTCCTGGTCCGAGTCCCAGAGGCCCTGCGCCTCGAGGTAGCGACGCAGCCTGAGAATGGGATCGCGTCCCTCCCACTCCTTGAGCTCCTCCTCGGGGCGGTAGCGGCTGGCGTCGTCGGCGGTCGTGTGATCGCCCAACCGGTAGGTCACCGCCTCGATCAGCGTCGGCCCCTCGCCCCGACGGGCCCGCCGGATCGCCTCGTCGGCCGCGGCAAAGACGGCAAATACGTCATTGCCGTCCACCTGGATCCCCGGCATGCCGTAGGCATGGGCCTTCTGGGCCAGGGTTTCGGACTTCGTCTGCTGATGGAGCGGGATCGAGATCGCCCATTGGTTGTTCTGGATCACGAACACCGAACGCGCATCGAAGACCGCGGCACAGTTGAGCCCCTCGTGGAAATCTCCCTCCGAGGTCGAGCCGTCGCCGCCGAAGGTCACCGCAACCGCATCGTCGCCGCTCAGCTTGAGTGAGAGTCCGACCCCGGCGCCGTGCTGCCACTGGCTGCCGACGGGCACCGCCACCGGGAAGCAACGCACACCCTCGGGGTAGCACGAACCACGTTCGTCACCCGCCCAATAGGCGTAGACCAGGTGGAGGGGAACGCCGCGCAGCACCATGACCCCATGCTCGCGAAACGCCGGGATCAGCCAGTCGTCCTCGCCCATCGCCAGCGCAACGCCGGCCTGCACGGCCTCCTGGCCTTTGATCGGCGGCCAGGTTCCCATGCGGCCCTGCCGCTGCAGCTTGAGCGCCTTGTCGTCGAAGGCGCGCATCAACACCATGTCGCGGTAGAGGTCGCGGATCCTGCTGGGGTCGAGCTCGGGCATCAAAGCCTCGTCCACCCGGCCCTCCACGTCGAGGATCTCCAGTCTTTCCGTAACCGCTTCATAAACCTGTGTTCGAGGCAATCTTATCCCCCTTTT
>JBGMRN010000243.1:0-5078 GCA_048061535.1 Thermoanaerobaculales bacterium | reverse complement strand
CTCGGAGAGCACTCCGTGGATGCTCTCTCCCGGACGATGGTCGATCAGGGGTTCATTCATATTTTTAGGCTACCCTAAAAATTCACATTCCGCAAGATCTAGCCCGCATTTCTCACCAGATTTCGTCGCGAGGGGTACAAGACGCAATGCGTGTCTGCGCTCTCACAAGATTTGGGAGCGAAGTCGTACTTGCGGTACGTCGAACGAGCAAATCGAGAAAGCGCAGACACGCACAGCGCATTGTGCCCCGCAGTAGAAAAATGGTGAGAAGTGCGGGCTAGCCCGCACTTCTGTCGTAGCGAAGTCAAGGCAATGTTTCATGTAGGTGCAGCCTCCGTTTGGCACACGAAATCTAGGGCTCACCAGGTTTTGCCGTCACTCCTGCCGCAGGTGCTTTCGGAACGGGATCCCCAGCTTCCTCATCTTGTAGCGGAGGGTGTTCGGATTCACCCCCAGCAATTCGCCGGCACCTCCGGGGCCGTGGATCTTGCCGTCAGTCATGTTCAGGACCCGTCGGATGTGGTTCGCCATCAGAGCATCGAGCTCCAGCGGCCCATCGTCGATCCCGGGTGGGGTCGCGGCCCCCGTAGGAGGCGGCGATCCACCGAGATCGTCGAATCTGAGCGGCTCACCTCGGTGCAGGATCATGGCCCGTTCCAGAAGGTTCTCAAGTTCCCGCACATTACCCGGCCAGTCGTAGGCCATCAGATTGTCGATGGCACCCTCAGCCAGCTGCGGCGTCTCACCGATTTTTAACTCCCTGGCCTTACGCTCGATGAAGTGCTGCACGAGAGCCGGGATGTCGCTGCTCCGATCGCGTAGCGGAGGAACCACGATCGGGAAGACGTTTAGCCGGAACCACAGGTCCTCCCGGAAACGGCCCTCCTGCACCATGGCTACGAGGTCCTGGTTGGTGGCGGCAATGATCCGAATGTCCACCGGAATGCGCTCGGTCCCGCCCACGCGCTCGATCTCCCGGTGCTGGATGACCCGCAGCAGCCGCACCTGCGCGTCGAGCGGCATCTCCCCGATCTCGTCGAGCAGGATGGTCCCTCGGTTCGCACGCTCGAAACGGCCACGTTTCCTGGACAGTGCACCGGTGAACGCCCCCTTCTCATGCCCGAAGAGTTCGCTATCCAGGAGGGAATCGGGGATGGCGCCGCAGTTGACCGGAATGAACGGTCCGTCGCGGCGCGGCGAACCGAGATGGATGGCGTTGGCGATGACGTCCTTGCCGACACCGGTCTCGCCTGATAAGAGCACCGGACTTTCGGTCGGTGCGACTTGACGGACCTTCTCCATCGCCTCACGAAGACCGAAATCAGCGCCGACGATCTCGTCCCCCGAGATCCGCAGCAGCTCCCTGTGGAGGTACCGGTTGTCGTCAGCCAACCGGTCACGCAGCTGCAGCACCTCTCGATGCACGAGGGTGTTCGCCAGGGCGATGGTGAAAGGATCTTCAAGAAGGTTCAGCAGACGTGCGTGTTCGGCCGAATAGCGATCCACGCCCGCCGCAGTCAGGATGACGCCGCCAAGCCGGCCGCCCTCGGTCGCCAGTCGCATCCTCAAGATCGACGAGCCCTGAATGCCGTGGAAGCGAAGCATTTCGCGGGCCACCGGGTTTCGCTCCTCCGAGTCGATCACGACTACCTTTTCCGACGCAGCCGCGGTACGCTGACGGATCCGCTGGCGCGTGTGCTCGGCAAGCGGCGTCAGCAGATCGACGTTTTCGCCGTCCTCCGCGGTGGCGGTGGCAACCGTCCGCATCGCACCAAGGTCCGGCTCGAAGACCTGCAGAAACATTCGGTCTACTGGGAGGAATTCCTCTATGGCGCGCACGCACGCGCACATCGCCTCCTCGATCTCGGGGCTGCCGCAAATGCTCAGGGTCGCGTCGCGAAAGAACTCGTTGTCATCGACCATGACGCTCTCCTTCGCCCGATCACCCTCCTGTTGTGGCTATTCACAACTATAAACCACATTGTGAAATACCACAAATATCATTACCAATTACCGCGAATTTCATTCCGGTCGTTTCAACAAACAACGAGAAACAATAGCTTTCACAACCTGGCACGATTCTGGCTGTTCCCGGTGGAGAGAAAAGGGGGTGAAAGATGAAAACCCTGATCTACGGTGCGGGACCGATCGGAAGGTGGATGGCCCTCAGAATGCAACAGGCCGGCCAGGACGTGACTCTTCTCGCGAGAGGCGAGGCCCACCTCGCACTTCAGAAACACGGGATTGAAATCATCGACGGCCTCACCGGAGAGCGGCTCGTCGCCCGGGTGGAGCTGGTGGACCGGTTGAACCCGGGAGATGATTACGATCTCGTGGTTGTGGCCATGCAGAAGGCCAGCCGCATGGCCGTCTGTCCGGCGCTGGCTCAGAACCCGCATCTGAGGAACATCCTCTTCCTGGGCAACGATGTGTCGGGCTTCCACCACTACCTGGACCATCTGCCTGAGGAAAAGGTGTTGCTCGGTTTCCCCGGCCTGGGCGGCGGGTGGGATGGTGCCGACCTCGTGATCATGGACCGGGAGAAAGTCAACGCCCACCGCGGTGAGATCTTCATCGGCGAGCTCGACGGCACGACCCGAGAACGAACCCTGCGGATCAAGAAGCTCTTCGAGGCGGCCGGCATCAAGGTCAGCGTGGAGAAGAATATGGACGGGTGGCTCAAGTACCACTTCGCCTTCATGGCGCCCACTGCGGGCGTGACCTTCATGAAGGGCGGCGACCTGCGCGCGGTGGCACGCGACAGGGAGGCGATCCACCAGTACTGCCGCGCCTGCCGCGAGGCCGGCAACGTCCTGCAAGAGATCGGGTGTCGAAAGCGGCAGCCCCCGGTGTTCAACCTCTACTACTGGCTGCCACGGTGGCTCGAGCCGATGGTTTTCAGCAAGCTGTTCGGCTCGCGCAGCGCCGAGGTCCGCTTCGGGCTCCACGCCCGCACGGCCGGCCCGGAGCTGCTCGAGCTGGCTGAGGAGTTCGCCGTGCTCAAATCGCTGGCCGGGATGGAGACTCCAGACCTCGACGCGCTGCTCGACTGTATGCCGCAGCGACCGGCGGTGGAAAAAATGGAGGTGGCCTCGTGAAAACCGTGCTCGTCGCCGGCGCCACCGGCTATCTCGGTGGATTCGTGGCCCGGGAGCTCGGAGCCGGATTATGAAGACCTTGGAGATCATCCATCTGCGGCTGGCTGGGGAGAACCCACAAACCCTTGTCGAGGTCATCCGGAAGTCCATCGATTCCGAAAGCGACCCCACGGAAGCTCGAATCTACCGCCACGCCAGGCTCAAAACCGATCTGGCTGTCCATCTCCATCGCGAAGTCGCCGGGAAGAGTGATCGCGCCAGCGATCTCGGCATACGGTTAGCCTCGCTGCTCCGGGAGCACGGGATGGTCGAGCACTCGGTGTGGGAGGAGTTGAAATGAACCGTTTGCGCTTGTTCCTCGCTGCAATCCTGGCAGTGCTGGCCTGCGGCGCGATCGCCGCCGAGGAGCCCGCTGCATTCCTCATCCACGACCCGATCGGCGTGCCGATGCGGGTGCGCGACTTCACCGTGCCGAGCTTTCTCGTCTTGGGGTTGACCGCAGTCCCGGCCGCGCCGCTTGGAAAGGGCCGCTCCGCCATCGAGCTCCACTACTCAAGAGTCAACGACTTCCAGGTCAGCCCCGCTGTCGAAAGGCACCTGGCCGAGACCCGGGGAGATGTGCGCCGACGACTCACTGAAGACGACGTGGCCTTTATCGTGGGTCTTCCTGACGGTGAGGGATACTACATCGATGGTGAGTACGAGTTCGTGGAGATCGCCGCACACTGGGGATTGACCGACCGGCTCGACGTTTCATTGGCCGTTCCGTATCTTCGGTTCACCGGTGGCATGCTCGACAGCATCATCTACCGCTTCCACGACACTATCGGTGTTGGCCAGCAGGGACGGAACTTCGTGGAAGATGACCGGTTTCAGTTCGTGCTCGGAGCCAATGGGATCGTCGGCGCGAACGCCCTCGAGCGGCCCAGCGGCGGCGGCTTCGGCGACCCCAACCTGTACCTCCGTTACGCCGTGCCCGGCACTCACAAGGGATGGCGGTTCAATCTTGCGGGCGGGGCAAAACCGCCGTTCGCCGATCCTGATAAGGGCTTGTCCACAGGGAGTTGGGACCTCGGGCTGCTGTTCACGGCCGACCGGCGGTGGCGGAGAAACGCCCTGATCCTCAATATTGGGATCGTGTTCCCCGGTGAATTCGAGGAGACGCGGCACGGCATGGCGTTCGATCCTCCAACGCTGCCGTCCTTCAACGTGAGCTGGCTGCACCGGTTCAAAAAGTGGCCGAACACTCGGCTCTTCCTGCAGTTGCTCACCGCCGAGCACGTCTACAGTCGACAAACGAATTCTGGCATCTCGGATCCAGAGTTTCAGATCACAGTGGGCATGAAATGGGCAACCCAAACCGGGGTCTGGGGCGTAGGACTGACCGAGAACCTCTTCAACTACGACAACACCCCGGACATCGCCGTCCATCTGAGCTGGGGGATGCTGTTCGATCGTCCCAAGAACCAAGGATCGTTGTGAGGTGCACGACGTGCGCATGATGTTCAATTGCAAGCTCTCTGCACGGGGGGGGGGCGATCCGAAAAATAGGAGAAGGAGAAACACAATGAATCGTTTTACATTCTGGCAAAAATGGTTCTTCATCGTCAGTCTGGGGATCACCGCATTTGGCCTGTTCATGGCTTTCTTCAACCAGACCCCGCTCTTCGACTTGTTCAACCGACAGATTGATCCGGCCTTTTGGGGTTCCGCTCCCCTCCCGAAGGGTGTGACCTCCTTCCAGGGTTGGCTCTACGGCGTCTGGGGCGCGACCATCGCCGGGTGGGGCATCTTCCTGATATTCATCGCCCACATCCCCTTCAAACGGCGCGAGAAATGGGCCTGGAACTGCCTGGTAGTGGGGTTGGGGGTTTGGTTTGTGCTGGATACCGGGATTTCCTGGCAGTACGGCGTCACCTTCAATGTTTTTTTCAACATCGTCGTGGCGCTTGCCACCGGAGTGCCGCTGGTTTTCACCCG
>JBGMRN010000242.1:0-5079 GCA_048061535.1 Thermoanaerobaculales bacterium | reverse complement strand
GGCTGCTTGGCCTTCTTCTGCTGTTGGGTGAGCTTCTCCTTGTAGGTCTGGGGCTCTTCCGACTCGCTCTCCTGGGCCACCCCTGGCGCCGCCGACGCAAGGCAGAGCATGGTCACCACAAATACTCGCGTTGCTTTCATCCGTCGATAGTAGCTGAGCCGCTCCGGGGAAGGTGACGCTTTGGAGTAATATGGATCTCGGTACATGAAAAAGGGGACATGAATATGGAAAGAAAGGTTCGGGCAGCACTGATTCAGGCGACTCTTTGCGAGGACGCCACCGCACCGGTGGAGAAGATCAAGAGGGCGATGATCGACAAGCACGTCGATCTCATCGCCGAGGCCGCGAAGAAGGGTGCCGAGATCGTCTGTTTGCAGGAGCTCTTCTACGGCCCGTATTTCCCGGCCGAACAGACGATCAAGTGGTACGACCTCACCGAGCCGATTCCCGACGGCCCGACCACCAGGCTCGCTCAGGAGCTCGCCAAGAAACACCGCATGGTCATCGTGCTGTCGCTCTACGAGGAGGCGGGCACGGGGATTTACTACAACACGGCGGCGGTGATCGATGCTGACGGCACTTTCCTCGGCATCTATCGCAAGAACCACATTCCCCACTGCAACCCCGGTTTCTGGGAAAAGTTCTACTTCAAGCCGGGCAACCTCGGCTACCCGGTCTTCGACACCGCGGTCGGCAAGGTCGGCGTCTACATCTGCTACGACCGCCATTTCCCCGAAGGGTGGCGTGAGCTCGGTCTCAACGGCGCCGAGATTGTCTTCAACCCGTCGGCGACGGTCGCCGGGTTGAGCGAGCACCTGTGGAAGCTCGAGCAGCCGGCGGCGGCCTGCGCAAACCTCTACTACATCGGCGCCATCAACCGCCCCGGGACGGAGGCGCCGTGGAATATCGGTGAGTTCTACGGCACGTCGTACTTCGCCAATCCGCGCGGCCAGATCATCGAGGAGGGCCCACGCAGCGGCGACGCGATCGTGGTCGCCGAGCTTGACCTCGGCCTTATCCGCGAGGTTCGCAACGTCTGGCAGTTCTACCGCGACCGCCGTCCCGAGACCTACACCGCCACCGTCGCGCCGTGATCGCGTGTTTGACCCGATGACCCCGATCCGGAATCCTCGTCGCCGCCACGCCGATGGGGAGGGAGGAGTTCACGATGCCTGAGATCCAGATGCCGGCGTGCGATCACCGGCCCACGCCCTACTCCGGCCCGTCTCGCGAAGAGGTTCTTGCCGCCCGCATGCACTTCATAAACCCGGCCATTTTCACCTTTTACCAGCAACCTGTGATGCTCGTTGAGGGCCACCTGCAATACCTGTTCGACGAGACCGGCCGCCGCTACCTCGACCTGTTCGCAGGCATCGTCACCGTGTCGTGCGGCCACTGCCACCCGAAGATCGTGGAGGCTATCCGCGACCAGGTCGGAAGGATCCAGCACACCACCACGATCTACCTCCACCCGAACTTCGGCGCCTACGCCCAGGCGCTGGCCGCCAAGATGCCCGGCGGCCTCGACTCTAGCTACTTCGTCAACAGCGGTAGCGAAGCCAACGACCTCGCCATTCAAATGGCGAGGCTTCACACCGGCAACTTCGACGTCATCGCGGTGCGCAACGCCTACCACGGCGGTTCGCCTATGGCGCAGGGACTGACCTCGCTCCACACCTGGAAGTACCCCCTGCCCAACGGCGCCGGTGTCCACCACGTGCCGTGCCCGGACCCGTACCGGAGTCCGTACAGCGGAACCCCGGCCGAGATCGCGCGCCGCACGGCCGAGGAGATCCTCGACGTGATCCGCTATTCGACTCCGGGCAGGGTCGCCGCCATGATTGCCGAGCCGATCCAGGGTGTGGGCGGCGCCACCCACGGCGCGGCGGAGTTTCTCCAGCTCGCCTACGAGATTGTTCGCGACCACGGAGGCCTGTGCATTTCCGACGAGGTGCAGACCGGCTTCGGGCGCACCGGCGATCACTTCTGGGGCTTTGAGAACTTCGGCGTCGTGCCCGACATCGTCACCATGGCCAAGGGCATGGGGAACGGCGTGCCGCTCGGAGGTCTCACCACCCGCCGAGAAATCGCCGAGGTCATGACGCGGCGCGTTCACTTCAACACCTACGGCGGCAATCCTGTGTGCATGGCCGCGGCGCTGGCGGTGCTCGAAGTGATCGAAGAAGAGGGGCTGCAGGAGAACTCGCGGGTCGTCGGGGCGCACTTCAAGGCCGGGCTCGAAGAGCTTCAGGCGAGGCACCCACTAGTCGGCGACGTCCGCGGCATGGGCCTGATGCTCGGCGTCGAGCTGGTCCGGGATCGGGAGAGCAAGGAGCCTGCCACCGCCGAGACCGCGATTGTGCTTGAACAAGCGCGTGAAATGGGAGTTCTGGTCGGCAAGGGCGGGCTCAACGGCAACGTGCTGCGCATCAAGCCGCCGATGTGCATCACCAAGGAGGACGTGGACTTCGCCCTGGCGGTCCTCGACCGGGCGTTGGGCGTCGCCGAGGAAACACCGAGGGGAGCGCGATCATGAGATTCGACACTATCGTCACGGGCGGCAAGGTGGTCACGCCGGCCGGCGTGTCCGAGACCGATATCGGCATCCGTGATGAGAAGATCTCGGCGCTGGGAACGGCGCTGGCCGAGGAGGCGTATGGGGCCGCGATCGTCGATGCCGCCGGCCACTACGTGCTGCCCGGGGTCATCGACGTGCATGTGCACCTCGATCTGCCGTTCTGCGGAACCGTGTCATCAGACGACTACCGCAGCGGCACCCGGGCCGGCGCGCGGGGAGGCGTCACCACTCTGATTGACTTTGCCATTCCCTTTGCCGATGAGTCGCTGAGTCAGGCGGTGGATAACTGGCATCAGCGCGCCGAAGGCAAAGCGATGATCGACTACAGCTTCCACCTCTGCATCACCCGCTGGCATGAGCACCGTCACCAGATCAAGGAGATGTTCGAGCGCGGCGTGCCGTCGTTCAAGGAGTTCATGATTTACGAGTCCGAGGGATGGCAGTCGGATGACCGGGCGCTCTTCTGCACTCTCGAGGAGCTGCGCGACCTCGGTGGCATGTTGATGGTCCACGCCGAAACGTCGAGGGTGCTCGACGAGCTGATCGAACGCCGGCACAACGCCGCCGACATGAGGCGGCACGGCGCCCGCCTGCACGCCATGACCCGTCCGGCGTTTACCGAGTATGAGGCCATCCAACGAGCGATCACCTGGAGCGAGGTGACTGGCGGTACCCTGTACGTAGTGCATATGTCGACCGGCGCCGGCGCCGCCATGGTCCGCAAGGCCCAACAGCGCGGCGTCAACGTTCTTGCCGAGACCTGCCCCCAGTACCTGGTCCTGGACGACTCGGTCTTCGGTCGCGACGACGGCCACCTCTTCGCCACCTGCCCACAGATCAAGAAAGCCGAGGATTCGGCGCGGCTTTGGAAAGGTGTGGCCGCCGGCGAGGTATCGGTCATCTCAACCGACACCTGCAGCTTCACCCGCGAGCAGAAGGCGACGTGGGAGGGGGACTGGACCAAGATCCCGATGGGCATGCCCGGGCTCGAGACTTTGCTCCCGATCGCCTTCACGAAGGGGGTGCTCGCGGGCCGCATCGAGCTCGAACGAATGGTCGCCTGCCTCGCCACCAACCCCGCCAAGATTATGGGACTCTATCCGAAGAAAGGCGTCATCCAGGTTGGAAGCGACGCCGACCTGGCCATCATCCATCCCGAAACGACGATTGCCGTCGATCCCGCCAAAATGGAGACCAACACCGACTGGTCGCCGTTCGAGGGGTGGGAGCTGGCCGGGTTCGCCCGCACCACGATTGCGCGCGGTGAGGTGATCGTCGACGATTATCGGGTCGTCGGCGAAGAGGGCCGCGGCCAGTGGCTGCCGCGCTCGTCCGCCGGCATCCCGGGAGGTCAGCTATGAGCAGCGCGCCGGTCAGCGTCGATCGGGTCGCAAACGTTGTCGGTGGCGAGACTGTCGCCAGTCGGTCGCAAAGGACTCTGCCGGTCACCAACCCGACCACCGGTGAGGTCATCGCCGAGGTGCCCATGTCGACCGCCGCCGAGTTGGACGCCGCCGTGGTCCGCGCCGCGGAGGCGCAAGTGGAGTGGGGGTCAACACCGGTGAAGGACAGGGTGCAGGTGTTGTTCCGGATGAAGGCGCTGATGGAAGCTCAGACAGAACGCTTGACCGCGACCATCGTGGAGGAGAACGGCAAGACCGGCGGGGAGGCCCTCGGCAGCATTCTGCGTGCCGTCGAATGCCTCGAGTTCGCCAGCAGCCTGCCGCAGATGGACACCGGGGGCGGCCTCGAGGTGAGCCCGGGCGTCGAGTGCCGTACGGCCCGCTTTCCGCTCGGCGTCGTTGCCGGCATCACTCCGTTCAACTTCCCGCTGATGGTGCCCCTGTGGATGATCCCGACTGCTCTCGCCTGCGGCAACGCCTTCGTGCTGAAGCCGTCGGAGCAGACGCCGTTGAGCGCTCTCGAGCTGGCCAGGTTGCTCGACGAGGCCGGCCTGCCGCCCGGGGTTTTTTCGGTGGTCAACGGCGACCGTGAGGTGGTCGAGGCGATCTGCGATCACCCGGACATCAGGGCCGTCGGCTTCGTTGGTTCGACCAAGGTCGCCCGGGCGGTCTACCGTCGGGGAACCTCGAGCTTCAAGCGGGTCCGGGCTCTGGGAGGTGCGAAGAACCACCTGGTCGTGGTGCCAGACGCCGATCCCGAAATGACGGCCACCAACGTCGTCGCCTCGGTCACCGGCTGCGCCGGCCAGCGATGCATGGCGGCGGCGGTTTTAGTGGCGGTGGGCGAGGTCGAGCACATCATCGATCGCATCCGCGACAAGATGGCGGCGATCGTTGCCGGCCGCGACATGGGGCCGATGATCAGCGAGCAGGCGCGGCAGCGCGTGTCCGGCTACATCGATCGCGCCGGAGAGGGCAATCTTCTGCTCGACGCGCGCACCAACGTGGCCGAGGAGGCGCCGGCCGGCGGCTACTTCATTGGACCGTGCATCGTCGACGGCGTCGATTCTTCGCACGAAGCCGCGTGCGAAGAGATCT
>JBGMRN010000241.1:2073-5081 GCA_048061535.1 Thermoanaerobaculales bacterium | reverse complement strand
CACCCACGGGATCGTGAGCTTCTCGTCGAAAGATCTGGCGGTGGGAACGATCCCGAGCGGCTCCTCTTCGCGGACCCACCCGGCTGAATGGACGCCGGCGGTCAGAAAATGCCCGCCAGGCAACCAGGTCTCGAGGCGGGCGGCCCCCCGGTCGGCCGCGAGCTCCGCGAGCCGGGCGAGGAAATCGGTCATCTGTCTTTGCCCGGGCGGCATCAGGAGGTCGACCAGCCGGGCGGTCTCGCCCTCGAACCCGACCACCGCATACCCCCGCAGCTCCCGCGCAAGCCGCGATCTGTAGGTGTAAATCGAGTAGTCCTTTTCGGGGTGAGCGATGAAGCGCCAGCGGAGAAAGGCCGCATCCCGCACCACCGCGAGCGGATAGTGGCGGCGTTGTCGTTCCCACAGTCGGTCAAATCTCTCGTCGATGCTCTCGGCCTCGTCGACCACCCCTCCGAGCACCCTCCTTGCCCCGCGCAGTTGGTGGGGCGCGCAGCTCAGGTAGCTCACCCCGCTCTCGAGCCGGCTGTAGTGGAGGTACTTGTTGCCGATGTTGAAGTGATACTCGCTCGGGATCCCGTAGTAGAGCACCGACTCCCCGCCGGCGAAGAGCTCGAAGAAGGCGTCGGCGGACTTCACGAAGAGCCCGGTCTTGCGATACTCGGGATGACTCATGATGTCCATGAGCTGAACGATCTCGACGGTCCCGCCCCGCAAGGTGGCGCGATAGGGCGCCCCGGCATACATCACGACCGCAAGTTTGTCCGCGCTGTCCACGCACAGCAGGATGCGATGACCGAAAGGGTTGTCGGCATACTTCCAGCGCCAGATCGGAACCGACGGGTCCTTGCCGAACGCGAGCTTCCACAACGCCAACACCTTGGCCTCGTCATCGCGCCGGTACTCGCGAAACCTGAACTCTCCCGCCTCGACCTTGATGTGTTTTTCCATCCGCCCACCCTCTGCGCGCTGGTTCAAAACCTCTTACCCGGACTCAGTCTATCCCCATCGATCGGACCGGGCGAGTCTTCGACGGCCCAGGTCGTCAGAACCCCAATGCGACGCCCTTTCGCCCCTCCGGGGGGATATTCTTCGATTTCCGTCCGGCGTCGATCCGTCACGGCGGCAACAAGTATGGCTTGAGCAGGCGGCGGACCTCCGCCCCAGTCAGGGCCCTGCGTTTGAGCAACACCCCCGCAAGGGCCTCCACGGCCTCCCAGTGGCGCTCGAGCTCGGCCTCGACCTCTCGACGCACCTGCTCGAGGTACGGCAGCACTCGCTCGCAGTCCTCGACCAGTTGCATGGCCAGGCGCACCGCGGCATCCAGATCCTCGCTGCGGTCGTCCCAATCCTCGCGCCCGGCGACCATGGCCTCGATGGCGGCGCCTGCGAGGACGCATCGGAGCCGCCTCTCGATGGACGATCGGGCTTCCTCCGGCCCGCCGGCCTCGGCCGGATCGGGAGGAAATCGCAGCGACTGCACACTGCCGGCATGCTCCGCGTCGCCGACGATCTCCACCGTCGTGACCTGCTGACCACAAAGCTGCGCGATCACCGCATGACCGGCCTCGTGCAGGGCGGTTAGCCTCTCTGAATCGGTGTTGCATTCGCGCACAGGAATCTCGGCAAAAGTCGCCACCGGGAGATAGTACCCCACAGCCTGCATATCTCACCATCTCGCTGCGCGAGGTGGTGAGATATGCAGGCGGGCTATACTCAAACCTAAGATGAGCACCCCAAGGAGACGTCTCGGCGGCTGGGGGTTCGAAGGAGAGTCTTTCCCTGTCTCGAAGGAACTCCTCGCCTGGCTTCTCGAACGTATCGGGCCCGCGGAACATCGGGTTCCGGCGGTGGCAGCGGCACCCCCCGAGGCGCTAGGCGCCGACCTCGGAGAGCTGCCCGCGGAGGTCTCCGTCGATCCGCTCGACCGACTCGCCCACGCCCGGGGACAGGGTCTTGCCGATGTCCTGCGGCTGCGCGGCGGGCTGGTTCCGGCCCTCCCCGACGGGGTCTGCCGTCCGCGCGACCGCGACGAAGTAGAGGCGATCCTCCATGCCTCTGCCGCGCGCGGCATCCTGGTCATCCCCTGGGGCGGTGGAACCTCGGTCACCGGTGGGGTCAACGTCCTCGCCGGCGACTCACCGGTGCTCACCCTGGATCTCGAACGTCTCGCCGGCTGCACCGCGCTCGACGAACGTTCGGGTCTGGCCACCTTCGGGCCCGGCACCCGGGGGCCGAGCGTGGAGGCGGCCCTGGCCGGGTACGGCCTCACACTCGGACATTTTCCCCAGTCCTGGGAGTTGGCGACGGTGGGCGGCTGGGTGGTCACGCGGTCCTCGGGTCAAGAGTCGCTGGGCTACGGCCGTATCGAGGATATGGTGGCCGGCCTCGAGCTCGTCGGTCCCGCCGGCCGGCTGCGGATCCCGACCGGTCCGGCTTCGGCAGCCGGGCCCGATCTCGGCCGCCTGGTGATGGGCAGCGAGGGGCGGCTGGGGGTGGTCACCGAGGTCACGCTGCGCGTCCGTCCGCGCCCTGAAGAGACCGCAGTTGCCGGGGCTTTGCTGCCCGACCTGGAGCGCGGGCTCGAGGCGGTGCGTGAGCTGGTGCTGGACAAGCACGGACTGACCATGGTTCGCCTCTCCGACGCCTCGGAGACCCAGGTGGCGATGGCTGTCGGCCTGGGAGCGAACCGCGTCAGGCCCCTGCTCGAGCGCTACTTCAGTCTGCGCGGGATCGGCGGAGACGCCTGCCTGATGCTCTTCGCCGCCGCCGGCGACAGCGCAGCGATCGCGACCAGCTTGCGTCAAGCGCGGGCTGTCGTGCGCCGCCGTCGCGGCGTCTCACTCGGTCGCCGTCCCGGACGCCACTGGCTTCGCGACCGCTTTCGGCACCCCTACTTGCGCGAGTCCCTGCTCGATCTAGGCTACGCCACCGACACCTTGGAGACGGCGGCCACGTGGTCCGAAGTGGTCGGCGTCCGCAAAAAGGTGGCCGCGGCGATCGCCGATGCG
>JBGMRN010000241.1:0-1973 GCA_048061535.1 Thermoanaerobaculales bacterium | reverse complement strand
GTGGTCCGAAGTGGTCGGCGTCCGCAAAAAGGTGGCCGCGGCGATCGCCGATGCGCTCACCAAGGACGGCGAGCAGGTGGCGGTGCTTTGCCATATCTCCCACCCTTACCGTGACGGCGCCTCGCTCTACTTCACCTTCTTCTTCCGCTGCGCCGCCGACATCGGCGACACCATCGGCCACTGGGCACGGATCAAGCGCACGGCCAATGACGCCCTGGTCTCGGCCGGCGTCACCCTCAGCCACCACCACGGCATCGGACAGTGGCACGCCCCATGGCTGGGCGAAGAGATCGGGCCGGTCGGAGTGGAGTTGTTGGAAGCCGCGGCCACGACCCTCGATCCCCGGGGGATCTTGAATCCCCATACTCTCCTCGACCCGACTGACCACCTGGAGAGCTGATGTTCCCTCCTCACTGGCGCGAAGCCTCGCTGGCAATGCTCGACGACACCGTCGACGTGGTCGTGATCGGCGGCGGCATCACCGGCTGCGGCATTCTCCTCGACGCCGCCCAGCGTGGGCTGCGGGCGGTGCTGGTCGAACGCGGCGACATCGCTTCCGGTACCTCGTCCCGCTCCTCGAAGCTGGTTCACGGAGGGGTCCGGTACCTCAAGCAGATGCAGTTCCGCATCACCCGCCTCGCCTGCCGCGAACGCGACCGGATGCTCGCCCTCAACCCCCATCTGGTGCACCCCATTCGCTTCCTCTACCCGGCATTCCGCGGCGACCGCACTCCCGGGTGGCAGGTAGATCTGGGCCTGTGGATGTACGATCGGCTTACCGCCCGCCCCGAGAAACACTCCCAGCTCGATCTCGCCGAGGTAACGGCGCTGGCGCCCGGCCTGGCCACCGAGGACCTCGACCGCGCCCTCGCCTACACCGACGCCATGGCAGACGACGCACGACTCACCCTCGCAGTGGCCGCCACAGCGCACGCGTATGGCGCCGGGGTGCTGACCCGCTGCGAGGCTTTGGAGGCGGTTCGGGACGCCGCCGGACGCGCTTCCGGCCTCGTCGTGCGCGACCTCGAATCCGGTACCACCCACCGGATCGGCGCCAGTCTGGTGGTCAACGCCAGCGGGGTGTGGACCGACGCCGTGCGCGAGCGCCTCGGCATCGAGGGACGCCGCGTGCGGCCCTCGCGCGGCATCCACCTCATCCTGCCCACCGAGCTGGTGCCCCTCTCCGCCGCGGTCTCCTTCCCCTCCCCGGACGACGGTCGTCCGGTCTTCATGATTCCGCATCCCGAGGGGGTCCTCTTCGGTACCACCGACCTCTTCCACGACGGCGACCTCGACGACCCGCGACCCACCGAAGACGAGGTGGGCTACCTGCTGCGTGCGGCCGCCGCCGCCTTCCCCGACCGAGGCCTCGACCGCTCGAAGGTGCGCGGGGCATTCGCCGGTCTGCGCCCGATCCTCGACACCCACGCCGACGACCCTTCGGAGGCCAGCCGCGAGGAGGACATCTGGGAAGAAGACGGCGTCCTGACGGTTGCTGGGGGCAAGCTCACGACGTGGCGCAGCACCGCCGAGGAGGCCGTGGACGCGATCCTCGAACGGCTGCCCGAGGAGACGACGCGGCACACGGCGCGCTGCATGACCAAGGGCACGCCGCTTGACGGCCTCGCGCCCAGAGACCTCCACCACCGGCTCGAAGAGGCGCTTGGCCTGGAAGGCACCGTTGCCGAGGGGATGGCACGCCGTCTCGGCGGGCTCTCCTGGAGCGCGGTCCACCTCGCCCGCGGGCGATCCGAGCTGCAACCGCTCCGCCCCGGCCTCGACCTCTGTGCCGCGGAGGTGCGTGCACATTGTCGTTGGGGCGCGATCCTCCACCTCGAGGACCTCCTCCTGCGACGGGTTCGCCTCGGGATGTGGGACCCGGAGGCTGCGGCCTCCCTGCTGCCGGCCCTGCGCCCCCTCCTCCGCCGCGAGCTGGGATGGTCGTTCAAAGACTGGCAGCGTGAATGCGAACA
>JBGMRN010000240.1:0-5083 GCA_048061535.1 Thermoanaerobaculales bacterium | reverse complement strand
TGTTCGAAAACCTGATGGACAGCCGCACGCTGTTCCTGACGGCCAACACCGAGAGTGTCTACGGCGTGGTGTGGCTCGACTTGAGCGACGGACCGGTCGTGATGGAAAGAGAAGCCGGTAGGCTCGCTCCAATGCCGACTATCCCTGGCGCTCAAAGTGATCGACGAGGTCACATTCCTGCTCGTGGCACGTGGGGCCAGGCTCGAGGCCGCGGGGAACTGACACGTTGTGATTGCCGCATGGGACGACGGCTTGGGGGACATGCGACCGCAGGTCCTAAAAGGGTCGCCGAAATCCGTCGCCGGCGTGCCGTCCCTTCCTGCGCATCAGCGATCGCTCGCTTGTGATACGAGATGGTCATGGCAAGCTCGCTGCTCGAGACCAAGCTAAACGTCCCCAGGCTGCGACACGGTCTAGTGGTGCGGCCAAGGCTTGTCGAGAGCCTGGTGCGAGGGGCCGAGTCGAAGTTGACGTTGATCTCGGCGCCGGCGGGATCCGGCAAGACGACTCTACTGGCAGATTGGGTCACGGCCGATCCCCCGGGGCAAGGATCCCCGGGGTGGCTTTCCCTCGATCCGGCTGACAACCAGTACCCGACGTTCTGGACTTACCTGATCGCCGCGCTGCAAACGGTGGCGCCGGGGGTCGGGGTGAGTGCCCTCCCTCTTCTCCGGGAACCCCAGCCACCTCCTCCTGAGGCGACCCTCACGACGCTGATAAACGAGCTGAGTGCGGCACCGAATGACGTCCGGCTGGTGCTCGACGACTACCACCTGATCGACGCGCCTGAGATTCAGGACGGTATGGCCTTCTTCCTGGAGCACTTGCCTAAGCACATCCACTTGGTGATCGCCACCCGCGCCGATCCTGCGCTGCCGCTGGCGCGCCTCCGGGCGCAGGGCGAGCTCGTCGAGATCCGCGCCGCCGATCTGCGCTTCACGCCGGACGAAGCCGACGCCTACCTCAACGAGATGATGGGCCTGGCACTTACGACACACGAGGTGGCAGTACTAGAGGAACGCACCGAAGGCTGGATTGTGGCGCTCCAACTGGCGGCGCTCTCGATGCAGGGGCGCAAAGACGTCTCCGACTTCATCGCGGGTTTCGCCGGGAGCGAGCGCTACATCGTCGACTACCTGGTCGAAGAGGTCCTGCAGCGTCAGCCTGAGCAGGTGCGGAGATTCCTGCTGCAAACCTCCATCTTGGACCGCCTGACCGGCCCATTGTGCGATGCCGTAACCGGCCACGAAGGTGCCAAGGCAATGCTGGAGGCTCTCGATCGAGGAAACCTATTCATCGTCCCCCTCGATGATCACCGCCGGTGGTATCGCTACCACCATCTCTTCGCCGACGTCCTGCAGGCGCGCCTACTGGACGAGCAGCCCGACCGCGTCCTTGACCTGCACCGCCGGGCGAGCGACTGGTATGAGCGGAACGGAGACCGATCCGAGGCCATCCAACACGCGATTGCCGGCGAGGACTTCGAACGAGCGGCGGACCTCGTCGAGTTGGCGATTCCGGCTCTGCGCCAGGCTCGGCAGGAGACGACGTTGCGTCGCTGGCTCGAGGCGCTTCCGGACGATCTGCTCCAGGTCAGGCCGGTGTTGAGCGTCGGGTACGCCGGGACGCTTTTGGTTAGTGGCGAGCTCGAGGGCGTCGAAACGCTCCTGCGGGATGCCGAGCGATGGCTGGACGAGCCGGCAGAGGACCTGAAGGAATCAGAAGCCACGATGATCGTCGCGAACAACGAGGAGTTTCGCCGTTTGCCGAGTGCGATCGCCCTCTACCGTGCCGGACAGGCCCGGATCCTCGGCGATGAGGCGGGCACCATCGCACATGCCAGTCGGGCCTTCGATCTTGCCGGAGACGACGATCATCTCGTGCGCGGAGGGGCTGCCGGTTTAATGGCACTTGCGCACTGGACGAGAGGCGATCTCGATGCAGCGTACCGTTTCTGGGCCGATGCAATGGCGAGTTTGGAGAAGGCCGGACACCTCTCTGACGTGATCGGTTGCGCTATCGCACTGGCTGACATCCGGATCACGCAAGGCCGTCTCGGCGAGGCGAGGGGCATCTATGAGCGGGGACTGGACCTTGCCACCGATCCGGCTGGGTTCGTTCGTAGAGGCGCAGCGGATATGCACGTCGGGATGAGTGAGATCCTCCGCGAGCGGGATGACCTTGCGGGCGCCCGGGAGCACCTGCTCAAGGCGAGGGAACTGGGGGACGAGAACGGCCTGACACAGAATCGCTACCGCTCTCGCGTCGCCGCGGCTCGAATTCGACAGACCGAGGGGGATCTCGATGATGCGCTGGAGCTGCTGGCCGAGGCGGAGCGCGTTTACGTCAGTGACTTCTATCCCAATGTCCACCCGGTCCCGGCGTTGAAGGCGAAGCTATTGGTCACGGCGGGAAGACTCTCGGACGCTTTCGGCTGGGCACGGGAGATTGACCTATCGATCTCGGACGATCTCAGCTATCTGCGCGAGTTCGAGCACATAACTCTCACCAGGGTTCTCCTGACGCAGGCGAAGGACGGGCAAGGCGAATATGTCAGGAGCGATGTACTCAAGTTCGTAGGGCGGCTGCTGGAGGCGGCGGAGAACGGCGGGAGAACAGCGAGCGTCATCGAGATCCTGATCATCCAGGCCCTCGCCTACCACGCGGGTGACGACACGGCGGCTGCGCTCGAATCACTTGAGAAGGCGATCGTGTTAGCGGAACCTGAACGCTACGTCCGCATCGTTGTCGACGAAGGGGCCTTGATCGAGCCACTGCTCAGGCTCGCGGCAAAGCAAGGGAAAGCGCCGGGTCATGCCCGTCGGCTCCTCACCGCCTTTGGCGGGGTAGGGAAGAGAGCACCTATTGAGCAAGGGCTGATCGAACCGCTCACCGAGCGTGAGCTCCAAGTTCTCCGCCTATTGAGCAGCGACCTCGCAGGTCCGGACATTGCTCGCGAGCTATTCGTCTCCCTCAACACCATGCGAACGCACACCAGGAGCATCTACACCAAGCTCGGGGTCAACAGCCGTCGCGCAGCCGTCCGCCGGGCGGCCGAACTCGACCTGCTACCGCGCTCGCACATAGCGCGATAGTCGGCGCGCCCTAAGGCATTCGTCCGGGCGACGCCCGAGACATAAGCCCCATGCGACGTATCACCACATCGGATCACCAGATGTGGTGATGTGCGCTCACCAGTTCTGCTCGTACGTTCGATAGCGAGACCGGTCCAACCGGCGACGGCAACCCATGGCAACAGGTACGAGGAGCGGAATGGAGAACAGAGTCACCACGACAAGCGACCCCCCCACGCCCCCGCACTACGAGATCCGGCTTTCCGGGGAGATTGACGAACACTGGACAGCTTGGTTCGACGGTCTGACCGTCCGACAGGGAGGCGAGAGGACAACGGTCATTACAGGTCCATTCGCCGACCAAGCCGCGCTACACGGCGTGCTGCAGCGAGTGCGAGACCTTGGCATGCCGCTCATCTCAGTAATCCGGTTCGACGACCAGCCCCGCCGTCAAACCATCAACCGTCGATAAACCATCCAAATACGAAAGGAAACCTCATGACGACCGCCGTGCGAACCACTGCAACTAGGCGAGCTCCAATGGATTCGATGAGGAAAACCGCGCTCGTCGCGGGCGTCCTCTACCTGATCACCTTCATCAGCTCTATCCCTGCAGTCTTCCTGCTTGACCCCGTGCTGACCAATCCGAACTACATCATCAGCGCCGGCGCAGACACCCAGGTGCTCTGGGGGGCCTTGCTCGACTTGGTCAATGCTCTTGCCGGCATTGGTACAGCCGTCGCGCTGTTTTCGGTGGTCAAGCGCCAGCACGAAGGTCTGGCGCTCGGCTTCGTTACGACGCGGGTGTTCGAAGCCGCCATCATCGTCATCGGCGTCGTCAGCCTGCTGGCAGTCGTGACGCTGCGACAAGGCGGGGCGGCCGGAGCCGATGCGGCCTTGGTGGTCGTCGGGCAGGCGCTCGTTGCGGTCCGTGATTGGACGTTCCTGTTCGGACCCGGCCTGATGCCGGCCTTCAACGCTCTGTTGCTGGGTTCCCTGATGTACCGATCCGGGCTCGTCCCACGTGTCATCCCGGTGATGGGACTCATCGGAGCGCCCCTGCTCCTCTCGTCCACGATTGGAATGATGTTCGGCGTCAACAACCCGGTGTCGTTGTGGGCAGTGATCGCGACCGCCCCGATCTTCCTCTGGGAGTTGTCGCTCGGTCTCTGGATGGCGTTCAAGGGCTTCAACCGGTCCGCCCCGCTCATAGCGGGGCACCCGGGCGGATCGGCGAAGACAGTGGCGTCACATAGCGTCCTGGCGACGGAAACGGAAGCGGCATGACCGCCCCACGTCAGCGCATAATGCGAACCCCGGTGTGCCGATGGTTTCGAGCTCCTGCGAAATGAGGCCTGCAATACCTCGGCCCATCGACAAGCCCAACGCTGCGCAGTACCGCTTCCAGATCGACCAGGTCACCTCAGATATCGGCACTCGAACAATTCGATAGGCATCGTCGCCGCCGAGCGCGGCGAGAATCCGCCGATCGATCTTGGCCAGGGTTCCACGATCGAGGTCCATCAGTGCCTCGCCTGTCTACATGTAGACATCGGGCAACTTGTTGCAAGTGCGTGTGTTGTTGACAGGGTTCTGCACGCGATGCGGGTGAAGCGGCGTGCGTCCGGATTCGAGTCGATCCGCTTGTCTTGTTGTCTCGTCATCCTCAATCGAGCTCCTCTGTCGGGAGGTGTGGTCAAGGTGCTGGTATTCACATCGCGATCTGACTTTCGACTTGGCGTCACGGTGGACTCCATATCCCCCGGAGCCGTCTGGGTGTTCGTTTTCTGACGCTTGGTGCGGTGCATGGCAAGCCGCGACGCTATGAGGCGAGCGCCAGGGACAGGGCCGGAGCTCATGCTCACCTGTCCGGATCGGGCCGGCCGTTCCATGTTGATTGTGGGTGTCATCATGCTTTCCATAGCCCTTCACCCTGTCGTACGAGTGTCAGTAGCCCTCCAATTTCGATGTCAGTAACCCTCCAATTCCTCGGTCACGATCAGGTCACA
>JBGMRN010000239.1:0-5092 GCA_048061535.1 Thermoanaerobaculales bacterium | reverse complement strand
CTCGGAGGACTCGAGCCAGGACGAACAGGCGACGGCGGTCACCCAGGAAGGGATGGTGGTGGGGACTCCAGCCTACATGTCCCCCGAGCAGGCGGCGGGGATGAAGGTGGACGCGCGTACCGACATCTTTGCCGCGGGTTGCGTGATCTACGAGATGCTGTCGGGGATCTCTCCGTTCCGGTCGGACTCGGTCCCCGAAACCATCCGTCGGATCATGTGCGAACCGCCGCCGGCGTTGGGCTCGAGCGGCATCCGCCTGCCCGCCGGTGTGGAAGAGATCATCGCCATCGCCATCGCCAAGGAGCGGGACGAGCGCTACCGGAGCGCGGAAGATCTGGCCACGGCCCTGCGCGAGGTCGAACCCTCGATTCTCGGCAGGGCGACGACGCCGACGCGACAAGTGTGGTCGAAGTGGGCGCTGCGAGCGGCGGTGGGACTGGTCGTGCTGGTGGCGGCGGTGCTCGCGCGCAACCGGTTCTGGGAGCGGCCGGCGCTTGCCTTCCACACACGGGACCAGATTCTGATCACAGCCATCGACAACCAGACCGGCGACGAGGCCTTCGACCTCGCCTTGCGCACCGCCCTCGAGGCTGATCTCCAGCAGTCGCCGTACGCGAGGGTCTTCGGCCAGGGCCAGGTGGCGGACACGCTCCGCTTGATGAGGAAAGATCCCTCGAGCGTGGTGGGGGAGACCCTGGGTCGTGACGTGTGCCGGTTCGCGGGCGTGCGGGCGATGCTCCTGCCGCGCATCCTCTCGGTCGGCGATGCCTTCGAGCTGCAGGCGGTGCTGGTGGACCCGGAGAGCGGCCGCCACGTGGATCGGTTCCGGGTCAGCGCCCTGGGCCGGGAAGAGGTACTGCTCACCGCCATCGACGAGCTGTCGCGGTTGGTGCGCAGCCGCCTCGGCGAGTCCCTGGAATCGATCGAGAAGAACGACGTGCCGGTGACCGAGGTGACGACCTCGTCGTGGATGGCATTGCGGTACTTCGCCCTCAGCAACGTGAAGTGGGGGCTCGCGGAGTTCGAGGAGGCCGCGGCGCTGCTCGAGATGGCGATCGAGAAGGACCCGCAGTTCACGACCGCCAAGGCCTCGCTAGGAATGGTGCTGATCCAGTTCCTGGATCAGCCGGAAAAGGGCAAGCTCCTCTTGCGTGAAGCCCTGGAAGAGGGGGGCTCCCTGCCCGAAAACGAGTACCTGATGATCAAGGCGGCGAATCGCCAGTTCGTCGACGAGGACCTCGAGGGCGCGCTCGATGTTTACGAGCTGATCTGTGACCTGTTCCCCGATCACGGGCCTGCGTACAACAACCGCGGGCGGATCGAGATGCAGCTCGGTCGTTTCGACAGGGCCAACGAGCTTTTTTGGAGGGCGGCGGAGATCAACCCCTTCAGCAGCGTTCCGCTGATCAATCTCGTCTTCCTCAATATCGGTCGCCGGCCGGATGCGGCCGCGGCCGAGGCTGCGTCGCGGCGGCTTGTCGAGCTCGGGCCGGAGATCCCGAACTACCGTTCGATGCTGGGGTGGACTCTCATCATTCAGGGGCGGTTCAGTGAAGGGGAAGAGGAGCTTCGGCTGCTGCTGGAGTGGGCGCCGGAGCATCCCTACGGCTTTCCGAATTTGGCCCACGTGCTGTTTGCCCAAGGCAAGGCCGAGGAGGCACTGCCTCGGTACCGGAAACTGCTCGAGCTTGTCGATGCCGGGAAAATTTGGGCCAGCCGGGCGGCGACCGGGCGGGACCTCCTGATCGTGCTGATGGCGACGGGGGCAATCGTCGAGGCGGGGGCTCTGGCGGAGGTGGAGGCGGAGAAAATCGAAGCCGCGATCGGTGACGGACAAAGGTCGGTGAGGGCCGAACTCGCGCTGGTCCATCTCGATGCGACGGTGGGCAGGCAGGTCGAGGCGCGATCTCGGTTGGCCCGCCTCGCCGAAATCGAGCCCGAGGGCGGCGCTGTTCTCTTTGACGTGGCAATTGCACACGCGCTGCTCGGCGACGACGAGCTGGCGATCGACGAGCTGGGAAGATATCTGAAGCAGGGCACGCGCGACTACTTCATTTCTCTGGTGCTGCCACCCTTCCACGGCTTGCTCGACGACCCGAAGTTCCTGGCTCTTTTCGACGTGGGAGAGATCCGATAAGCGGGCCCAGGCGCCGGCAGCCACGACGCACCCTGAAACCGTAGGCGGGTCCTTCTGCCACCGTGCGGAATCGGGATCTGACGGCTGACCTGAATGAAGAGGACATGCAGGTTTCGACAATGTCGAGGGCCGGGAGAGCCGGTGACACGCCTCACACGCCCCGGCTTGACCGGTAGTCTAATTGAAACGATACTTGTTTTCATGAAGATGCGCGCGCTTTTCCCCTCCGTCATTCTCCTCATCCTGCTCGTTCCGGGGGTCGCCCCGGCGACCACGATCATTCCGGCCGCCGACCCCGGCGAGCTGGCGTTGGACAGTGATGGCGTCTTCCTCGTCCGGGCGGGTTCGAGTCGGGCGGTGCCCCGATTCAGCTACCTCTCTACCGAGACCGAGTTCGAGGTTCTGGCGGTGGTCAAGGGTCCGGTGGCGGTGGCGGAGCGCGTTCGGGTCAAGGTCCCGGGCGGCGAGATCGACGGCGCAGGCTGGGCGGTGGCGGGCTCGCCCAGTTTCGCCGAAGGAGAGGTCTACTTGATCTTTGCCGATCTTGGCGCCGACGGTTCCTGGCGGCCTCGTCTGCTCGCGGACAGCGTCCTGCGCCGGGCCTACAGTCGAGAAGGCATCAGAGTGCTTGTTCCGGTGGAGGAAGCATCGCAGATCGCGCGCATGGCGTCGGACGGCAGCGGCGCCGCGCTGGTTCCGGGAACGGTGGACGAGGCGCGATTCCTCGATCGGGTGCGGCGCTCGGTCGGCGGTGAGGCAGGCTGGGACTGGGCGCCGGTTGTGGCGGACGGCGACGAATGGGCCCCGGCAGCCAAGGCGGCGCCCGCTGACTGCGTGTTCATGGTCTCGGGCGCGACCTCGATCCGGTGGCGCAAGTTCGATCGCGGTCGGTCGCAGGAGCTGTGGGCGGACAGTGCCTTCGACGCTGACCTCGGCAGCGCCAGCGCCACCAAGGTGAGCAATGCCTTGGATCGGTGGATGGGCGTGAGTTCAACCGAGCTGGATCTCATCTACAGCGGAACCAAGGTCGCGCCTTCTTTTTGTTCGGGCGACGACAGCGATGCCCCCCCCGCGGGCACGGATATGGTGGTCTTCAACGACCCCTGCGACGACATCGGGGATCTCGTCAACTGCGGCGGCACGTTGGCTTTCGGCGGGCCGTGGTTCGGTGGAATTCACACCTTCGACGGCAAGACCTGGTACACGGCCTCGTCGTGGTTCGTGGTGGTCAACAATGGCTCGGGCGCCTGCCTCTCTGGAACAAACTTCGAGCTCATGCTCACCCATGAGCTCGGCCATGGTTTGGGTTTCAGCCACACAACCCCGGCCGACTCGCTGATGAACGGGAACTGCTGCAACCCGCACACAGCGCTCGACAACGCCTGCACGCAGTACCTCTACCCCCCGGCGACGCCGACGCCGACCCCGACCCCGACGATCACCCCTGGAGGACCGACGCTGACGCCGACCCCGACGATCACGCCTGGAGGACCGACGCTGACGCCGACTCCGACCCCGACGCCGACTGCGACCCCTGCGGGGCCGACGCCGACCCGCACCGCGACTGCGACGCCCACCCGCACGCCGACCCCGACCTCGGTGCCCGTCGACCCGGTGACTATTCCGGTTGTGGCGCATGTGGACGGTGTCGGGGGAACCCCGTGGCGTTCGGATGTGGTGGCCGCCAACCCGATCTCACTGCGCATGGGGTTGCGGCTCCATTACCGGCCGGGTGACGGTGCAGTGATCACGGTTGAACGTTCGCTGAACGGCTTCGAGACCCTGCTCCTCGAGGACCTTGTGCGCAACACCTTCGGCGCCGGTGACGGCCGTGGGGCTATCACGGTCGAAGCGTTGGGCGTGGGCCCCGTGCGTCCGGTGATGATCTCGCGAACCTTCGCCGAACAGGTTTTCGGCAACCTCGGCGCCGGCCTGCCCGCGGTCGCGAACCCGTCAGCGGGTGTGGTCTCGCTGCCGGGGCTCATCCACGATGGATTGTTCCGCTCCAACATTCTGGTGACCGCCGGCCAATTGCAGGGCCTGTGGGCCGCCTTCGAGCTCTTTCGCGGAGAGGACGGTCTGGTGGGCAGCGGCGTGCAACGTTTCATCGGGGCGGGTATGCAGAACCAGTGGTCGGTCCAGCAGCTCTTCCCGGGCCTCACCCAGGAGGGGGTGCCGATGACCGTGCGGGTCACCCTGCCCGAAGAGGCGATCGCCTTCGCCTCGTTGGTCGACAACCTGTCGACGGACTCGGCGATCTACCTGGGCAAGGCGCCGGCCGACAACTGGATCGTTCCGGTGGTGGCCCATAACCCGGGCAAGGACGGCACATTCTGGAGCTCGACGGTGTCGGTGTGGAACGCGACGGGCGCCGTGATCACAGTCGATCTTGAGTACTTGCCGGCCGCCACCGATAACTCGGGCGGCGGGCTCACGACCGCGCCGATCCAGCTCGGTCCCTTCGCAACGGTGGCGCTCGATGATGTCGCTTTCGAGCAGTTCGGCATCGAGGACGGTACCGGCGTGCTGACGGTCGACGCGACCGGCCTGGTGGTGGTGACCTCGAGGGTGTTCACTGCCGGGCCGCAGGGCGGGACCTCCGGCAACGCCGTGCGCAGCGTGCCGGTCGAGAAGCTGGCGGCGGGCGACGTCTGGCTCCCGGGCGTTCGAATGATCGACGGTTTTCGTACCAACATCGGCGTGGTCACCAGCGGCCAGTGGACGAACTTCGTGTTCACCCTCCGGGACGCAGACGGTGCTCAGCTCGCGACGGCCACGCTCGGTGTGCCTCCGCGGACCGTTCGCCAGAGGTCGGTGGACAAGCTCTTCGGCGCGGCCTGGGTGGCGCCGAACCCGGTGGGCTCGGTGGTTGTCAGCGCCGACGGAGAGTTCCTGTCCTACATGGTCGTGATCGACGGTAGCGCTCAGGACCCGGTGTTCTTCATGCCGTAATTC
>JBGMRN010000238.1:0-5114 GCA_048061535.1 Thermoanaerobaculales bacterium | reverse complement strand
AAAAAATCGCTCGTTTCCGCATCGAGAACTGCGCTGTCCCCTCCGGAGTTTCCGGATGGGAACTAACTAGTTAGCCCGCCGCGTTTTGGTTTGGGCCTTCGGCTCGACCCCGAGACCGAGCAGCCGCATGACAAGGTCCCAGTTGAACCCGAGCCAGATTAGAAAGGGGAAGGAAAACCTCCCGGGGAGGTCCGTAAAGTAGCGCCAGAAACCGAAGAAGTTGCGGGCAAATTCGGAGTAGTTCTGTTGGCTCCACTCGCCGAGACCGATGGCGTAGAGGGTCTTGACATGGAAGAGGAGGTTCATCGACTGGGAAAGATAGAGCACGCACCAGCCCATGAAGAGCCGCTCCAGCTGTTTTCGAGAAAATGGCCGGGGCAGGGCGAGGTAGAGGGCGAGCAGGACGATGGTATTGAAGTTGTTTTCGGTCAGAGGAATCGTGGGGATCTTCGAGTCACTCCGGAAATCGGCGCGGCGTACCTCGACACGGTGCTCCTGAACGACGACGAGTCTCGTCACCCGGGGGTACTCGAAGGCCCGAATCAGGGTCTGGGCAAGCCCGGCAACCGCCACGTCGATCGCCGGCCGGAGCATCAGCGCCCACGCCATCATCGCGACCAGCAGCGCGAGCGGAAGACGACGCAGAAAATTCTGGTGCGGTGAGGTAGTCGCGACAGATCCTGCGGTGCCACGGGGGGCTGTTTTGTTGGCCTCGTTCTGCTGGAAGGATGCCTTGCGCTTCACCTGCTGTGCCCCGTCGCAGACGCGCCCATTTTCGGAGGCCTCGGCATGGTCGTTCTTGAGCCGGGGAACACCTAGACCCTCTCCTTGGCGGGCGCCGCAAACCGCTGCGCCCAGACGATCCACAGTGAGATACCGGCGAGGATCACCAGCGATTGCCACACGAAGATATGGGATTCGTTGAAGAATTCGGGCAAGTAGATTCCGATGTAGAAAAGCGACACGATGCGCACCAGGTTGATGAGCTGGATGGCGAGGAGACCGCCGAACACGCCGACTACCTTCGCGCCCCACCGTGCCGGAAACGCGAGAACTCCCGAGATGAAGATGAGGCTCGTGATCAGGCCGTTGCAGCCGTTGTAGATGGTTACCGCAAATCGGGGAGAGCTGACCACGCACGAGTTGACGGTGGCGGATTCTCCAAACAGACGGAGCACCGCGCCGGAGACCCGCGCCACGAATGCGGTGTAAGGGACCACAACCGCATCGTTGACCTGCTTGAGGGCGATGGTGGTGAAGCCGACGCCGAGAATGGTCAGGAACAGAATCAAGAAGCGCGCCTCCGGGCGTCGCCAGATCTCGCGAAAATTCATCTGGTGGGACCTCGTTCCTCGGTTGCTTCAGACCATTCGGACGGACTCTTCAAAGACATAGTTTCTCCAGCGATGAGCGGAGCGTATGGGCGCTTTCAAAGCGACTGCCGGGCTCTTTGGCGAGGCAGCGCAGGATGACTCGACTCAACTCGGGGTCGAGTTCCGGAACCAGCTCGAGCGGATCCGGAGGGGGAGCGCTGAGGTGGGCGTCGATGACGTTGCCTGTATGGAAGGGCGGCCTGGCGGTAGCAAGGTGGAAGGCGGTGGCGCCGAACGCGTAGATATCGGTTGCAGGAGTTGGTGTTTCTCCGCGGATTTGCTCGGGGGCCATGTAAAAGGGGGTGCCGCAAACTGTTGACGGCTCGGTGACACTGCGGTCGAGTCGGGCGGCGATGCCGAAGTCCAGGATTTTCACCTCATTCTTGGGAGTGAGCAGGATGTTTCCCGGTTTCAGATCGCGGTGGATGACGTGGTGGTCGTGGGCGTAGGCGATGGCGTCGGCCAGCCGCAGCAACAGTGGCGCGAGGCTGGCACGCACCCGCGAAGGGTCGGTCTTCAGGAGTTGATCGAGCGCCTCTCCGGGGACGAATTCCATGGCGATGAAATACCCGTCGAACCCGGCCTCGAAATCGTAGACCGTGACGATGCCCGGGTGATTGAGGGTCGCCGCAGCCTTCGCCTCCTGTTCGAGGCGCGAAGCTTCTTCCTTGGAAGTGGTTCGTAGGACCTTGATCGCCACGTCCCGCTCGAGGCGGGTGTCGCGCGCCTTGTAAACAACGCCCATTCCGCCGCGCCCGAGCTCGTTGAGGATCTCGTACCTCTGTTGAGCAGCCAGCCCGGCTTTCGGCTCGACGCCCTCCTTCGCTGCCGACGGACGGGTGCGCTTGTGGTCGATGGCGCCGGCCTCGATTTCGGCGCGCAGGGTACGTGCGGGTTCGAAGGAGTAGTCGAAAGCGAGGATCCTCTCGAGCTGAGCCTTCGCCGGCGCTATCTCGCCGGCTTCAAAAAGCTCTCGGGCCAGCGCGACTGCGGGACCGAGGCGGCCCGGTTGCAGGGCGACACCGATAACCGCGCGCTGAAGACAGGCGATCGCTTCCTCGCGAGACCGGTGTTTGCGGGCCCACTGCGCCATGTCGAGGACGACATCGGGAATATCGGGAATTGGTCCCGGGTGGTTCTGCAACACCGTGCAAGCCTCGCCGATCATTCCCGCCCGGTGGAGTTCCACGAGCGCGTCTTGCAGGTACCCGATACGTGCCATGCAGTGGGCGGTACGGTCGGCCATGCCGAGACCTCGGTAAAGTTGGAGGGCACGCTCATCCTCACCCGCACGCTCGGCACAACGGGCGGAGGCCTCGATGTCGCCGGCGAGTTCGTAGACATCGCTCGCCTCGCCCCACCGGTTCAGGCCCTCGAGCAGTGGTGCGGCCACGCCCCATAGCTGGGCACTCGAGGCCAGCTCGGCAGCCTCCGCCGGCGCGTCCTGTTGCACCAGTTTCTCGACCGCTTCCTCGACGCGTCCGGAAGCGCTGAGAACCTCAATCATCTCGACTCGCATGCCGAGTTTTGTGAGCAACGGAACCAGCAGCTCGCCTTCGCGGTCCACCTGCTGCTGAAGCCGTCTTGCCTCCTCGCGCCCGGCCGGACCCTGCGCCTCACAGATCCGGAGGCGATCACGCATGCTCTTCAGCTGGTGAATTCGCAGCTGCGCCGCCTGGCGCGGATTGCCGGCTGCGGCCTCCTCCATCGCCGCTTCGTGCAACAGGCCAACCTTGCGGAAGTTCTCCGCGGCGCGCTTGTGTTGCCCGGCCGCCCTCCATGTGTGCGCTGCTGCCTGCCAATTGCCTTCCACCTCGTGCAGCCGGGCCAGCGTTCGGTGGTCGCCGGTCTGCTCGACTGCGCGTCGTGCAGCCCGCAGGGCCTGATGCGACGATGTCAGGCGCCCGTCCTCGAGGGCAACCGTAGCGGCGCCGGCAGCGCGCTGTGGGTCGCCCGCTCGCAGCCAGGCTTCGATCGCTTCGTCGAACCGGCCTTCACCCATCAACCATTGAGCGAGATCACGATCGCATCGCTGCGCCGCCGCCGTATCTCCAGCACGGCGAAAGATTCTGGAAGCGTCACCGAGGCGTCTGCCGCCGGCCTTGCGGAGGAACTCCGCGGCTTCCCGCTGACGACCCAGCTCGAGAGCGACCTTCCCCGCCTCACTCCACGCTCTGCCTCTTTGGAATAGTTTCAGCGCTTGCCGCAGCTCGCCCGCCTGGGCATACATTTGGGCCGCGCCGAGGTAGTCGCCCCGAGCGACCAGAGTTCGAGCCAGTCGTTCCTGGGGGCTCCGCGCCCGTAGCACCATCACCAGACCCCAAATGATGAGCGTGGCGGCCAGGGTGTTGGCGACCAGGGAGAACATCGGCATGGCGAGCAGACGGAGAATCGGTTGCTCCGCGTTCTCCGACACCTGAAGTTGGTCGAAGATCCACGGTAGATTGAACACCGACGCCAGAATCAGACCGGTCATCAAGGGCAGGATCGAACGCCACCGGCTCGCGGGAACGGCCGCCACCAGAAGGAGCGGAAGCAGAAGCACAGCCTCCATGCTCGCTATTCTAACGCGGCTGGCTTGGTCCTTTGAGAAAAGCCTTGGAACGGGGTGGTTGATATTTAATAGAATCTCGCTCATATTTCATTCTAGGCCGGTGGGCGGCGGTAAGACGTCCGCAGATCCCCAGGAGGCAACGTGGCCCGTGACTACTACAAGACCCTCGGAGTCGAGCGAACCGCGAACGCTGCGGAGATCAAGAAGGCGTATCGCAAGCTCGCCCGCAAGTTTCACCCCGATGTGAACCCGGGGAACCCTGACGCTGAACAGCGATTCAAGGACATCCAGGAGGCGTACACGGTGCTTTCCGATGCGGAAAAGCGATCGCAGTACGATACTTTCGGTCGGGTCGAGGGGGATTCCGGCGCGAGTTTCGATCCATTCCGGCAGACCGGCACGACGTGGCGGGACGCCGGGGGTTACCGGGTCGACTTCGAAGATCTCAAGTCCGCCGCCCAGGGGGTTCCCGATCTCGGCGATCTCTTCGGGCAGTTTTTCGGCGGCGGCCGCACCGCACGCCAGCGGCCCAGGCCTCGCAGAGGCGCCGACCACGAGATCGAAGTGGAGATCGAGTTTGCCGATGCTGTCCGAGGGACGGCGGTCACGATTCCAGTCCAACGCCAGGTCCGTTGTTCCACCTGTAAAGGAACCGGAAGCGCGGGCGCGCGCCCGTGTGCCAGTTGCCACGGTGCGGGCGTCGTGGTCTCCACCGAACGATTGCGGGTGAAGATCCCCGAGGGAATCGGTGCCGGTCAGCGGGTGCGCATGGCGGGCAAGGGTGCAGAGGGGAGGGATGGTGGCAAGCCGGGCGACCTCTTCGTTCGGGTCGGGGTCCGTGCTCATCCATTTTTCAAACGCGAGGGTGACAACATCCTCACCACGATTCCGGTGACCTTCTCCGAGGCCTACAAGGGTGGAGAGGTGGAAATCGGCACGGTGCATGGTCCGGTACGGGCGAAGATCCCGGCGGGGACGAACTCCGGACGTACATTCCGCCTGCGCGGCAAGGGGGTTCGCAACATGAAGACCCGAGCCTTCGGCGACCATCTCTACACGGTGCAGATCGTTGTGCCCAAGGTGGTCTCACCGGCGGGCGAGGAGATGGCGCGGAGCATCGCCGAGCTATATGAGCGCAACCCCAGAGAGGGTCTTCCGAGCGGCATTTAGCCCGCATATCTCACCGG
>JBGMRN010000237.1:3973-5117 GCA_048061535.1 Thermoanaerobaculales bacterium | reverse complement strand
TCGAGGCCGGCGCCCAGGCAATACCCGTTGATGCACGCGAGTGTGGGGATCCGAAGAGTCTCGATAAGCCGCGGTAGCTCGCGACGGAGTTGCGCCTCTGTCGACAGTTCTCCGGAGACGGTTCGCGTTCTGACCTCGTTGATATCGGCGCCCGCCGAGAACGCCTTATCTCCTTCACCGGTAATGATGATGCAATGGCCGGTAGCGTCGCGCTCGATCTGGCGCAGCGCGTCGACGCACTCGAGACGCATTGCCAGACTCATGGCGTTGAGGTGATCGGGATCGCAAAGCGTCAGTGTCGCGATTCCGTCCTCGACGTCGACGCGGATCTTTTGAAAGCTCATGGTCAACCTCGGTTCGGGCTTACAAAAACGGTCTTCAGCTGACTATAACTCTCGGTGCCCTCTTGTCCCAATCCGCGCCCGTAGCCGCTCGCCTTGTAACCACCGTAGGGCGCGCCCGGGGTCAAATAGGCAAAGGTGTTGATCCACACGGTCCCCGCCTCGAGTGCCGCCGCCATGCGGTGGGCGCGGGCCAGGTCATTGGTGTGTATCCCGGCGGCCAGCCCGTAATCGCTGTCGTTGGCGAGGGCCAGCGCTTGTCTCTCATCGCGGAACCGGAAGACGCACGAGACCGGCCCGAAAATCTCCTCCCGCCCGATACGCGACTTCGGATCCACCTCGGTGAAGACCGTCGGCTGCACGAAGAACCCTCTGCCGATGCCGCTCGGTCGACCGCCACCGACCACGAGCTTGGCGCCCGAATTTCGGCCATCTTCTATGTAGTCCAGGACCCGGGTTCGTTGGCGCTCGGAAATCAATGGTCCGACCTGGGTTCGTTCGTCACGCGGGTCACCGATCCGCATCTGGCCGGCATAGGCCGCCATTTTTTCGACGAACGCGTCGTAAATGGATTCGTGGAGAAGCAACCGCGAGCCGGCCAGGCACATCTGTCCGGCGTTGTGAAAGGATCCGAGGACCGCCTTTTTGAGAGCGGATTCCAGATCGATGTCCTCGAAGAAGATGTTGGCAGACTTGCCGCCGAGCTCCAAGGTGGTCGGCGTATGGTGCAGGCTCGCGTTATGAGCCACGGCCTGACCGGTGGCGGTGCTTCCCGTGAAACTGATCTTGCGTATGCCGGGGTG
>JBGMRN010000237.1:0-3873 GCA_048061535.1 Thermoanaerobaculales bacterium | reverse complement strand
GGTTCCCGGCGGACATAGTTGAACATCGCCGGCTCCGTGGCCACGGTCGAGCCCCGCACTTTGGTAGCGTCGCCGGCGAAATATTCCAGTGTCTCGATCGCGTTGGGAATGTCAAAACCGCGGACGTGCCGGATCGGCTTTCCCTGGTTGTCGCATTCGAGTTCGGCGAAGCCGTCGAAATCACGTTCCAACGCACGGGCTAAATCATAGAGCAGGCGGCCACGATCGCGGGCCGAAATCCGGGCGAGCGAAGCAAAGCCACCCCACGCGGATTTGACGGCACAATCGATGTCATCGGGCACGCCTTCGGCAACCTCGGCGATAACTTCCTCGGTGGCGGGGTTGATCACCTCGAAGTAACGTCCCCCCCGCGAGGGACAGGAGTTGCCGCCGATGAACATGTCGTAACGGGCGATGTCGACGCCCGGCTTTTTGTTTTTCGCGATCACGGTCATGTCATCATCTCCTGGCCCTGGCGCTCACATTGGCGGAAGCGCTGACTTGATGGTCTTACCGCCGGCGTTCTTCGGCAGCGATTTCACGAACTTCACTTTGCGCGGCTTCTTGAAATCGGCGAGATGCCGGCTGACATGATCCTGGACCTCTGTCAGGCCGAGGTTCCAGCCTTCCCGCGCAACGATGTAGGCCGAGACCGCCTGCCCCCACGTCGGGTGCGGAGCCCCCACGACCGCGCAGTCGAGCACCCCTGGATGTTCGAACAGAACCTGCTCGATCTCGCGGGGATATATGTTGAAGCCGCCACTGTTGATGATATCCGTATCCCGGCCGACGAGGAAAAGGAACCCTTCATGGTCCAGGTAGCCGAGGTCGCCGGTATTGAACCATCCGTCCCGGAACACCGCCCGGGTCTCTTTCTCCTGCCCCAGGTAGCCGGTCATGACGGACGGATTGCGACACCAGATCAAGCCTGTCTCCCCGGCTGGAGCGGGGCTGCCGTCAGCGGCGGCAATTTTCAATTCAACGTTCGAAAACGGTTTGCCGACGGAGGCGGGCTTGCGCAACTGGTCTCCTGGCATGAGCACGGTCATGCTGTTGGATTCGGTCGATCCATAGTAGTCGTACAGATGTGGGGTGAGGCGCTCGATGATCTGCTTCTTGCGGCCGGGCTCCAACGGTGCGCCGCAACTCACGAGCCGCCGCAGACTGGAGAAATCGAAACACCGATGCGTTCTGTCGAGCGTCTCCAGGATCATCGTCAGCATGGATGGCACCGCAAGACTCGAGGTCACGCCATGCCGTTCGACCAGCTGCAGAAAGTCGTCGGGGTCGAAGTCGCGAAGAATCTCGACGGTCCCACCCACATAAAGATGCATCAGTGCGAAGGTGAGCCCCGCCGAATGCACTTGCGGCATGACGCTCAGGTAGACGTCATCGGCGCTCAAACCGTAAAGGGCGACAGCGTTCGAAACCCACAGCATGCGCGCCCTGTGGGTGGCGAGCGCGCCCTTCGGCGTACCCGTGGTGCCGGAGGTGAACATCAGGCTGAAATGGTCGTCGCCGGAGACGGGAGCAACGGGCCCGGGATCGGTCTCGACCAAGCGGTCGAACGAAAGCGGTGCCGAGTCGTCCCCCCGCGCCTTCTCTTGGTCTGGACCGGACAGGACCACTCGTGGCGCATGCACGCCCGCATCTGCGATGGCTGTCTCGAGTAGGACCAGCCGTTGGTCGTCGGTCACCACCACGCTCGGCCGGGCGCGAGCGATGATGTCGGTGACTTCCTTGATCTTGTAGCGAGGGTTGATTGGCGAGAACACGGCACCGACCCGAGCCGTTGCCAGAACGACCAGCAGATAGTCGATACAGCTCGGCAGGAACACCGTCACCACGTCCCCATTGCGGATACCCAGGCGTCCGAGGGCGGTGGCGAGACCGTCCGCCCGCCGGTTGACGTCCGCGTAGCTGAGGCAGCGCTCGCCCTCCCGCAGCGCGATCCGTTGCGGCAACGCGCTACCCGGATGCCGGGCGACGTCGCCGACGGTCAAAGCCTGTTTCTGAGTGCCGGTAGCCATCGTCAGCATCCGCACAGCGCGGCTCAGCCCTTGGCGACCATACCGCGCAGCCGTCGCAACCCTGTGTGCAGCGGCACATCGACCGGGCAGACGACACTGCAATCACCGATGGTGTGGCAGCGCAGAGCGCTGTCGTCGTTGCGGACAGAGGCCAGTCTGGCACCTTTGAGTCGATCCTTGTCGTCCAGCATCAACATGAACACGCGGTTCGTGGCGGCAGGGCCGATGTAGCGCTTTCGCCGACGCGTCCACTCGCATGCGGAGAAGCATGCACCACAGGTTATGCATCCGTTCTGACGCTCGATGGTGCTGCGACGGCAGGATCCGGGAGGCAACTCGCGGATCTCTTGAAGGTCGGGCGTCTCCGGTATCAAGGCCGCTTTAACGCGCCGAAAGGTATCGAAAAACGGCCCCATATCGACCACAAGGTCCCTCCGCACGGGCAATGACCGCAACGGAGCCAGCGTAATCGTGCCCCCGAGCTCGCTGACGGAAGTCTGGCAGGCGAGCCGCTCGCGGCCGTTGATCATCATTGCACAGGAGCCGCACATGCCGACCCGGCAAGCGTACCGGAAGCTGAGCGTCGCATCCTGCTGGTGACGGACACGCAGCAAAGCGTCCAGGACACGACTGTGCAGCCCGCCAACGGCGACCATGTATTCCGTGAGCTCCTTTCCGGGCTTCGAGCGGTCTACGCGCAGCGCTACGAACTGGTTGTCGCTTTCGGGTGCCATGCCTCAATTTCCCCCTGCGTTGCAATGTCATTGAAATACATCTACCGATCAGCGAGTAGACGCGAAACATTTCCCTCAAGCCTTCGCCGGACGCTGCCGGGCGGTGTTGCCGGCGATGATCGTTTCCCCCTCGAGTTGGTCCGGCGTCCGCCGCGAAAAGCGGACCGCTCGGCTTTCGATCCGCGGCTCGCCACCCCGGTCACGGCGAAGGTGGAAGTTGACGAGAAAATGGTCGTCGTCACGGTCGGGGAAGTCCTCGCGGTAATGACTTCCGCGACTTTCCTTGCGCATCGACGCCGCCACCCGAATGAGGCGGGCGACGCAAAGGAGGTTCTCGATATCGAGCGCCTGATCGACGAGATGATTAGCCGCCGGTGGCCCGGTCACGGTCAGGTCGTCCAATTGGGCCTCGATCTCAGTCAGGGCCTGTGCAGCTTTTGCCAGGGATTCGCTGCTGCGGATGATGCCCAGATGCTGCCAAGTTACCTCCCCGATCCGTTCGCGCAGGTCGAAAGGGTTGACGCCGTTGCCGTTGCTGGACTCGGCGAATCGCCGCACGGCCTTGGCGGTCCAATCCGCGTCGGGCTCGACCAGGGACACTTCGCCCGCAAACGACGCCATGGTCTCGCCCGCGATGGCACCGAACACCATGGATTCGGCGACGCCATTGCCGCCAAGGCGGTTGGCCCCGTGCACGCCGCCGGCGTCTTCTCCGGCTGCGAAAAGTCCCCGCAGGCTCGTTCGGCAATCAGCATCGATTCGAATCCCGCCCATCTGAAAGTGCGCGGTCGGAGTCACCTCGATCGGGTCGAACGCCATGTCGTATCCTACAGACAGACAGCGTTTGTACATCCCGGGCGAAGACTTCAGCAGGAATTCCTTACCGAGATGACGCACGTCCAGGAGCACCCCGTTGTTCATGGTCCCGCGTCCGGCTCTGATCTCGAGAAAACTGCTTCGTGATACCCGGTCTCGTGTGGAACGCTCCATCTTCTCCGGGTCGTAGCGCTCCATGTACCGCTCGCCGAGCGCGTTCAACAGATGCCCGCCGGCACCGCGAAGCCCCTCCTCGAGGACGGTTCCGGTCATCACCGAGTCCCCGGCGATGA
>JBGMRN010000236.1:0-5125 GCA_048061535.1 Thermoanaerobaculales bacterium | reverse complement strand
CTGTTGTGTCGGCATGGTGCTGGTCGCGCCGCTCGCTTGTGCCCGCGGGCCACAACTTCCCGCCCCGGGCGTCGAGGAGGTATCCATGAACACCCTCCGCATCTCCTCTCCGGCCTTCGAAAACGGCCAACCGATCCCCGCCCGTTTCACCGCCGACGGCGCCGACCTCAGTCCCGAGCTCCGGGTCGACGACCTCCCCGACGGCACGTTGAGCCTCGCCCTGATCATGGACGACCCCGATGCGCCCATGGGCACGTGGGTCCACTGGGTGCTGTGGAACATCCCCCCGGAGGCCGCCGTCATCGCCGAGGGGACTGAACCCGCAGGATCGGCAGGAGGGCGCAACAGTTGGGGGCGCACCGGCTACGGCGGACCGGCGCCGCCCTCGGGGACCCACCGCTACTTCTTCAAGCTCTACGCCCTCGACACCATCCTCGACCTCTCGCCCACGACCGACAAGGCGGCGCTCGTGGAGGCGATGGAGGGACGCCTGCTTGGGTCAGCGAAGCTGATGGGGACGTACGCGAGGTAATTCGGAACTCGGAATTCGGAATTCTGGATTGAGGAATTCGGAATTTTCGACGGGAGGAGATAACCATGCGTCACTCTGTTCTGGCCGCGATCCTGGTCTCTCTGATGTCGGCCACCCTCGCCGTCGCAGGCGATGAAGACCCCTACCTCTGGCTCGAGGAGGTCGAGGGTGAAAAGGCGCTGACCTGGGTCGAGGCGCGGAGCGCCGCCGACACAACCGAGCTCGAGGCTGTTCCCGAGTTCGCGCCGATCCACGAAAAGCTGATCGAGATCTACAACTCGCGGGATCGCATCCCGTCGCCCTCGATCCGCGGCGCCTGGATCTACAACTTCTGGCGGGATAAAGAACACGTACGGGGTTTATGGCGCCGCACCTTCCTCGACGAGTATGTCCAGGCATCACCGACCTGGGAGACGGTGCTCGACATCGACGCGCTCGCCGAAGCCGAGGATGAGAACTGGGTGTGGAAGGGAACAACCTGCCTCGCCCCCGAGTATCGACGCTGCATGGTGTCGCTCTCCCGAGGCGGTGCCGACGCCGCCGTTCAGCGCGAGTTCGACACCGCCGCCAAGCGCTTCGTCAACGACGGATTCGGGCTCCCCGAGGCCAAGGCCCGGGTCTCCTGGAAGGACGAAAACACCATCTGGGTGGGAACCGATTTCGGCGAGGGCTCGCTCACCACCTCGGGCTACCCGAGGACGGTCAGATTGTGGGAACGCGGCACTCCTCTCACACAAGCCAAGCAGATTTTCGAAGGCACGGTGGACGACGTGGCGGTCGGCGCCTACACCAAAATTACACCGGAAGGTCGCTACGACATCGTTTACAAAACGCCGGAGTTCTTCCGCGGAACCACCTATCTGGTTTTGGGCGGCCGGCTGGTCAAGCTCGATTTGCCTGAGGACGCCAGCATGCAGGGCCTTTTCAAGGATCGGATGGTGGTCGCCCTGCGCTCCGACTGGTCTGTGGGTGGTGTCACCTATCCGCAGGGCGCCCTCCTCGCCATCGATCTCGACGATTTCCTCGCGGGCGGCCGGGAGTTCGACGTGCTCTTCGAGCCCTCCGAGAGGATCTCACTCGGCAGCGTCGCCACCACCGTCGACCACCTCCTCTACAGCACCCTCGACAACGTTCGCGGGCGGCTGTACCGCCTCACTTCCGGAGACGAGGGGTGGTCGTCCGAGGAGATCGAGCTCCCCGGCCTGGGCACCGTCGGCATCAGCACGACCGGCGATGTGGACAACTCGTTCTTTTTCACCTACACCGACTTCCTCACTCCGTCGAGCCTTTACCTGGTGCGTGACGGTGAGGCTCCGGAGAAAATCAAGACCACACCGGAGTACTTCGACTCTGACGGAATGAAGGTCGTGCAATACGAAGCGACCTCGTCAGACGGCACCAAAATCCCCTACTTCGTATTCATGCCCAAAGGCTTCGAGGCCGACGGCGCCAACCCAACCGTGCTTTACGGTTACGGAGGTTTCGAGATCTCCATGAAACCGAGGTACTCGGCCGCGACGGGGTATGCCTGGGTGGAGCGGGGGGGCGTCTACGTGGTAGCCAACATCCGCGGCGGTGGGGAGTTCGGGCCCAAGTGGCATCAGGGAGCGATGAAGGAGAAACACCAAAACAACTTTGACGATTTCATCGCGGTCGCAGAAGATCTCATCGCGCGCAAGATCACCTCGCCTGAACACCTCGGTATCATGGGCGGCTCCCAGGGCGGTCTCCTCGTCGGCGGGACATTCGTGCAGCGGCCGGAACTCTTCAAGGCAGTCGTCTGTCAGGTGCCCCTTCTCGACATGAAACGGTACAACAAGCTCCTCGCCGGGGCGAGCTGGATGGCCGAGTACGGCAACCCCGACACGGAGGATTGGGAGTACATCAAGACCTGGTCCCCGTACCAGAACCTCGACCCGAAGAAGGACTACCCCAAGGTCTTCTTCTACACCTCGACCCGCGACGACCGGGTCCACCCCGCCCACGCACGCAAGATGGTCGCCAAGATGACCGACATGGGCAAGCCGGTCTACTACTACGAAAACACCGAGGGCGGGCACGCCGCGGGCGCCAACCTCAACCAGCGCGCCTACACCGGGGCCCTGACCTACGCCTACCTTTGGATGATGCTCAAGTAGCAATTCGCTTCGCGAATTGCGGAAAGGCAGCCCACATCGAATGATGTGGGCTGGCTTTTACGTCACCAGGGGTACTCCGGCCCAGACGGTTCCTCCTAGGACGAGGAGCGGGATCAGGAAGAGGAGGCCGAGGGCGAGCACGACCGGGCCGAGGACCACCAGGGCGATGACGAACCCGATGACGGCGAACAGCGCTTTGAAACCGAGCACTATCGGCAATAGAGCAAGCTTCAACACGATCTTGAAGAGCCCCGCCAGTACGGCTATCACACCGAACACGACGACGCCGATGAAGAGCAGCGTGAGCACGGCGAGCACTTCGAGCATCTTCAGGTCCTCCTGAACAAGACTACGCACACGCGACCGCAAAAGTTCCGAAACCGCAATTCGTTTCTCGAATTGCGATTGCTACCGGCGCATGATGGAATCGAGGATCATCAGGAAGGCCGCCTGCTGTTCGGGCTCGACCTTCTCGATCACCGCCAGGCACCCGGAGCTGTCGAACTCCTGGTGAAGCCGATGAGCCGGGTGGGAAGATGTGATGATGATGCGCTTGAGGTTGACGCCGGCGTCGCGGGCGGCGAGCAACACCTGCTTGCCGTCCATCCCGGGCATCTCCCAGTCCAACAGCATGAGGTGGATATCCGGCCCCAGCCGGGTCACCGCCGCGGAGGAATCGGTGTAGGTCTCGACCGAAACTCGGTCGCCGTAACGCTCCTCGAGCAGTTGCCGCCAAACGGCGCACTGCACCTTGGAGTCGTCAACCACCAGCACACGCCGCGGGCCACCCGTGGTCATCTTCGGAAGACTACCCCCAATTGGAGAATTTCTCCAGTGTTCCCGGGGTGTCGGTTGGCCGCGCAGCGGTTTTCATGAACCCGAGCCGAATATCGAACGAATCGGATACAACAGGGAAAACTTTCTTATCGAGAACGCTTCCCAATTCGGCTCTGTACTTCTATACTCCCCCCTGCCTCTGAGGCATTGCACACCGAAAGGAGAAGAGATGGAAGAGACAACCACCGCAATAATCGGCCAGACGGTGCCGGACTTCGAGCTCACGGTCTACGAGCCCGAAAACCACGGCTTCGGCAAGCGCAGTCTTGCCGAGATCAAAAACAAGGGGAGATGGACGATCCTGTTCTTCTACCCCGCCGACTTCACCTTTGTCTGAGCAACCGAAATGTCTGCGACGGCTACAGCGTGCAGGCCAACATGATGCTCAACGACAAGGTGGTCCCCGCCATGGCCGAGGCCTACGAGTCCACCGAAGGTGACCTCGCCGACCGCCTGATGGCGGCCCTCGAGGCGGCACAGTCGGTCGGCGGCGACATCCGCGGCAAGCAGTCGGCCGCCATGCTCATCGTCAAGGGTGAATCCACCAACCGTTCGTGGGCCGACCGGGTCCTCGAGCTGCGCATCGAGGACCATCCCACGCCACGCCGATCGCCGAGCTCAAACGCCTGCTCAGGGTCCACCGCGCGTACGAGCACATGAACGCCGGCGACCTCGCGGTCGAGCACGACGAACTCGAGCTCGCGATGGCGGAGTGATGGAAAGGCAGCTCCATTTGATGCTTTGATGCGAATGATATTTATGCTATGATGCTTCCATGAGGACGACGATCACCCTCGACGACGATGTTTTCAAACGTTTGAAGGAGGCCGCCCACCGCGCCGGAAAGCCCTTCAAACAGGTGGTCAACGAAACCCTGCGACGCGGGATCTCGGCCAACGATGCCCCGCCGAGAGCGCGCCGTTACCGGCTCGATCCCTCCTCGCTCGGCGGGAACCTGCCCGGCATCGACCTCGACAGGGCATTGCGTCTCGCCGACGCTTTAGAGGACGAGGCCATCGTCCGCAAACTCGAGGCGCGCAAGTGATCCTCGTCGACGCCAACCTCCTCATCTATGCGGTCGATGCCGACTCCCACCAGCATCGGGCGGCGCGCCGGTGGATGGAGGAAACCCTGTCCGGCACGACCCCGGTCGGCCTGGCGTGGATCGTTCTGCTCGCCTTCCTCCGCATCACGACGCGCGCCGGCGTGTTTCAGCATCCGATCACTCCGGAGCGGGCGCTCGGCTATGTCGACTCGTGGCTCCGCCAACCGTATGTCAACGCGGTCGGTCCAGGCGATCAGCACTGGGCGATCCTGCGCAACCTGCTGCGCGGCGCCGGAACGGCCGGCAACCTGACATCGGATGCGCACCTGGCGGCCCTCGCCATCGAGCTTGGTGCGCCGATCTACTCCACCGACAACGACTTCCGGCGTTTTACGGGCGTCGAACATGTCAACCCACTGATCTAACCCGCATTTCACCGCGACGATCTTCAGCTCACCACTTGATGCAGGTGCACATCCTGTTGGGGGTAGGGAATCGAGCACCCGGCTGCCTCGAGACCACAACTCCTGACATGCTCAAGTTAAGTATTTGTTGTGTAAAGGCTTGACTTTT
>JBGMRN010000235.1:2901-5126 GCA_048061535.1 Thermoanaerobaculales bacterium | reverse complement strand
AGGGACTCAGAATCACTTTGTGAAATTGGGCACAATCTCCTGGTGCTCTGCTACACTTCGCCCATGAGTTGGGAGCTACACCGAGTTGCAATCATCGGCGGTGGGATGATGGGGCGTTCCCTCGCCACCAAGGTCGCTCAAGAGGGGATCAACGTCTACCTCAAGGAGGTCGACCAGGAGGCTCTTCAGGCTGCGCAGAACGAGCTCGACCAGTCCCTCGAGCACGAGATCGCCCGCTTCGGCCTGACCAACTCCGAGAAGAAGGCCATCCTCTCGCGGATCTCATGGGTGACTCAGTTCGACTGCGCAACCGACAGTGATCTGGCTGTTGAAGCCGTCCAGGAAGACTTCGGGCTCAAACGCCGGATTTTGCGTGAGCTCGACAGCAGAATGCCGGCGGATCACCCGATCGTGATCAACACCTCCACCCTTTCGATCACCGAGCTCGCGGCTCAGAACACGCGGCCCGAGCGCATCGTCGGAATGCATTTCCTGTACCCGGTGACGACCACCCGGGTCGTCGAGGTGGTGCGCGGTCAGCTCACCTCGGATGAGGTCTATGAGCGGGCGATCGAGTTCGCGCGCGTGCTCGGCAAGGTTCCCATCAAGGTCTTCGAGATGCCGGGTTTCGTCACCACCCGGGCCGTCCTGCCTCTCGTCAACGAGGCAATTCATATTGTCATGGAAGGGGTGGCGGAGGCGCCCGAGGTCGATCTCGCGCTCAAGCTCGGTTACGACTTCCGGTCGGGTCCGCTCGAGTGGGCGGACCGGGTCGGTCTCGATCGCGTGTTGAACTGGATGCAGCATCTCTATCACGAAAGCGGCGAACCGCGCTTCCGACCGTGCCCTCTCCTCAAACGGTTGGTTCGGGGCGGCCTCCTCGGCGCCAAGACCGGTCGTGGATTCTTCACCTACGACGCCAACCGGCGGCGGACGGACCGCCTTCCCGACGACAAACCGGGGCTCGCCTGATCGCCGCCTCCGGGAGGAAGAATGAAAATCCTGGTTCTTAACAGCGGCTCCTCTTCGGTCAAATTTCAGGTCGTCGAAACCGACCTCGAACGCATGAATGCGCATCAGGACCTGACGATCGCAGTCGGCCAGATAGAGAAGATCGGTCTCTCCGATTCCCGTCTCGTGCTCGAGGTTTCCGACCGGACGCCGTACCAGGACTATCGGGAAATCCTCGAGCACCGCACCGCCATCGAGTGGGTCCTTCGCATCCTCACTGACTCCGAGCACGGGGTTCTCGGTTCGGTGGAGGAGATCGGAGCGGTCGGGCACCGCATGGTGCACGGCGGTGAGGAGTTCACCTCCTCGGTTCTCATCGACCCCGAGGTGGTGCAGAAGATCGAGGCCTGCTCGGTCCTCGCCCCCCTCCACAACCCGCCGAACCTTCGCGGCTACTATGCCGCCCACGCGGCTCTCCCGGGCGTTTCCCACGTGGCCGTTTTCGACACCGCGTTCCACCAGACCATGCCGGCGCACGCATTTCTCTACGGGATTCCATTCCAGCTCTACCGGAAGCACCACCTGCGCAAGTACGGTTTTCACGGCACCTCTCACCGATTCATAGCCTTTCGGGGTTGTCAGATCCTGGGCTGGGAACGCGAGGAGAAAAAGCTGGTGACCATCCACCTCGGCAATGGTTGCTCGCTGGCGGCCATCGACCATGGGCGCAGCATCGACACGTCGATGGGATTCACTCCTCTCGAGGGCCTGATCATGGGCACCCGATCCGGCGATATGGACCCGGCCATCATCCCCTGGCTGATGGCGATGGAGGAGCTGACCCTCCACCAGGTCAACACCATGATGAACAAGCATTCGGGTCTGTACGGAGTCTCCGGCGTTTCCTCGGATATGCGCGAGCTGCTCGAAGCGCGCACCAACGGCAATCAACGCGCCGACGTGGCCTTCAGAATGTTCTGCTACCGGATCAAGAAGTACCTTGCCGCCTACGCCGCGGCCATGGGCGGCATCGACGCGGTCTTCTTCACCGGCGGCATCGGCGAGAACTCCCCCGAGGTCCGCGAAACCGCGCTGACCGGTCTGGAGTTCATGGGCATCGTGCTGCACCGCGATCGCAACTCTTCTCTGATCGGCGCTGAGGGTGAGATCTCGACCGACGAGTCGAAAGTTCGGGCAATGGTGGTTCCGACCAATGAGGAACGGACCATCGCCCGCGACGTGGTACGGGTGCTCAACGGCATCATGCCCACCTT
>JBGMRN010000235.1:0-2801 GCA_048061535.1 Thermoanaerobaculales bacterium | reverse complement strand
CAGCGCCCGAGCCTCGTCGACGAAGCGACTGACCCGGTAGCTGTAGTTGAACGCCGACAGGATCACGAGGATGAACGAGGCGTAGAAACAGAATGTGGGGATCCACCCGGGGATCACCGTCACGTTGGCAAGCAGCACGATCGTGACTGTCAGCACCTGGGCGAAGGTTGTCGCTCTGCCGAGCGCCGACGGTGGAAACTCGCGGATCCCCTCGACCAGGTACAGGACCCCGGCCACCAGCATGATCACGAAATCGCGGAAGAGCGCCAGAATCGTCAGCCACAGGGGAATCACAACCTCCTGGCCCTGCGGATAGGTGAGCGCGATGTACGCCACCGTGATCAACATCTTGTCGGCGATGGGATCGAGGTACGCGCCGATCAGCGAGGTCATGTCCATACGTCGGGCAAGCCAACCGTCGAAGGCATCGGTCAGGCCCGCCACCAGGAAGAGCCAGAGGGCGAGTTGAAAGTCCCTTTCGCTGATCGCCAACACCAGGAAAGGAACAATGCCCATCCGCAGCAGCGTGATGAAGTTCGGCAGGGTCAGCGGGCGGAGCTTCTCCTCGACCTTGGCGCGGATCTTCTGTCGCACCTCGTCCCCGGGCCGCGAGGGAGTCACTCCCGCCTCCCGTGGTTGAGGGACCAGAGCCGGCGCAGCCCGTGCAGGGTGAGGTCGGGCTCGATGTGTTGGATGAGGTCGGTATGGGAGGCAAACGCCGACGCCAGACCTCCGGTGGCCACCACCGTCGCCTGGCCGATCTCGCTCAGAATGCGGCGGGTAACACCCTCGATCAATCCCAGATAGCCGTAGAAGAGACCCGACTGGATGCTGTCGACGGTCCCCTTGCCGATGACCCGAGGCGGCGGCGCCATCGCCACCTGCGGCAGCTTGGCGGTCTTCAGCGACAGCGCGTCGGCGGTGACGCCCGGACCCGGGGCGATCACGCCCCCCAGATACTCGCCGTCGGCGGAAACAACCTCCCAGGTGACCGCGGTACCGAAATCGACGACGATGCACGGGCCCCCGTGCTCGGCGAAGGCGGCCACAGCGTCGCACAGGCGGTCCGCTCCAAGCTCCTGAGGCGCTTCCACCAACAACGGCATCCCGGTGCGGATACCGGGCTCGACGAAGAACGGGGCGCAGCCGAGATACCGCTGCACACCTTCGCTCAACCGCGGATCCATCGGCGGCACGACGGAGGACACGGCAACCGCGTCCAGATCCTCGGGCCGCACCCCCTCCCAACACAGGAGTTGGTGGAGCCACATGCCGACCTCGTCGGCGGTACGCTCCGCGTGGGTGGTCAGCCGCCAACGGGTCCGCAGCTCCTCGCCCTCGAACAGGCCCACCACCGTGTTGGTGTTACCCACATCCAGTGTCAGCAGCAGATGTCTCACCTGTACTCCTCCTCCGAAGGCAAAACGGTACAACCCCCAACGCCCCGTGTCCACAATCATCGGCGAAAGCTTCGAGCTCACGAAGGACGGAGAGAATCACCAAACCCAACCGCTGCGGTTTCGTATATCATATGCGCGCCGACGCCGCCGCTTCCTGGTGACGCCGGCATATTCCTTATCGACCGAGTTGACATTGCCCCCAAACCGACAGCGACGCCCGATCCGAAATTTGCACCTGAAATGAGCGACCAAGGAAGGAGCGAGAAGATGAGCCTTCGGCGACGATCGATCACCGCCGGTCTGGTCATGGTGGCGCTACTGTATAGCCTCACCGCCACCGCCCAGGAAGCCAAGGTCCCGGTCCAGGAGATGTCCCTGGAAAACGGGATGAAGATTTTGATGGTTGAACGCCATGAGAGCCCCACCGTCTCGGGCGGCTGGGTAGCCCACGTCGGTGGTGTCAACGAGGAGGTTGGAGTCACCGGCATCGCGCACCTTTTCGAGCACATGATGTTCAAGGGCACCACCACCATCGGCACCTCGGACTCCGCGAGCGAAACCGAAATCATGGCCAAGCTCGACGCCATTCGCACCGAGATGGATGCCGAGTACACCGCCCTCAGGGCCGCCAAGCGGCGGGGCGAGGTCACGGGGAGCATCTACCTCCCGGAAAACCAGACCCCCAGGCTCGGCGAGCTGCGCGCTGAAATGAAAAAACTCCAGGATCAGCAGCACGAAATTGTCGTCAAGGACGAGTTCGACCAGATCTACACCGAGGCCGGCGCTTCCGGGATCAACGCGGGCACGATGGAGGACGCCACGATCTACTTCGTGACCGTCCCCGCCAACAAGCTCGAGCTGTTGTTCTGGATGGAGTCCGAGCGACTGCTCGATCCGGTCTTTCGAGAGTTCTACTCCGAACGGGACGTCGTCCGCGAGGAACGCCGCATGCGCGTGGAGTCGAATCCGACCGCCAAGTTCGAGGAGCAGTTCGACTTCATGTTCTGGGCCTCTCTCCCCTACCACCACCCGGTGGTGGGATGGCCATCCGACGTCGAGTCGATCAACCGGGCGCAGGCCGAGAAGTTCTTCGACACCTTCTACGCCCCGAACAACATCACTTTGTCCCTGGTCGGTGATTTCGACCCCAACGTAGCTCTCTTGCTCGCCGAGAAGTACTTCGGCCGCATTCCTCGTGGTGAGAACCCGCCGCCCGAGATTGTGACCGAGGAAATCGCGCAGTTGCAGGAACGTCGGATGATGGCCGAGGCCGACACCAACCCGTCGGTGCAGATCCGCTGGCATACGGTGCCGTTCGTCCACCGCGACGTCTACGCGATCGACGTGGTCGATGCGCTCCTCACCGGCCGCACCGGCCGACTCTACAAGTCGCTGGTCGAG
>JBGMRN010000234.1:2379-5181 GCA_048061535.1 Thermoanaerobaculales bacterium | reverse complement strand
TTCAGCAATCGGGAACGCTCAAAGCGGTGAGAGGAGTCGGGTGGTTCATTCCGGAGTACGGATGTGCGCAGGTGTCGATGAATCTCATCGATCTCGACATCACCCCCGTGCACGTCGCCTTCGACGCCTGCGACGAGAGTGCGCGCGCCCGCGGGCTCCGGGTCACCGGCTCGGAGCTTGTGGGGCTGATACCCAGGCAGGCGATCATCGACGCCGGCAGGCATTATCTCAGCCGAATGGAGCGCTCTCCGGGGGTCCCCCAGGCCGACATCGTGCACGCCGCTGCCCGCTCTCTGGGGCTGAGCGAAGTGTCCACCTTCGATCCGAAAGAGAAGATCATCGAGGAAATTCTCGCTCCTGAGCGGCCGCTGGCTTCGCTGACGCTGCAGGGTTTTGCCGACGAGACCTCCCGGGACTCGACGGCGCCTGGGGGTGGTTCGGTCGCGGCGCTGGCCGGGGCGCTGGCTGGGGCCCTGGCGGCGATGGTCGCCAACCTGGCCCACCCGAAGAAGGCATTCAAAGGAGTGCGCTCCGAGCTCGAGGATGTGGCCGTCCGTGCGCAAGAGCTCAAACAGCGACTGCTCGACGCCATCGACGGCGACACCTGGGCCTTTCAGTCGCTGATGAACGCCGGCAAGATCGTGGGGCCTGAGCGGGAAGCGGCGGTACGGGAAGCGACCCTGGGCGCTGCCCGGGTGCCTCTCGAGGTCGCCGAGGCATGTCCAGAAATCGTGGAACTCTGTGCGCAGGCCCGCAAGCTCGGCATGGCGGCTTCCGCCTCGGACGCGGGTGTCGGGGCGGCGATGGCCCGTGCCGCAGCGCTTGGCGCGGCGATGAATGTGCGCATCAACCTCCAGGGGATGGAAGACGATCCCGAGGCAGCCGCGATGTTGGAGCGGGCCGACAACGCGTTGCGAACCGTCGGTTCGCGTGCGGGTGAAGTGGAAGCCGAGGTGTGGAGCACCCTTGGCGGCGATGTCAACGATTTGTGAGAGATAGCCGTGCCCAACGGGCGAATAATCGGTCGGAGAAAACCTCTGATCAGAAAGAGCGTAGAGGTGAAGTGATGGCAACACCCTCGGAGATGGATATCAAAGCCAACGCCGCGGGCACGGTAGCGGTGATCCTCGCCCGGGTGGTTGTTCCACTGTGGTTCTTGCTGGGAGCGGTCCTCAAGCTCGCGGATGGCAGCCCGAGCAATCTGCCGGTGGCCCTGATCAAGTGGGCGGGTGGGCTCGGCATCGATCTCATGTTCGTGCTCCGCTTCGGGATCGCGGTGGAGCTCATCGTGGTGGGGGTCATGGTGCTGGTGCCCCCGTTGGCGCGATGGGTCGGGATCGCGATGCTCGGCGCGTTCCTCCCGGTGCTGGTCGCTGACGTTCTCCTCGGCGCTTCCAGTTGCGGTTGTTTCGGTGCGATCAAGGTCAGTCCTTACGTTACCTTGACCCTCGATCTCGGCTTTTTCCTCGGGCTGCTCATCCTCGGGCGGCGCGAGCGGAGGCTGGCGGTCACCACCGTCCTGCCGACCAGAAGCGTGATTCTGGTGGGCCTGTGGAGCCTCATGAGTGTGGCGGTCGCTTTCGCCTGGACCGCCAACGGGACTGCGATCAGCGCTTCAGGGGACGTCGAAGGGCCCGCCGGCGCGGCCTTGCCCAGCGAGGGCTACTACATTCCGCAGTATGAAACGTGGATCGGGCAACGGTTCATGGATCTGGAAATCGCCGCGTGGACCCGGGGACTGCCGTCCGATCTCGAGTCGGGCCAACAGTTCGTCATTTTTTTCCGCAAGGACTGTGAGCACTGTCACGAATTGTTCGAACTCTACTTCTCCGGTTCACTCGAGTGGCCGACCACCGCGATCGCGGTGCCGGACCGCGCTGGGTTCCCGACCGAGAACGTGCAGCCGTTCCTTTGTGATGAATGCCGGGTGGCGGAGCTGCCGGCGGGAATCGACTGGTTCGTGCAGACGCCGGTTCTCGTGCGGCTCGAAAACGGCATCGTGGGTTGTGCTGCGGAGGTGGATTCGGCCGTTCCGGAGTGCCTCGGCTGGTGAGGTTTTTGACAGAGATTGTCTGTTCTGATAGTCATTGTGGCTTCCGAGGTGATAGTATCTGAGATTGTGTTATAGTTCCGAAAGCGGTGCCCGTTTGGCGTACCATGTTTAAAGATTGACCAAATTTGGAGGTGGATGATGCGGAAGATGCTTTCCCCGGCGCTCGTGGTGGTCCTGATCTTAGGGTTCTCACTCACTGGATGCGCCACCAAGACTTATGTGCAGGAGCAGGTCTCGGCGTTCGGCCAGGTCACGAACACCAAGATCCATGAGGTGGAGAACTCGGTTGAGGCGAACCAGAAGGAGATCTCCGCGTTGCACGCCAAGGACGCTGAGCTCGAGGGTCAGATCGCCAAGGCCTCCGAGACCGCCAAGGAAGCGCTGATGCGCGCCGACAAAGCCGGCAAGCTTGCCAAGGGCAGGTTCGTCAGCGAGGTCGTCCTGACCGACAGCGACGTCCAGTTCGGTTTCGACCGGTACGAGCTTTCGGACGAGGCCAAGGCCGCCCTCGATGCTTTTGCGGACAAGATCAAGGCGAAGAACGCCAATGTTTACATCGAGGTTCAGGGACATACCGACAACATCGGCACCGAGAAGTACAACCTCAAGCTCGGCTACAAGCGCGCCGAGCAGGTGATGCGCTATCTCAACGCCGAGCAGGGCTTCCCGCTGCACCGTTTGAACGTCATTTCCTACGGCGAGTACAAGCCTCTTGCCGACAACTCGACCCGCGACGGCCGTGCGGAAAA
>JBGMRN010000234.1:0-2279 GCA_048061535.1 Thermoanaerobaculales bacterium | reverse complement strand
TGTGTTACGGTGCCATCAACGTCGCGAAATCCCTTTGCTGGAGGCCCCGTGGATCAATCAAAGCCCGTGAGTTCGAAACTCCTGCCGTCCAACGCCTACCACAAGCTCGAGCCCGGAGAGGTCTACCAACCCGTCGTGACCGCCGGCGACCTGCGTCCCGAGGTCACCCTCTGGTCCATCGGTCTCGGCCTGGCGATGGTGGTGGTCTTTACGGCGGCCGCCTCCTACATGGCCCTACGGGCTGGGAACGCCATCGAAGCCTCGATTCCGATCGCCATTCTCGCCATCTTCTTCGGCAAGCTTCGGGCAATCAAGAGCACCATTCTCGAGAACGTGATGGTGCAGAGCGTGGGTCAGGCGTCAGGCGTCGTTGCCGCCGGGGCAACCTTCGTCGTGCCTGCGATGTACATCAACCAGCTCGACGTTTTCTGGTGGCAGATTTTTCTCGCCTGCTTTATCGGTGGTTCGCTCGGGGTCGTGCTCATCATACCCCTCCGCAAGTATTTCGTGAAGGAGCTGCACGGAGAGCTTCCGTTCCCCGAAGCAACCGCCATCAACAATATTCTGATCACCGGCGAGAGCTCGGCGGGGGGCGCCGGCAAGATTCTGCTGATCGCCTTCGCCATCGGCGCGCTCTTCGATTTCTCGATTGAGGCGCTCCACTTATGGAATGCCGACCTTTCGAGCTCGATTCTGCTCGGCGGAATCGGTTCAGGTTTGCGGATCGAGGTGCAGTTGACGGCGATCGCCGCCCTTTTCGGCCTCGGATACATCATCGGCATCCGTTACGCCTCGATCATCGCCTCGGGCTCGGTCCTGGCCATGCTGGTGATGGTCCCGGCGATCTACCTTTTCGGAAAGGAGATCGATTCCCTTTCGTTCGCGGGCACGACCTATGCCATCGCGGACATGAACGCGACGGCGATTTTCGGCGCCTTCGTCAAACCGATCGGCATTGGGGCCATCGCGGTCTCCGGGCTTTTCGGCATCCTCAGTATGTGGAAGATCGTGGCCTCGTCGGTGACCCTGGGCTTCAAAGGCTTTTCTAGCGCAGCTCGAGCCGATGCGGAGAGCACCGAGCGCACCCAACGCGACATGGCGCCGAGGAACGTGTTGATGATCCAGATGGTGGCGACGCTGGGCATGGGGGCCTTGTTTTTCATCGTCGCGATGATCACTCCCGGTGAGGGAGGCATGGCAGCCTACGGCTTCGCCGCCAGCCTCAAGTTCGGCCTGGTCGGAATGGTGGTGGGTTTTCTGCTCTCATTCCTGTTCACTCCGGTGGCGGCGCAGGCGATCGCGATTGTCGGCGTCAACCCGGTGTCGGGCATGACGTTGATCACGGTCGTGCTGGCCATCGGCTGCATGATTCTGATCGGGTTGGCCGGGACAGCCGGGATGATCGTCGCCCTCATTATCGGCACCGCGGTGTGTACGGCTCTTTCGACCTCGGGCGCGCTCATCACCGACTTCAAGATCGGCTACTGGCTCGGCAGCACGCCGCGTCAGCAGGAGAGATGGAAGTTCCTGGGTATGTTCGTGGCCGCCCTGGTGGTGGCGGCGGTGATCCCCCTGATGGACAGCGCCTATCACTTCGTGGTCGAGGACCCGGTGACCCACGCGCTGGTCTCGAATGAGAGGGTGCTCCCCGCCCCCCAGGCGAATATGATCGCGGCGGTGTCGAAGGGTCTCATGAGTGATCCGGCGAACCAACCCTGGCTGCTCTACGGCCTCGGAGGGGTGGTGGCGCTGATGCTGCTGATGAGCGGAGTCCCGATGCTGGCTTTCGCACTCGGCATGTACCTACCCATTTCGATCAACTCGGCGGTGCTGGCGGGGGCCGTGGTCGCGTGGCTGGTGTCGAGGACCGGCGGCAGCGAGGAGGTCCGCGAGGCTCGGGCTGAGCAGGGGATTCTCATCGCCTCGGGCCTGATGGCCGGGGCGGCGATCTTCGGCATCATCAGCGCTGCCTTCCGAGTGCCCAAGTTCGGCGCGCTGATGCAGCACGTCAGCATCGGCGTGGACTTTTGGCTCGAGGATGTCGGCGGCATCCAGGTTCTGGAAGAACACGCCCATGCCTGGTACGAGGGCTTTTATGGCCAAATCATCGGACTCGGAATGCTGATCCTTCTCGGGCTTGCCTGCTTCGCGCTTGCTCGGATCGGCGCGCGCTGGATGCTGGAAGGACAGGAGACCAGTAGCAGCGAGTAGTCCGCGCCTGGGCGCGATGCCGCGAATCTGAGTGCCTGGCTTTCCGAGTTTGGAGTCAGGAGGTTAGG
>JBGMRN010000233.1:0-5274 GCA_048061535.1 Thermoanaerobaculales bacterium | reverse complement strand
TCTAAAGTCCGACTTTCTCGAGGATCCGGTCGAGAGCCTCGAGCTCTCCTTTGGTTGTGTAGAAGTGGGGCGAGAAGCGGACATGGCCCTGGCGGACCGACACGATCACGCTCCGTTCGAGGAGGCGCCGGCGTGCTTCCTCCGGAGCGACGGTGGAGTGGCGGGCGGCGACTATGCCCGCGATCGGGTGTCCGGAACCCGGTGAGAAGACGTCCCATCCGTGCGCGAGCAAGATGCGGGTGAGCAGCCGGGTGAGCACCTCGATACGGATTTGGATGGTCTCTTGCCCAACGCTGGCCACGAGGTCGAGGCTCGCGGCGAGACCGGTGACCCCGATGTCATTCGACGCTCCCGGCTCGAAACGCCGGCCGTCGGTGAGATGTTCGAGGTGGTGCAGGAAAAAATCCCCACGGAGCAGCACTACGTTGCGCCACCCCGAGATCACCGGATGAAGCCGGGACCTCAGGTCGGGGGTGGTTGCCATCAGGCCAACGCCCTCGGGACCGAGGAGCCACTTGTGACCGTCGGCGACCACCGCGTCGACGTTGAACGCACGCATGTTCATCGGCAGCACGCCCAATCCCTGGATCGCATCCACCACCAGAAGCACGTTGCGGTCCCGGCAGAGTCGCCCGAGCTGAGCGAGAGGCGCGATCCACCCGGTGTGGAAGGCAACCCACGAGACCGCCAGAACCCTGGTTTTCGGCCCCATGTGATCGGCGACCGCCTGTTGATCGATGCGGCCATCCGGTTGCGGGTAGCGGGTGACTGTGACGCCGCGTCGCGCGAGCCCGAGCCACGGTGAGGCGTTGGCGGCGAACTCCTCTTCGCCGACCAGAACCTCGTCACCTTCCACCCAATCCAGTCCTTCCGCGATCATCGACAGACCCTCGGAGGTGCTGCGGACGATGGAGACGTCGTCGGGGTCGCAGCCGATCAGCTGGCTGCCGAAATGACGGCAGGTGAGGTAATGGTTCCGCCACTCGCGGTAGTGCTTGTGGCCGGTCAGCTCCTGTTCTTCGATGCGGCGTCGCATGGCTTCAGCCACCGACTTCGGCAGCGGACACACCGCCGCATGGTCGAGGTAGAGGCCGTGTTCCCGGATCGGGAACTCGGGCAGCCAACGTCCGAGGTCGAAGGTCATGGACCGGGAAGGAGGTGAATTCGCTGGATCTGCAGGAGGCCGGCCCTGACCAGCGAGTCCGAATCATGCACGGCGAGTGGTACGAGATCGCTCTCCGGGATGCCGGCCTCGGCCATGTTCGGACCGCGGAGGATACCGTGTCCGGAGGCCCGGCCCGCGGGTTCGCCGCGATCGCTCATCGAGCGTGAAAGGTCGATGAGCGACGCCCACTGCTCCGGCGGATAGTTGGGCTGGGTCGACAGTGGGTAGATCACGAAACCGACCCTGGTGAACAGGTTTGCCGCCTGCAGGAGGTGGGAGTTGGCGGCTGAGGTCAGGAAGCGCTGGGCGACGACGTAAGCGTGCTGGGGATCGAGATCGCGAAGCACGGCGAGGTGTTCCTGATCACTCAGGCGAACCGGTATGTCCGAGTCACGAAGAACGTCGCAGAGCAGATCGCGGACGTGGTCGCCAAGCTGCGCTCCGCCCTCGAGCGGAGCCGGGAACCGGTTCCCGCCGGCCGGAACCAGGCGGATGAGATAGAGGCCGAGACACGAGGTGGGCAGGCCGTCGGTTGATCGGGATCCCGCGACCATCGCCTGCCGCTGCGCGAGCCGGAGTTCAAAGGGCAGAAAGACGCGCAGGAAACCGAGATCGGCTACCGGTTCCTCAGTCATTGCGTCCCGATTGTCGTCCATCCACCGATCGTCGCAGACTCCGTGCCGGGCGTCAACGGAAACTGGCCAACGCCGGCGGATGCCGACGTTGGAATTCGGAATTCGGAATTAAGAATTAAGAATTCAGCCCTCCTGCTTGGTGCGCAGGACGTTGAGGGCCGAACCGGCCTTGAACCACTCCACCTGCTCGTCGTTGAGGGTGTGATCGAGGAGGATCCGGTCCTCGCTGCCGTCGAAGTGGTGGATCACCGCGGTGATCTGCTCGTCGGGGGCGATCCCTCCGAGACCTGTCAGCGAGATCCGGTCGTCGACGTGAATCTTCTCGTAGTCGGCAGGGTCGGCGAAGGTGAGGGGCAGCATCCCCTGCTTCTTGAGATTGGTCTCGGCGATGCGGGCGAACGAGCGGGCGATGATCGCGGTTCCCGCCAGGTGCCGAGGCTCCATGGCCGCGTGCTCCCGCGACGAGCCCTCGCCGTAGTTTTCATCGCCGACCGCGACCCACCGGATGCCCCGCTCCTTGTATGCGCGCGCGAGTTCGGGAAGGAGGACGGTCTCGCCGGTTTCCACGTCTACCCCATGGCCCGGCTTTTCCGAAAAGGAGTTGATTGCGCCGAGGAAGAGATTGTCCGAGATGTTGTCGAGATGCCCCCGGAAGCGGAGCCATGGACCGGCCTGCGAGATGTGGTCGGTGGTGCACTTCCCGCGAGCCTTGAGAAGCACCGGCATATTCTCGAAGTCCTTGCCGTCCCAGGCCGCAAACGGCTCGAGGAGCTGTAGCCGTTTGGAGTCTGAGCGCACCGTGACCTCGATTTGTGAGCGGTCCGTCGGCGGCGCGACGAAACCGTCGGCCTTGAAGATGAACCCTTCGGGCGGAACCTCGGGCGCGGGCGCCGGTGGCTCGAGCATGTACGAGGCGCCGTCCGGGGCCTCCAGGGGATCGGTCATCGGGTTGAAGGACAGCCGGCCCGCCAGGGCGTAGGCGACGACGATCTCGGGGCTCGAGATGAAAGCGTTGGTTGCCGGGTTACCGTCGTTGCGTTTGGCGAAGTTCCGGTTGAACGAGGTGATGATCGAGTTGACCTCGCCGTCGGTGGTCGTGTCGCGCTTCCATTGGCCGATGCACGGACCACAGGCGTTGGCGAGAACGGTGGCGCCGAGACGATCGAGGCTCGCCATCTGCCCGTCGCGCTTGATCGTCGCCTCGACCTGCTCGGAGCCCGGGGTGACCCACAGCGTGGAGCGAGTCTTCGCGCCGCGTGCCAGCGCCTGTTCGGCGACGTCTGCCGCACGGGTGACATCTTCGTACGACGAGTTGGTGCACGAACCGATGAGGCCTGCGGAGATGGCGTCGGGATAGCCGTGCTCGGCCACATCCGCGGCCATGTGCGAGATCGGCCGTGCCAGGTCGGGGGTGTGGGGGCCGACGATGTGCGGCTCGAGGGTATCGAGATCGATCTCGATCACGAGGTCGAAGAAACGTTCCGGATGGGCTTCAACCTCGGTGTCGGCGACGAGGAGATCCTTGTTGGCTTCGGCGAGGGTGGCGATGCGGGCGCGCTTGGTGGCGTCGAGGTAGATCTTGGTTCGCTCGTCATAGGGGAAAATCGAGGTGGTGGCGCCAAGCTCGGCCCCCATGTTGGTGATGGTGGCCTTGCCGGTAGCTGAGATCGAGGCCGCGCCGGGGCCGAAGTACTCGATGATGCGGTTGGTGCCGCCCTTGACGGTGAGGATGCCGAGTAGCTTGAGGATCACGTCCTTGGGCGCGGCCCATCCTCCGAGGCGCCCGGTGAGCCTGACTCCGACCAGCTCCGGCTGAAGGACCTCCCAGTTGAATCCTGCCATCACATCCACCGCGTCCGCGCCGCCGACGCCGACGGCGACCATGCCGAGGCCGCCCGCGTTCGGGGTGTGGGAGTCGGTGCCGATCATCATGCCTCCGGGAAAGGCGTAGTTCTCCAGGACCACCTGGTGGATGATGCCGGAGCCCGGCTTCCAGAACCCGGCCCCGTAGCGCGCCGAGGCGGACTCGAGGAAATCGTAGACCTCGCGGTTGAGCTCGATTGCCGCCTTGACGTCCTCGTCGGCGCCGGAGTGAGCCAGGATCAGGTGATCACAGTGGACGGTCGAGGGGACGGCGGTCGTATCGCGTCCCGACAGCATGAACTGGAGCAAGGCCATCTGCGCGGTGGCGTCCTGCATCGCGACCCGATCCGGACGCAGTTGGAGATATGCTTCGCCCCGTTCGAGCTCCTGTCCTTCGGGGTCGGCGAGGTGACCGAACACGACCTTTTCGGCCAGGGTGAGGGCTCTTCCCAGACGCCGTCGGACGATAGCGAGCCGCTCACGAGTCGTGTCGAAGACCGCCTGGACGAGCTCGGGGGTGGTTTCGATGGGGGGCATTGGAATCTCCTTGTCGGGGGCGGATTCCGGCCGCGGCCGGCCGGTTCCGGCGCAGTGCAGAAAGCATCTTACTCCAACGCGCGGAAACGAGCAGACTGTCGGCGCAGGTTACCCGCGATTGGGTAGGTTGGAGAATTTGGAATTCGGAATTCGGAATTCAGAATTACCGACGCGGTGAGGCGACCTGGGTTTTTAGGCGTATTGCCCGCGACTGGGTGCGATGGCAGTAGATTTTGTTCGGGCGCGAGCAACTGAAAACTCAAGACCTCACGACGCGCTCCATCCGCGCAAGCATCCATTGACTGTGGCTGCCCGGCCAGTAGACGCGCCCGCACCCGTCGCAACGGTGGAAGCGGGGAGCGGTCTTCAGGACGTATGGGGGAGCGACCTCCGCAACCTCGTCGCGGGAGACTGCGTGGAGGCAGCCATTGCAGTCTCCACAACGCGCGTGATCGAGATTCGCCGCGGGTCGCAGATCGAGGCGTCCGAAGACCTCGCCGAGCTGCTTCTCGAGGTCCTCCGCCCGGATCAGCATCGTTCGGGGCCCGGCGGATGCGAGCTCACGGTCCTTGGTCAGCAGCCAGCGACCTTCTTCGCGGGCCCGCCGGGCCAGCTCGCGGTCCTCGACTCCGGGCGCCGGGTAAAGGGCGTCATAGCCGAAGAGCCGCAACCATCGGGCGAGCGAACCGAGCATCGCGTCGCAGAGGAAGCGGGGTCCGTCCGCCGGGGTTGCGTTGTCGCGTTTCATTCTGTGCCAAGCATAGCGGTTGCAATTCGCCGGGCGAATTGCGGCCGGGCGATGCGCCCGGTACGCGGGGTGGAGCGCTCCCGAGATTGTCAGGGGCTGGTCGAATTCGCCCGCCGCCACACGCGTTTCGGATTGGTGCGGGCTCGATCTCGTCACCGGCTGATCCTCGGCGAATTGCCGGGCTGTGCGCCCGGTACACGGGGCAGGTTGCTTCCGAGATTGTCAGAGGCTGGTCGGATTCGCCTGCCGCCATCCGCGCTTCGGATTGGTACGGGCTCGATCTCGTCACCGGCTGATCCTCGGCGAATTGCCGGGCTGTGCGCCCG
>JBGMRN010000232.1:0-5314 GCA_048061535.1 Thermoanaerobaculales bacterium | reverse complement strand
TGGCGGGATTGACATCCTATTGGCCGGGTTGTAGCATACGCCGCCGTCGTTTTTCGGCCCGGCCCGGGTGCGCCTGAGCCGCTTTTTCACCGGATTCCGGAATGAGGGCGGCAATAAACCACTTCAACGCGTACTATCGACCGGTCGTCTTGTTTGGCTGCAGACGGGACGAGAGCGATTCAGCAGCAGAAGACCAGACTGGACGAGGGAACCATGAGCATCGACATTCAACGGATCCGCAACATCGGGATCTCCGCTCACATCGACTCCGGGAAGACCACGCTCACTGAGCGGATCCTTTTCTACACTCAGAAGATCCACGCCATTCACGACGTCAAGGGCAAGGACGGCGTCGGGGCGACGATGGATCACATGGAGCTGGAACGGGAGCGCGGCATCACGATTACTTCCGCCGCCACCTACGTCGAGTGGAAGAACCACCACGTCAACATCATCGACACCCCCGGTCATGTCGACTTCACGATCGAGGTGGAGCGCTCGCTGCGGGTACTGGACGGTGCCGTACTGGTGCTGTGCGCCGTGGCCGGAGTGCAGAGTCAGTCGATCACAGTGGATCGCCAGATGCGGCGCTACAAGGTGCCTCGCATCGCCTTTGTCAACAAGTGCGACCGCTCCGGCGCCAACCCGGAACGGGTGACCCAGGCGCTATGTGACAAGCTCGGCCACCAGGCGGTGCTGCTGCAGCTTCCGATCGGGCTCGAGGCGGACTTCGAAGGCGTCATCGACCTCATCGAGATGCAGGCGGTCTACTTCCGAGGCGACAACGGTGAGGTGATCGAGACCGGCGAGATCCCGGCCGAGCTCAGGGAGCAGGCAGAGGCGAAGCGGGCCGATTTACTCGACACGGTCAGCCTTTTCTCCGACGAACTCCTCGAGGCGGCCCTCGATGATCAGGCAACGCCGGAATTGATCCGCGACGCTATCCGTAGCGGCGTCCTGTCGCTCGATCTGACCCCGGTGCTCATCGGCTCGGCATACAAGAATAAGGGTGCCCAATCGCTCATGGATGCGATCAACGACTACCTCCCCTGCCCCTCCGACGTGCCGATCGAGGCCGTCGACCTCGATCAAGACGGCACTGCCGTCGAGCTCCGGGCGGACCCTGCAGCGCAGACCGTGGCCTACGCGTTCAAGCTTGACGAGGGTCGCTTCGGCCAGCTCACATTTCTCCGTATCTACCAGGGCACCCTGGCCAAGGGTGACACGGTGCTCCAGACCCGCACCCGAAAGAAAATCAAGATCGGCCGCCTGGTGAGGATGCACGCGGACAAGATGGAGGATATCGCTCAGGCCCAGGCAGGTGACATCGTCGGCCTCTTCGGTATCGACTGCCACTCCGGCGACACGTTCGTCGGCGACGGGCCGCGTCTGGCCATGACCTCGATGTACGTTCCCGACCCGGTGATCTCGCTGTCGGTCACGCCGATCGACTCCAAGGCGCAGGACAACATGTCCAAGGCGCTTTCCCGCTTCACCAAGGAGGATCCGACCTTTCGCGTGCGACTCGATCCCGAGAGCGGCGAGACCGTGGTCTCGGGGATGGGCGAGCTCCATCTCGACGTTTATATCGAGCGCATGCGGCGCGAGTACTCGGCCGAGGTCGAGACCGGATCGCCGCAGGTGGCCTACCGCGAAGCCCTCTCCCGGCGCGCGGATTTCGACTACCTGCACAAGAAACAGACTGGAGGGTCGGGTCAGTACGCCAAGGTCGTCGGTTACATCGAACCGCTGGAGAAGGGCGACTACGAGTTCGTCGACGAGATCCGCGGCGGTCGCATCCCGACCGAGTACATTCCGGCCTGCAACAAGGGCTTCCGCGCGTCGCTGGAAAAGGGCAGCCTGATCGGCTTTCCCATCGTTGGCGTCAAGGTCGTGCTCACCGACGGCAACTCACACACCGTCGATTCCTCGGACATGGCTTTCCAGACGGCGTCGAGGGCGGCTTTCCGCGAGACCTACCGCAAGGCGAAGCCGCAAATTCTCGAGCCCGTGATGCGGGTCTCGGTTGAGGGCCCAGACGAGTTTCAGGGCGCCATCTTCCGCTCGCTGATGCAAAGGCGCGGGAACATTCTCGGATCCACCGAGGATGCCGGCTTCGCGCGCGTCGATGCCGAGGTGCCTCTGGCGGAAATGTTCGGCTACTCCACGGACCTGCGTTCCAGCACCCAGGGCAAGGCGGAGTTCACCATGGAGTTTGCCCGCTATCTCCCCGCGCCCCGCGAGGTCGCCGAGGAGCTGCTCAAGAAGTACAAGGGCCAGGTTCCCGAGGAGGATGAGTCATGACCAACCTGATGTTCAAGCTGCGCCGCTCCCCTCGCATGCTCCTCGAGCGCGACGGACACCCCGGGGCCGGACCCGGCCACCTGGCTCTCGTCATGGCGCGCGCCGGCGTCGGCAAGACCGCATTCCTGGTCGGCATCGGCATCGACGCGCTCCTGTCGGGTCAGAAGGTGCTCCACATCTCGCTCGAACGCTCGGTGGACAAGATCCGCCAATGGTACGACGACCTCTTGCAGGAGATGCTCCGCGGCGAGGGCAAGCTCGAGCACCGCACGGCCATCCAGCTCGAAATGGAACGCCGTCGCCACATCCATACCTATGTGGGGCGGTCGTTTTCGGGCGACCGCCTGGGCCAGGCCCTGGAACTTCTTCGGGAGACGATGGATTTCGTGCCCAATGTGATCATCCTCGACCGCATGGAGCTCGAGGGTTTCGACCCCGCCATCATCGAGAGCGCCAAGACCATGGCGGGCGAGAACGGCGCCGAGCTGTGGATGGCCTGCCGCACCCACCGCGACGGCCCGGTTGCCGCTGAAGGTCACCTGCCGCCGCCGGCAGAACCCTTTGAGGAGCTGGTGGACACCGCCTTCAGCCTTGTCCCCCACGATACCAAGGTGCGCCTCCACGTCCTCAAGGACCGGCAGCAGATGCTCGACAGGGGCCTCAACGTGCTTCTCGATCCACAGACCCTGCTGCTGGTGACTGGAGTCGGCGCCAAGCGCTGACCCGCATTTCTGAACAGTCATTCTGGCGAATCCGGGTTGCCCGTGCCCCGGGCGACTCTGTTAGGGTAGAGGCAAGGAGGACGGATTGGGTAGAAAAAGTGGATCCTACAAGTTCGAGAAGCGACAGAAGGAACTGAGAAAGCAGAAAAAGAAACAGGAGAAATTGGAGCGGCGACAGAACAAGGGGGGCGAATTCGACGATGAGCCGCAGCCGAACTGGGGCACCGAAGCTCTCCCTGGAGGCGACCCGGAGGCCGATACTGAGAACGAGACCGAAGAAAATCCTAAAGAGGATGTCTCCGTCAGCCCCTCTCAGTGAGTGCGACCCCGGCGATCACGAGGATCGCTCCGACGACCAGCTCGACTGAGATGACCTCGCCGAGGTAGAGCGTCGCTACCACCGCCGTCATCGGTGGAATCGTGTAGAGATAGACGCCCACCTTTTGGGACTCCGTCCTTTCCAGGGCCACGAAATACAGCAAGGTGGCCAGGAAAGAACAGCCGACCCCGAGAAAGGCCACTGCGAGCCAGGAGTCGAGCTGCATCCGGGCCAACGAAAACCCTGTCCTGCGCATCTCGATCCAGCCTATCGGGGCCATCCACAGCGCACCGATCACGGTCACCACGGCGGTCACCCGAAGCGCGCCCAGTTGGTCGGCCGCCCGCTTACCGAAAACGGTGAACAGGCCCCACATCACGATGCTCACAAGAACCAGGAGATCTCCGATCACGTTCGCGTCGAGCCGGAGAGCCGCCAGGGTGTCGATCCCCATCACCACCAGCACCCCCGCCACGGCGAGAGTCACTCCCAGGGTCTTGCGCCGGGTGATGCGTTCGCCGAGGAACAACGCCGACAGCAGGAGGATCGTGATCGGCGCCGTCACCGCATACAGCGAGGCTCTCGATGCCGTGGTGTACTGGAGACCCACCGTCTGAAGACCGTAGTGGAGGCCGGTCCCAAGCAAGCTCAGCCAGACAATCCGCCCCCAACCGACCGCGCCACCAATTCCCCAAGAAGTACCGTCGGATCCTCTCCCCCCGGCCACCATCAGCCACGGCAAGAAGCACACTGCTGAAATTAACAGCCGCAGTGACACGACCACCATCGGTGGCGCGGCCTCTAGCGCCACCTTGGTGGCAACGAACGACACCGCCCACAGGGCACAGGCGGTCAACAACGCGATCCGCGCTCCACTCGGCATCGAGGAGAAGTCTACTGGAGATGCGGTTTCGGATCTCGGATTCGTCACGGCGAAGTTCGAAGCACGATACCGAATTTTGAAAATGAGGCATACTCTGGGTCGCATGCGGGCGGTCATCTTCGACATGGACGGACTGATCGTGGACTCCGAACCCCTTTGGCGTTCAGCCGAGCGGGAGGTGTTCTCGGGCGTCGGCATTGAACTCACCGACGCCGACTGCGAGCGCACGATGGGCATGCGCACCGACGAAGTGGTTGCCCACTGGTATAATCTCTCGCCCTGGCCGGGTTTCACGCCGGAGGAGGTCGAGGAGCGAATCACGACCCGTATGCAGCAGTTGATCGGCGAAAGGGCAGAGCCCCTCCCGGGACTCGCTCACGCCCTCGAAACGGCCCGCTCAGCAGGACTGGCCATCGGTTTGGCCTCTTCGTCGTGCCCTCTCCTCATCGACGCGGTGCTCTCGAAGCTCGGTCTCGAGGACGCCTTTGCCGCCGTATGCTCGGCGATCAACGAACCGCTCGGAAAACCGCACCCCGCGGTCTTCCTCACCGCCGCCCGCCGACTCGGCGTCCCACCCGGCGAGTGCGTCGCGATCGAGGACTCGGTAGCCGGTGTCGAGTCCGCCCGTGCCGCCGGGATGCGGGTGATCGCTGTGCCGCCGGCCAACCTCTTCGACGACCCGGGCTACGAGGCTGCGGATCTCAAGCTACGATCGCTGACAACCCTTGACTCACGGGCGCTCTTCGGCCAATTCCGTTTCCCCGGGGCTCACGCCCCAGGCTAGATTCTGTCGCCTCTCCGGGGCTTTGCGTGGCCGTATCGGCTGGGTGAGTGGAGCCGCGGAGCGACGAAATATTGTAGCCTGGGCCGTCAGCCCCAGGGTTGTCGCCACATCTAAATATCAGCCGCGGAGCGGCGGCACCCGGAATTCTCCCGGCCGTCTCCCCTAACGGATGCAATTCGCAACGCGAATTGCAGTGGCATACTTGATACCATGGAAGACTATTCGACCCAGCCGCCGCCGTTCGCCGACGACACCCCGCACGGTCCGCGCCGCGGAGGCGGTCTCCGGATCTTCGGCTTCCC
>JBGMRN010000231.1:0-5353 GCA_048061535.1 Thermoanaerobaculales bacterium | reverse complement strand
CACCGCATCGAAGGCATCGGCGACAAGCACGTACCCTGGATCCACAACGTCAAGAACATGGATGTCGTGGCCGGCATTGACGACGAGGCGTGTATGTGCCTGCTTCGGCTCTTCAACGAGCCCGCGGGCCGGGAGTACCTGGAGGGACGCGGCATCGACCCCGCGTTGGTGGCTCGTCTCGATCTGCTCGGGATTTCCTCGATCGCCAACCTGCTCTCCGCGATCAAGACCGCGAGATACTTCGAGATGGGGGCCAAGGACATGCTCTTCACGGTGGCGACAGACTCTCTCGAGATGTACGGCTCGCGGTTCGCCGAGGAGCGCGAGCGGCAAGGTCCATACCGCGAAGCGGTGGCCGCCGCGCACCACGAGCGGTATCTCCTGGGGGAGGGAATCGACCACGTGCTCGAGCTGAGCTACTGGGATCGCAAGCGGATGCACGACCTCAAGTACTTCACCTGGGTCGAACAGCTGGGAAAGACGGTCGAGGAGCTCGACGCCCAGTGGTACGACGAAGACTACTGGAGCCGTCAGTTTCGCTCGCACGAGGAGTGGGACCAGCGCATCGCGGAGTTCAACGAGAGAACTGGGTTGCTGCAACGGTACCGATAGTCTCGGTCGTTCTCCGATCTCACCGGCGCCCCATTCGGCTTCCACCGGTGGCGCGGTGATCGAGCGGTCGATGCAACGTTGATTTCACAGAGTTCACGCGAGACTCCTTTGCGGAGGGTTGATGAAGGAAATCAAGACACTTGATCTGAAGTTCTTCGGCATCGACGGGATGATCGCCTCATTCCTCGCGCCGGCGGGCGAAGGTTTCGTGCTGTTTGAAAGCGGTCCGGCCAGCTCGGCGGAGGCGCTCGAAGAGAGGGTGGGGGAGGCCGGTTACGGACTGGACGATCTCCGAGCGGTCTTCGTGACCCATGTCCACCTCGACCATGCCGGCGGCGCCGGCGTGCTGGCCCGGCAAACCGGATGTGCCGTCTTCGCTCACCCGGCCGGCGCCGAGCACCTGGTCGATCCCGGGGCAAAACTCCTGCCGTCTGCGGAGAGACTCTACGGGGACATGATGGCGCCGTTGTGGGGGACGACCCTCGGGGTGCCGCAGGACCAGCTTCGGGTGGTCGGCGACCGTGATCGGGTCATGGTGGACGGTCTGGAGGTGCGGGCCTGGCACACCCCGGGTCATGCGGTGCACCATGTTGCCTGGCAGGTCGGCGGTGCGGTGATCACCGGCGACGTCGCCGGGGTTCGGTTCCCCGGCGCGACCCACGTGCTGCCGCCGATGCCGCCGCCGGACATCGACATAGAGATCTGGCGAAAGAGCCTGGCAACCTTGCGGGAGCTCGGTTCCGAGCGCCTGCTGCTGACCCACTTCGGAGAGTTCGACGACGCGACCCGCCACCTCGATGAGCTCGACGCAAGGATTGTGCGCTGGGCTGAGATCGCACAGCGAGTGGTGGCCGAGGGCGGCGATCCGAAGGTGCTCGCGTCGGAGCTGGAGAGCATCGACGAACACGAGATCGAGGCGGCCGCGGTGCCGCCTGAAGCGGTGTTGCGCTATCGCAGGCTTTGCCCGATGGATGGGAACTCGGCGGGGCTGTTCCGGTACTGTTCAATCCAGGCGAAGAGGAGCTGAATGGCGGAGGAGCTGAAGGGAAGAGGGGAAAAGGAGTGGAGTTCACGCGCTACTGATTTCAACGCAGTCTTCTGTCGTGGCGCTACCCGAGAGTGCTCCCTGCAATTCGCCCGGCGAATTGCGTCCGGTCGTCGCGCCCAAACGCGGGCAGCAGGCTGGAGCCACTCGACTTTCCCGTGCGCCGGTATTCCTAATTCCTAATTCCTAATTCCGAATTCCCCTTCTCCTCTTCTCCTTTCCCCTCCGCTCGTCAGGGCGTCCGGCGCTCTCCGGCTGAACGGGGTGTCGGAGGGAGGCTGCTGAGCGGAACCTTCCACGCCCCCCTCCCGTGAGTGAAAGCGAAGAGCCACGGTGAGCCATCGTCGTCGGCGCCCACCTCGAGCCACTCACCAGATTTCGTCACGAGGGGTACAAGACGCAATGCGTGTCTGCGCTCTCGCAAGGTTTGGGAGCGAAGTCGTACTTGCGGTACATCGAGCGAGCAAATCGAGAAAGCGCAGACACGCGCTGTGTATTGTGCCCCGCAGTAGAAAGATGGTGAGTATGCGGGCTAGAGTTTCCGGATGGGAACGAGTTAGGATGACCGGAGTATGATGACCGGGCTCTGCGATGGAGGTAGATGATGGCCAAGACGCGCACGTGGTTCCTCGGTGCCGGCTGCTTGCTGGTGATCTTCGGTACGGTAATCCTCGCGATGCTCGTGCGGGGGTTCTCGGCGCCTTCGCTGCCGAAGGACATTGTTCTGTCCCTGAGGTTCGCCGGCTCGATCGCGGAGGTGACTGCCAAGGATCCGCTGGCCGAGGTCATGGGTGAGAAAGCGACCAGTCTGCGCGAGCTGCGCCGAGCCCTGGTTCTGGCGGCTGAGGATGATCGGGTCCGAGGCCTGCGTGTGCGCATCGACAGCCTCGGAGGCGGCATCGCCACGGTTCAGGAGCTGCGCTCGTTGATCGCGCGGGTGGGTGCTGCCGGCAAGTGGACCGAGGCCTACCTGGAAACCGCGGGCGAGTTTGCTTCGGGCAACTTCGTCTACTACCTGGCCTCGGTCTGTGACCAGGTGGTGATCAATCCTCAGGGGGACGTCAACTTGATCGGGCTCTCATCGCGGACCCCGTTTCTCCGCGGCACCTTCGACAAGCTCGAAATCCGCCCCGAGTTCCCGGGACGCGGCGACTACAAGACGGCGCGCTTCATGTACACCCAGCGCGATTTCACCCCCGCCCACCGCGAGATGATGGAGTGGCTGCTCGGCTCGATCATGGATCAGCTCGTGGAGGGTATTGGTGAGGGACGGGGGCTCGATCCCGATGCCGTTCGCAATCTGGTGGATCGTGCGCCGTTCCTCGGCGAGGAGGCGGTCGAGGCCGGTCTTGTGGACCGGTTGGAGGATTGGGGATCGTTCACCGATCGGCTTGGTGAGCGCGAACCCGACGCCAAGGTGGTCGGCGTCTCGTCGTACCTCAAACGCAACCAGCGCCCCGCCAGGGGGCCCAAGGTCGCGGTCGTCACCGCCGTCGGCACGATCATGCGCGGCGCGAGCAAAGAAAGCGTGAATCCGCTCACCGGCGGCAAGGTCATGGGTTCGGACACCATCGCCAAGGCATTCCGCGACGTGCGCAAGGCCAAGGGCGTCAAGGCGGTTGTTTTTCGAGTCGACTCGCCCGGGGGCAGCGCCCTCGCCTCCGAGATCATCCGCCAGGAGATGGTGCGGACAGCCGAGGAGATTCCGGTGGTGGTCTCGATGTCGAACGTTGCCGGATCCGGCGGCTACTGGATCAGTTGTGGCGCCCAGCGCATCGTCGCCGATCCCGCGACCATCACCGGATCGATCGGTGTGCTCGCCGGCCACCTCAACATGAGCCGCTTCTGGGAGAAAAAGATCGGGGTGACATACGGCCGTCTCGATACCGGGGCCAACGCCAATATTTACGGCGGCCTCGAAGACTGGACCGACGAGCAGCGGGCGGTGGTGGATCGTCTGCTCGACCGCATTTACGACGATTTCGTGGAGCGGGTGTCGGCCTCGCGGAAGATGACGCCTGAGGCGGTGGACGCAATCGGCCGGGGTCGGGTTTTCACCGGCGCCCAGGCCCTGGAGAATGGACTCGTCGATGTGCTTGGCGGGTTTGACGAGGCCCTGATCGAGGCCAAGAAGCTGGCCGGAATCGATCCGGGCGCCAAGATCCAGCTCGCGGAGTTCCCGCGGGTTCAGCCGTGGTGGCGGCAGATCGTCAAGCGAAAGAGCGACGACGAGGTTGCCCTCCGCGCGGCGATGGAGACCTTGGAACGGTGGATGCTCGAGGGCAGGGTTGAGGTCCCCGGCGCAGTGTGGATGCCGCCGATTAGCATCGAATAGCAGCGTGTACCGAATTGGCCCACGGGGCTGGGCAGAAAATATTCGAGAATCTGGTGTGGGCCAATACGGCGCCCGCTGCGGGGGATGCGCAAGCGCATCCGATCCAAGAATGCGGGCTATTGTGTGGCGATGAGAGGAAATTCGACGGCTGCCGCGCCGTTGCTACGGCTCGGAATGGCATGCGCGATGTTAGGTGGGGTCGTTGTCGCGTGCGGGCACAGGCGATCTGAGATCGGAACTATCGACCTGGCTCAGACTCTGCCGGCGGCCGAGATCAGGACGGAGATCGAGTTGGTCGATCTCGGAACCCCTCTTGCGCGGCGGCACCTCGGCGATGGCTGGTCGACCGACGAACGTCGCGCTTCCGACCTCGACTTCGTGTGGGCCCTCGGCCGTTCGGCGTCGTTCGAGCTGTTCGTCGTCGAGCCACGCGACCTGCGCATGCGGCTGCGCTGCCGGCCGTATCACTTTTCGGGTGGGCCGAGCCAGAAGGTCGAGGTGCTGGTCGGGGGCGGCGTCAGTATCGGGTTCGCCCTCGAGCCGGGCTGGCGAGAGTACGAGATCGAGTTGCCCGCGGCGTCGTTGCGCCCGGGCAGCAATTGGATCGAGTTCGTTGCGGCTCACTCATGGGTGCCCTCCGAGAGGGTCGGCTCGAACGATGATAGGCCCCTGGCGGTGGCCTGGGACTGGATCCGCTTCCCGGATGTGTCGAAGGAAGGCCGACCGGCGGCCGACGCAGGAGGTGAGCTGCGGCTGCCGCGAGGCTCCGAGACCGCCTGGTTCTTGCCGCCTGGAGAGTCGGCAAAGCTGGTGGCGAACCTCGCAGCCGGGCGGGAATCTTCGGGCGTTCTCGAGCTGTGGTGGGCGACCGACCCGGAACCCGGCCGGCTGCTGGCGACGATTGCTCCCGGCCGCGGCCGGTTTGATGTCTCGTTGCCTGATCATCCGGGCCCGGCGCGGCTCGCCTTGCGGGCGGTGGGCGGCGAGGTGGTTCTCCGATTGGCCAAGGTCGAACCGACGGCCGCCGGGGAGCTGCGAGCCGACCCGAGGAGGGCTGAAGCCAAACAAACACCTGACCGCCGCCCTCACGTGTTGCTGTACTCGGTGGACACGCTGCGCTTCGACCGGCTCGGGTGCTACGGTTCTCGACGTGACCTGTCGCCGCGACTCGACCGTTGGGCTGCCTCGGCCACGGTATTCGCCGCTGCACGGTCTCCGACCTCGTGGACCAAGCCGGCCGTGGCGACCGTCCTGACCGGGCTTGGCACGCTCTCCCACGGACTGAACCTGAGCGAACAGCGGCTAGCCTGAAGTTCCCAGCGCGTTCGCGCTGCTGAATCCACACAACTCATATGGTTACA
>JBGMRN010000230.1:0-5376 GCA_048061535.1 Thermoanaerobaculales bacterium | reverse complement strand
GCTAGTACATCCCCAGCTCCAGCTTTGCCGCTTCCGACATCATCTCCGGGTCCCAGGGTGGGTCCCAGGTGACCTCGACGGCGGTGGTCTCGACGCCCTCCACCGCGCCCGCCTTCGCCTCGATCTCGGGTGGCAGGCTTTCCGCAACCGGACACATCGGCGAGGTGAGGGTCATGAGGATACGGACGTTGGCCTCCTCGTCGACGTTGACCTCGTAGATCAGCCCCATCTCCCAGATGTTGACGGGAATCTCGGGGTCATAGATCTCCTTCAACACCTCAATAACCTGATCGCGAAGGTCAGCATTCGTCGCCATACTTATCCCCAATTAGGAGTTAGGAATTAGGAATTAGGAATGCCGGCCGCCCATCCGCAGCGATCATGGGAGGCTGGGTGGGAATTCCTCATTCCTAATTCCTCATTCACTCAGTAGTAACGGCTTCCTCGTCATCACCCATTGCTGCGTTGAGCGTGTGCCACGCGAGGGTCGCGCACTTGACCCGGACGGGGTACTCACGGACACCCTCGAAGACCTGGAGCTTGCCCAGCTCCACTCCCTGCTCTTCGGCAACCCCGGTGAGCATCTCGTGGAATTCCTCGAAGAGCTCCTTGGCGTCGGCGACGGTCTTGCCCTTGACCGACTCGGTCATGATCGAGGTCGAGGCGGTGCAGATGGCGCAGCCTTCACCCTGAAAACTGATCTCCTCGATCACGCCGTCCTCGATCCGCAGGTAGACCTTGACGATGTCTCCGCAGAGGGGATTGTGGCCGTCCGCCGTACGGGTTGCACAATCCATCACATAGCAGTTTCGTGGCCGCTTGTTATGGTCGAGGATCACTTCCTGGTACAGCTCACGCATCTCAGACATCAGCTGAAGACCTCCCGAACCTTGGCGAGACCACGCACCAGTGCGTCGATCTCCTGCCGCATATTGTACAACCCGAAGGACGCCCGCACCGTCGCCGAGACTCCGAAGCGGGCCATCACCGGCTGGGCGCAGTGGTGGCCCGCCCGCACGGCGATGCCTTCGGAATCGAGAATGGTGCCGATGTCGTGCGGGTGAATGCCGTCCATGACGAACGAGAGCACCGAGGACTTGTTCCGGGCGGTGCCCACCAGCCGCACACCGGGGACGGCCGTGATCTCGGCCGTGGCCTCGTCGAGGAGCTCGCGTTCGTGGGTAGTGATCGCGTCGAGACCGAGCTCGTTGAGGTAGTCGAGAGCGGCGGCAAGACCGATCGCGCCTTCGATGTTCGGGGTGCCGGCCTCAAAACGGTGGGGCGGCTGGTTGAACCGGGTCTCCTCGAAGGTGACCGACAGGATCATGTCGCCGCCGCCCTGGTAGGGCACCATCTCCAGCAGGTGCTCTCGTTTTCCGTAGAGGGCGCCGATGCCGGTGGGTCCGTAAGTCTTGTGGGACGAAAAAGCGTAGAAATCGCAATCGAGTTCGCGGACGTCAACCGCGAGGTGGGGAACCGCCTGAGCGCCGTCCACCAGGACCGGAACACCCCGAGCGTGGGCCATCTCCACAATCTCGCGCACCGGGTTGACGGTACCGAGGGCGTTGGAGACGTGAACCACGCTGACGATCCGCGTTCGCTCCGACAGCAGGCGCTCGTACTCGGAGAGAATGATCTCTCCGTCGTCGTCGATGGGGACCACCTTGAGCCGGGCGTCCCGCTCCTCGCACAGAATCTGCCAGGGCACGATGTTCGAGTGGTGCTCCATGGCGGAGATCAGCACCTCGTCCCCCGCTCCCAAGCGCGGTCGCACGAAGCTGTGGGCCACCAGGTTGACACTCTCGGTGGTGCCCCGGGTGAAGACAATCTCGCGACTGTCGCTGGCGCCCAGTCGGTCCTTGATCGTCGTCCGTGCGCGTTCGTAGGCCACCGTTGCCCGCTGTGAGAGCAGGTGGACGCCGCGGTGGACGTTGGCGCAGTCGTGTTCGTAAAACGAGGTTACCGCCTCGATCACGGCTCGCGGTTTCTGGGTGGTCGCCGCGTTGTCGAGATAAACCAGCGGATGGCCATGCGACTCCTGGTGGAGGGCCGGAAAATCGGCGCGAACCTGTTCCACGTCGAGAGCTCGTGCCGCCGCCACGGAGTTCGGGCGCTTCGTCACGCCGGATTCCTCGAAGTCGCCGCCTCGGGGAGGCGGGCGCGGATTCTCTCTTCGAGGCGCGCGCGGACGGACTCGACCGGAATGCGGTCGAGGACCTCGCCGGCGAAGGCGAGGGTGAGAAGGTGTTTGGCTGCCTTGCGATCGATGCCGCGGGAGCGCAGGTAGAAGATCGCCTCCTCGTCGAGGCGGCCGATGGTCGAGCCGTGGGTGCACCGCACGTCGTCGGCGAAGATTTCGAGCTGCGGGTTCGAGTTGACGACGGCGTCTTCGGAGAGCAACAGGTTGCGGTTGGACTGCCGGGCATCGGTCTTCTGAGCTCCCTCGTCGACGACGATGCGTCCGTTGAAGACCGCCCGGGAGCTGCCGGCAAGGATGCCCTTGAAGAGCTGGTGACTCGAACAGTTGGGATGGGCGTGGCGCACAGTGATGTGGGTGTCAGCCTGCTGCGAGCCGTCGGTGAGATAGAGCCCGTCGAGCGTCGCCTCGGCGCCTTCGCCCTCGAGTATCACCCCGATGTCGGTGCGGGCCAGGTTGCCGCCGAGTGAGATTGCATGGGCCGCATAGCGGCTGTTGCCGGCCAGCCGAACCTCGAGGACTGCCATGTGGCTGGCGATTACGGATTCCTCCTGGACTGAAACATGCTCGAGATTCGCGCCGCGGTCGAGGTAGATTTCGGTCACGGGGCAGCTCAGCGAAGCCCCGCCGGCGCCGAGATAGTTGGTGACCACGGTGGCCTTGCTGGAGGCCCCGGCGACGATGAGTGCCCGCGGCGCCCCCAGGGTCGGGTTGTCTTCGGCGCCCGACACGAAGAGGATCTGGATCGGTCTCGTGACCTCAGCGTCGTCGGCGATGCGGACCAGAGCGCCGTCATCGACCACTGCTGCGTTGAGGGCTGCGAACGGATGTTCTCCCACCGGCGCCAGGCGCCCGAGGTGCGTCTCGAGAACCGTCGCGCCGGACGCGGCGGCCGCAGCGAGCGTCGTGACCACGACCCCCTCCGGAGCCGGTTCCCGGGTGGAAAGCACAGGTGCGAAGATGCCGTCCACAAAGACCAGGAGGTGTGCCTCCGGAATCACCCAGGGAGCGATTTCCACCACCGGCGCCGGCCGGGACGGTGGCAGGAGCGAGGCCCCTTCCAAGGCGGCGAGGCGAGTGAAACGCCACGCCTCCTGCTGGCGGTCGGGTAGGCCGAGGGCGGCGAACCGCTCGTGGCCCTCGGTGCGGATGGACTGCAAGAACTCGGGCGCGGCAGCGACGGCGTCGAGCACTCCGGCGAAAGCTGCGGCGGGAGCGGCGGTCGTTGTCCCTGTCATGCGTTCGCCGCCGCCGGCTCATTCTCGAGCCACTCATAGCCCCGGTCCTCGAGCTGAAGGGCGAGCTCGCGCCCGCCCGAGCGCACGATGCGGCCGTTCATCAGAACGTGGACGAAGTCGGGAACGATGTAGTCGAGCAATCGCTGGTAGTGGGTGATGACCAGGAACGCGCGCTCGGGGGTGCGAAGTGAGTTCACGCCGTCGGCGACGGTCTTGAGGGCGTCGATGTCGAGTCCGGAGTCGGTCTCGTCGAGAATCGCCAGTCGCGGCTCGAGCACCGCCATGTGGAAGATCTCGTTGCGCTTCTTCTCCCCGCCCGAAAAGCCCTCGTTGACCGGGCGCTTGAGAAGCTCCTCGTCGAGCTTGACCAACTGCACCTTGTCGCGCACCAGGGAGAGAAAGTCCATGGCGTCGATTTGGTCCTCGCCGCGGTGGGCGCGAACGGCGTTCAGCGCGGTGCGCAGAAAGTAGGTGTTGCTCACACCGGGAATCTCGACCGGGTACTGAAACGCGAGGAAGATTCCCTCGCGGGCCCGCGTTTCGGCGTCGAGACCGAGCAGGTCCTGGCCCAAATACCGGACCTCGCCCGCAGTGATCTCGTAATCCTCGCGGCCGGCGAGAACGTTGGCCAGCGTGCTCTTGCCCGAGCCGTTGGGGCCCATGACGGCGTGGACCTCGCCGGCGTTCACCGTGAGGTCGATGCCCTTCAGTATCTCGGCCCCGTCAACCGACACATGGAGGTTCCTAATTTCAAGTAATGCTTCGTCGTTCATATGGTTTCCTTATTCTCTTTTTTCGCGCCAGGTTTTCCGAAAACATGGCGCGAAAAAAAGAAAGTCCCGAGCCACCGTCATGATCAACCCACACTGCCCTCTAACGAGACACCGAGCAGTTTTTGTGCCTCAACCGCGAACTCCATTGGTAGCTCGCGGAAGACCTCTTTACAGAAGCCGTTGACGATCATCGAAACGGCGTCCTCGGTGTCGATGCCGCGTTGGTTGCAGTAGAAGATCTGATCCTCGCCGATCTTTGAAGTGGTGGCCTCGTGCTCCATCTGGGCCGAGGGATTGGCGATCTCGATATAGGGAAAGGTGTGGGCGCCGCAGCGGTCGCCGATCAGCATCGAGTCGCACTGTGAAAAGTTGCGGGCGTTGTGGGCTTGCTTCGCGATCTTGACCAGGCCGCGGTACGTGTTCTGGCCCCGGCCGGCCGAGATCCCTTTGGAGATGATGGTGGAGGAGGTGTTCCTACCCAGGTGGACCATCTTCGAGCCGGTGTCGGCCTGTTGGCGGCCGGCGGTGAGCGCCACCGAGTAGAACTCGCCGACCGAGTCATCGCCCTTCAAGATCACGCTCGGATACTTCCAGGTAATCGCGGAGCCGGTCTCTACTTGTGTCCAGGAAATCTTCGATCGTGGACCCTTGCAGATGCCGCGTTTGGTGACGAAATTGAAGATACCTCCCTTGCCGGTCTCCTTGTCGCCCGGATACCAGTTCTGGACGGTGGAGTATTTGATCCTGGCGTTCTCCAACGCCACCAGTTCGACCACCGCCGCGTGCAGCTGGTTCTCGTCGCGCATCGGCGCCGTGCAGCCCTCGAGGTAGCTCACGTAGGCGTCCTCGTCGGCGATGATCAGGGTGCGCTCGAACTGACCTGTGTTGGCGGCGTTGATGCGGAAGTACGTCGAGAGCTCCATCGGGCAGCGCACACCCTTGGGGATGTAAACAAAAGATCCGTCGGAGAAGACCGCCGAGTTGAGGGTGGCGAAAAAATTGTCGGTGTAGGGTACCACCGAGCCCAGGTACTTCCTCACCAGCTCGGGATGTTTTCGCACCGCCTCTGAAAAAGAACAGAAGACGATGCCCAGCTCGCCCAACTTGTCCTTGAAGGTGGTGGCCACCGAGACCGAGTCGAAGACCGCATCCACCGCCACCCCGGCGA
>JBGMRN010000229.1:0-5383 GCA_048061535.1 Thermoanaerobaculales bacterium | reverse complement strand
CAAATCGTCGGCAAGAACCGCTCATCTTAGGTAAAATGATCCTCGGGGAGATGACCATGAAAACAAAAACGACCGTACTCGCCCTGACCCTTGTCGCCCTGATGCTTGCCGCTCCGTCGAGCGCACAGGTCCGCGATCAGACCATCCTCACCTGGGAGGTGCTCACCGAGCAATGGAACGACCTCATTGCGGGCGTTCTCGACCTCACCGAAGAGGAGGCTGCGGTCTTCTGGCCCCTTTACGAAAAGTACGGCGCCGAGGTCGGGAAGGTGTGGGACGAGCGTATCGCGCTCATTAAACAATTTCTCGCCCATCGCACGACCATGTCGCCGGAGGAGGCACGGCAGATCCTCGACGACACGATGCAGTTGAACCTGAAAGAGGTCAAGCTCGAGATGAAATGGGCCGAGGTCTTCGACGCCGTGCTGCCGCCGAACAAGGTCGTACGCCTCTTCCAGGCGCAGAACAAGCTCGAGACCATGATGTCGATGGAGATCGTCAAGGACGTCCCGCTGCTCCCCTGAGCTGCACCGTCTTGGTACCGGGGGCGGCGATCAGCTCTGGAAAGAGGCGACCGCCATCGTCTCGTCGTCGAACATCTCGAAGACGCCGACGAGCTGCGCCATCGTCAGGAGCTTGCGGGCTTTGAGGTTGACGTTGAGCAGCTTGACGTCGGCGCCCTGTGAGGTTGCCGTCACCTTGCAGCGGATCAGCTCACCGAGCCCGGAGGAGTCGATGGTCTTCACATCCTGAAGGTTGATGAGGACGTTGCCCCCTCCACCCTCGAGCTCTTCCACCAGAGCGTCGCGGAGCACCACGTCCCCCCTGCCGATGTTGAGCTTGCCCGAAAGGTCGAGTATCGAAACGTCGCCGGATTTGCGCCTGGAAATCTCCATGACTCACTCCTCGGGCTCGGGGCCATCTGCGCGCCGAGCAAAGATAGTTCGCGAAATTATCGCACAACTGCGGCTGGTCGCCCCGCTTCGCCCTCCTTTGCAGACCCCAGGTGGGAAATGCTGCGGGTTTCGGTCTCAGCGCGACTCATCGCCCTTTTCCCGCTGCTCCCGCCGCTCACCGGAAGACAGCGCCTCGCGAACATCGGCATCGACGGTGCGCAGATGGAGATCCTGTTGCGAAAAGGGAATCTCGATTCCCTCCTTGGCCAAGGCCCGGCTGATACCGATCCGGAGATCGCTCGACACCGCCACAAAATTGCCTCTGGTCCACGCCCGCAGCTCGAAGTCGAGGGAGCTGGCGCCGAACCCGGTAAAGATAGCTTTCGGCGGGGGGGCCTCCAGGACCTCCTCGTGGGCCGCAGCAACCTCGACGAAAACCTCAATCACCCGCGCGGGATCCGTCCCGTAAGCGACCCCCACCGGGATCTCCACACGCCGCCGGTCATCGCTCAAGGTCCAGTTGATGACCTCGGTCGAGATCAGGTTGGCGTTGGGGACGATCACCTCGGCGCCCTGGAAGGTGCGGACGATGCTTGCCCGCATGCCAATCCTCGTCACTCTCCCCATGAGCTGACCGACCTGAACCTTGTCACCGACCCGGATCGGCCGCTCGAAAAGGAGGATCAACCCCGAGACGAAGTTGTTGACGATGTTCTGCAAGCCGAAGCCGACGCCGGCGCCGAGGGCGCCGACGGTCAGGGTGATCCTACCGAAGTCGAGGCCGGCGGCGGCGGCGGCGATCACGAGGCCGATGATGATGACGACGTAGTGCGTCAGCCGGTCGACCGCCCCCGAGACGCCGCGCGGCAGGTCCAGGTGCGGCATGACATCGGTATCGAGAACAAAACGCAGCAGCCGCGAGATCTTGAATGAAAGCCAGACAATGATCACGAATCGGGCGACACAATTCCCCCGCGATTCGTATTAAACTTCGCAGTACGTTCCGGCGCACCTTCAACCGCTCGGCGCGGTCGTCGACGGGGAGAGCACCCGGAAGCGAGCAAACACAGCCGTCGCGGTGCTTCACCGGCCGTAGCAGGAAGCTGGTGCGATATGCGGGCTCGAGAGCGAAGGAGAAAGAAATGCGACTGAAGAACCTTCTGCCGATCATGGCGCTGGGCGCGTTGATCCTGGCGCCCGCGGCCGCAAACGCGCAGTTCACCAAGAGCTGGAAGGACTGGTACGGCCATGTCGCCGGCGGTTACAGCTTTGTCCGGGGCGACGCCGCCGGCGTCATCAAGGACGGCTGGAACGTCAACGGTGGCGCGACCTACTACCCCGATGACTGGCTCATCGGTATTTCGCTCGGACTCGACTTCGAAAGTCACGACTTGAAGCGTGAGATTCTCGACGCGTTCGAGGCCTCGGGAGGCGACGTCAACATCGCTGCTCTGACTCTGGGCCTTTCCTGGTCGCCGAAGCTCGATGGTTCGATCGGCTTCTACGTCAACGGAGGCATCGGCGGATACTACGTCAAGGGCAAGCTGAAGGAGCCCGGGGTCGTCTGCGGTCCGGTCTGTCCCCCGTGGAGCTGGTGGTGCTCCCCGGGATGCCTCCCCGGCACCATCATCACCGACAGCACGTCGAGCACGGATTTCGGTTTGAACCTCGCGGCGGCGATCACCTTCGAGGTCGGAGAAGGATCAATGATCTACGTCGAGGTCAAATACCACCGCATCGATTCCGCAGTCACCACGACCTACATCCCGATCTCCGTCGGCTACCGGTGGTAGCCTGAGGAATCCATCGACCGTTCAGCCCACGCCCTCGCGGCGTGGTTTTCTTACCCGTCGCCATCCCTGTCGGAATCGGAATCGGGATCGATTCGAATGCGAGTACTCGCGATCACAATCGCGATGGCGATCGCAGCTGATCGGGGTCGCTCATTCGGTGTTCATGCCTCTCGGCAACGACCTCGACAAGAGGATGAAACCGAGGATGCCTGCGGCCAGCGAGGCAACGAGGATGCCGACCTTGGACTCGCTGACCAGCAGCGGATCACGGAAGGCGAGCTCGGTGATGAAGAGCGACATCGTAAAACCGATCCCCGCCACGCAACCCGCGCCGACGATTTGCCCCCAACTCACACCCTCGGGCAGCGCCCCAGGCCCAAAGCGGATGGCGAGCCAGCTGAACAGGGTGATCCCGAGGGGCTTGCCCACCACCAGACCGAGGATGATGCCGAAGCTGATCGGGTTGGCGAGGGTGTCGAGGATCCGGCTGTCGAAGTGCACCCCCGCGTTGGCGAGGGCGAAGAGCGGCAGGATCAGCCACACCTGGACCGGATGCAGGTAGCGCTCGAGAATGAGACCGGAGGGGAGGCTATCTTGCGCCATGGTGTGGATGGTCTCCACGGCGTGGAGCTGCTCCCGGTCCGCGACAATGCTGTCATCGGTCAACTCCATGCGCGCGATCCGCTCCACGTGGTCCTTGGCGGCGGCCACGAACCGGCCGAGGCCGACGCGCGGGCGAACCGGCACCACCATCGCGACCAGGATGCCCGCCACCGTTGCGTGCACCCCCGAGGCGAAGATAGCAAGCCACACCCCGATGATGAGCATCCACAGGATGCCGGTTCTCCTGAACCGCACCTTGACAGCGACAAAGAGGATCGCGAGGAGAACACCCCCCGTGATCAACGCGGCGAAGTTGATCTTCTCGGTGTAGAAGATGGCGATCACCGCCACCGCCCCGAGGTCGTCGGCAATTGCCAGCGCGGTGAGGAAGACCTTGAGGCCGATGGGCACTCGCTTGCCGAAGATCGCCAGCACTCCGAGGGCGAAGGCGATGTCGGTGGCCATGGGCACGCCCCAGCCGGGCGCGCCCTCGCCGCCGGCGTTGAGGATGGCGTAGAGCGCCGCCGGCACCACCATCCCACCAACCGCGGCCACCACCGGCAGCACCGCCTTGTCGAAGGTCGAGAGCTGGCCGACCACGAGCTCGCGCTTGATCTCGAGCCCGACAACGAAGAAGAAGATCACCATCAGACCATCGTTGATCCAGTGGTGGAGCGAGAGCTTGAAGGCAGCGTCACCCCACGACACTCCGATCGAGGTATGCAGGAGCTGCTCATAGATCGGCGCCCATTGCGAGTTCGCCCACCCAAGGGCCGCCACCGTGCACGCCAGCAGCAGGATGCTGCCCATGACCTCGGAGTGGACAAACCACTCAAAGTAACCGCGAAAGCCACCCTTTTGGTGCTCTGAGTCCATCCTTCGCCTCCAGCGAATTTCCGAAATCATAGCCGAACAAGAACGACGGCGCTCTTGCGCCTTCGTTTTCAGCTTTTCGCGATCAGCGAAAAGCTATGGGAGCTGAATCAGCCAGGCGCCGTCCTCGAACCACTTTTCCTCGAGCAAATCGAGCAGGCCCAGGCCCTGGAGAGTGCCGAGATAGTTTTCGACCATGTTCAACAGCAACGGATCGCCGGGCGCCAGCGCGATGCCGATGGGCTCGATGGTCATCGGTTCCGCTAGGGTAGCCAATCCGGCATCGGGGAAGCGCATCTGCGACAAAACGCAGATCGGATAGTCCGCCACCAGGGCGTCGGCCTTGCCGTCGATGACCATCTGCACTCCGGTGTCATAGTCGTCAACGCCGATCAAGGTTGTTTTTTCGAGCACCTTCTGTACGAACTTCTCGCTGGTGGAACCCTTGAGAGCGACGATCTTAATCGATGATCTGTCGATCTCCTCGGCGTCCTTGATGGCGGCGAGGATCGACGACTTGGTGAGGATCGACTTGCCCGACACGATGTAGGGGCCCACGAACGCGACCCTGGTGTTGCGCTGCGGGGTCATGGTCATCCCCGACATGACGGCGTCGATCTCACCCTTCTCGAGCGCCGGTAGCAGCTCGGCAAATGGAAGCTGAACGAGCTCGAGCTCGACGCCGATGGCGTTCGCCAGCAGGTTGGCCACATCGACCTCGTAGCCGATCAGCTCACCCGACTTGGACATGACGGTGAAGGGAGGTTGAGTGCCGGACATGCCGATCCTGAAGGTCCCACTATCGACGATCTTGGCGATGGTCGACGGACCTTCGGCGGCGAGAACGCCGGTTGGAACACTGGCGAAGACCGACAGGGCGATGACGAGACTGAGCAACGAACGCATCATGGATAGCTCCTCCTGGGTGTTGTCGGGTTCAGCCGGTGCCGGGACCCGGAACATGAAACGGCGGACCATCGAAAAGGATTCCCCACGGGATCGCACAGTAGAATACCAAGGCTTTTTTCTCGGTGGCGATCATCGTCTTCATGTCGTGGGTTGTGTTTTGGATCGACCCCCGGCACGTGGGCCCGAGGATCAGTGTCGCGGTGACCTCGATGCTGACCCTCATCGCCTACCGTTTCCTGCTCGGCCAGTTGCTGCCGCCGGCCCTGTTACCCTGGAGCTTGTGTCCGAACACCCCTTTTCCGGAGGTCC
>JBGMRN010000228.1:0-5408 GCA_048061535.1 Thermoanaerobaculales bacterium | reverse complement strand
GACGAGGCCGACCGACCCCACCGGGTGAGCTACAGGCGGTTGACTCGGGGTTAACAACAGCTTGCCTTGGCGAGTCGATCTCCCTACGGAAGAAACCGCCACATCTTGGGAACGGGAGTCACAGCGCTGTTGCCGCTGCGTGATACGATGTAATGTATGGCTCTTTTGCGCAACCGGGCCGTACTGTCTCGTAACCACGCAGTGGTCGTGGGAGGGCTCCGAGAACCAAGAGAATCAGTCCGATGACCGCACAGGCCCGCCTCAAACGCCAGCTCTTTCAGGGCATCGCGGATGACAACATCGAGGCCATCCGCAACCAACCGCGAGGCACGCTCCGCCGCCACCGAGCGCGGAGGCTCCAGCTTGTCCGGCGGGCCCTGGTCGCCGGAAGCGTCGTGTCTGTGGTGGCGATCACCGTGGTTGCAGGGCTGACCATCAGATCCGACGCCAGCTCGGGCAACAGCCGGTCCGACGGCGCCGAACGATCATTCGACGATGCCTTTGTGGTCGCTCCGTTGGGCGGCAGCGACTCGGTCCTGAGCAACCTGGCCGAGGTCATCACCGGACGTCAGGCACAGCCGATCGAACCGAATGTGATCCCTCTGGCGGTGCGGACGGTTGCGCTGGATCCGGGCCACGGAGGGATCGACAGCGGCACGCTGACTCCGTTCGGGATGTTGGAGAAGGACCTGACCTGGGATATCGCCCGCCGGCTCGGCAGGCTTCTCGAGAGCTCGAGGGTTGCGGTGGTCCTGACCCGTCCGGGGGACGAAAATATCTCGCTCAAGGAACGGACCGAGATTGCCAACCGTGCTCGGGCCGATTTATTCGTTTCGATCCACGTCAACTGGTTGCCCGACCGCGAGGCCCGCGGATTCGAGACCTACTTTGCCGGCTCGACGGCGGACCCGTTTCTCAAGAGCCTCGCTGCAACGGAAAACAGTGACTCCGGTTTTTCAGTGGCAGACACGCGGCGTTTGCTCGACGGGCTCTATGCCGGGGTCAGACAACAGGAATCACAACGTCTGGCGGAGCGCGTGGGGCAGTCGTTGTATGGGACCCTCCGCAGCGACAACCCGGAAGTCGTCGACCGCGGTGTGATGCGGGCACCGTTCGTGGTCCTGGTCGCCACCGAAATGCCGGCGGTCCTCGCCGAGGTGGCATGCCTTTCCAACAATCGGGAAGCGACGCTCATCGCCCAACCACAGTACCGGCAGCGCATCGCCGAGGCTCTTTTTACCGGAATTCGAGCGTATGCGCGGGCGGTCAACGCATCGGAAAGAGGAGGAGATATATGACCAAGGACGGACAGGATCTGCTGGTCGGAATCGACCTGGGGACCTCCCAGAGTTCTCTCTGCACCTCGACGGGAGAACGCCACGTCGTGGACAGCTATGTGGGTTGGCCGGTCGACGCGATCGCCCGCAAGATCGTCAAGAAGCGCGTTCTCTTCGGCCAGGATGCGGTCGAAAACCGCACCATGCTCGAGCTGCACCGGCCGCTCGAAGGCGGTCTCCTCAAGGAGGGAGCGCAACGGGACCGGCAGGCGATCCGTGAGCTCCTGTCGCACCTCATGGACCTCGCCGGCGTCAGCGCCGCGCGCAAAGAAGGCGGCAAGGTACGTGCGGTCATCGGAGTGCCGGCGGAGGCGTTGCGGGTGAATAAACAGCATGTGCGCGACGCCATGCGGGGGTTCGTCGACGGTCTGATCATCGTCTCCGAGCCGTTCGCGGTCGCCTATGGCCTCGACGCTCTACTCCACGCGATCGTCGTCGACGTCGGCGCCGGCACGACTGACTTTTGCGTCATGAAGGGCCGATACCCAACCGACGAGGATCAACGAACCTTGACCAATGCCGGTGATTGGGTGGACGCTCAACTGATGAAGCTCATCGAAGAGAAAAACCCCGGGATCAGCGTGTCGATTCACACTGTTCGGCAATGGAAGGAGCAATCGAGCTTCATGGGAAAACCGGGCGAGCCGGTGGTCGTGTCGATCCCGATCGCCGGGAAACCGTCCAAGATCGACATCACCGAGGAGATGCGGCAAGCGTGCGAGGGACTCGGCCCGCCGGTCGCCGAGACCATGATCGACCTGATCGCCGCCGTCGAATCGGAGTACCAGGAGCGGGTCCGCAAGAACGTCATTCTGGCCGGCGGAAGCTCGGCGATCTCCGGCTTCGGCCAGGTGCTCGAAAAAGCGTTGGGCGAGATCGGCGGTGGCAAGGTGACGGTGGTGAAGGACCCCGTATTCGTGGGATCGGAAGGCGGCCTCTCCCTGGCCAAGGACGCACCCAAATCAGATTGGGAGAAGCTCCCGGCCTGAACTCGATCACATCCAGGTCACGCGGTAGCGGCACACATCCCCGCTCCGGGCGCGGCACTCCTCCTCGATAATCCGTGGGCTCTCGGCGCCACCGAACTGCTTCTCGACAAAGCCGAGCCTCGAAATCAACACCGAGCCCTTGACCCTTTGAGCACCCATGCCATTCATCATACCTGTCCCCCGAGAGAACGACCACGCCGTACGTGGGACGCCTTGTTCGGTTGACCCAAGAGACCACTACTCGAAGGAAATCAACTCCACGTCAAAGACCAGCATACCCTTCGGTGCGCCCGCCGCACCGCCGTAAGCCAGCTCCTCGGGGATCCACAGCCGGCGCTTCTCGCCAACAACCATCAATTGAACACCCTCGGTCCAACCCGGAATCACCCGATTGAGGGGGAAGGCGATGGGCTCGCCACGCACAACAGACGAGTCGAAGAGCTTGCCGTCGGTGGTCCAGCCCGAGTAATGAACGGTGACCTTCGAGGTGCTGACCGGGTGCTCTTCACCAACCCCCGGCTGCAGAACCTTGGAACACAGGCCGCTATCAGTGCACAACGCGTCCTTTGGCGCCGCAGCAACGTCCGGCGGCGCCGAGACATCCTGGGCATTTCCGGTGGTGATGCAGAGCAAGGCGAGCACGACAGCAACGGCAAAAATCCTCATGGCCGCCACCCTAGCCTGAACCGCTCAATCGGACAAGCTCTTGGTGATAACATTCTCACCTAGAACTGACGGATATGCGGGCTAGTTCTCGTCCGGAAACGGCGCCTTTTTTGCAATCTCTGCGTCAAACTGCGCATTTCCTTGTGCGACGTACAGGAGTACGTCTCCGCGGAAATCCTTGTTTTCCTTGACCTTGCAGAAAAATCGCTCGTTTCCGCATCGAGAACCGCACTGTCCCCTCCGGAGTTTCCGGATGGGAACGGGCTAAGGGCGAAAAGCATCGTGGCGGCCGCGGGCGCGCAGCGATGAAGGAGGGCGTCGTGAAGAGCACAGCAGATCCGAAGCTCGACTGTGATCTGGTCATGAAGGGTGGTATCACGAGCGGGGTGGCGTATCCGCTTGCCGTCTGCGAGCTGGCGAAAAAATACCGTTTGCGCAACATTGGGGGAACCTCGGCCGGGGCGATCGCGGCCGCGGCCGCTGCAGCCGCCGAGCACGGCCGTGATTCCACCGGCGGCGGGTTCGCACGACTCGCCGCCCTGCCCACATGGCTGGCGGGACGTTCCCGAGCGACCCGGCGAGGATCGAACCTCCGTCATCTGTTCCAACCCCAGAAGGCGACCAGACCGACCTTCGACGTGGCAATCGCCGCCGTCGAGCAGGGCACCGGCGCCGCCCGCGCCCTTCGGGTAACCCTCGCCGCCCTCCGCCATCATCCGCTGGCGGCCCTGATCGGCGCCCTGTGCGGAGGAGCTCTTGTTGCGGCCGCAGCAGCCTGGGGTCAGGGTGTGACCGGGTGGCTCCTGGGTGCCGCCGGATTGGTCCTCGCCGTGATTGGAGCGGCAACGGCCGAAGTGATTGCGGCCGTTCGAAGCGCGCTGCGAATGCTCCCGAAAAATGGCTTTGGACTGTGTTCAGGTCTTTCTCCGGCTGAAGGCAAGGGCCCCAGGGCGCTCACGCCATGGCTCTTCGAAGAGCTGCAGAGCATCTGCGGACGGGACCCGGGCGACCCGCCTCTGACCTTCGGCGACCTCGAAGGCAAAGGCATCAAACTTGCCATGCTGACGACCAACCTCACCAACGGCACACCCTACAGAATTCCCTTGGATACCCGGATCTTCTTTTACCGCAGGGAGGAGATGGAGCGGCTGTTTCCAAAGGCCGTCGTCGACCACATGGTCGCCTCATCTCGGCAACAGCCCGGCTGGGAACAGCGGCGCCCGTGGCTGCCGATGCCGGAGGCCTCCCGGCTCCCGGTGATCGTCGGCGTTCGCCTGTCACTGAGCTTTCCCATTCTGCTCAGCGCGGTGCCGCTGTGGAGCCCCGAGTTCGGAGTCGGAGAACCGGGAGAAGAGTCGATGATCCGGAACTGGTTCTCCGATGGCGGCATCACCAGCAACTTCCCAATCCACTTCTTCGACCGGCCACTCCCGTCGAGACCGACTTTCGCCGTCAACCTTGCGCCCAGAGATGAGCTCGACCCGGAGGACCAGTGCCGGAACATTCGTCTCCCCGCTACCAACCTCCAGGGGATCCGCCCCAGGTGGTCGTCGTTCGGCAGTGTTGCGGGTTTCCTGTCCGCGGTCCTCGATACGATGCAGAACTGGTCCGACAACGCCCAGATGCGGGTCCCCGCCTACCGCGACCGCATCGTCACCATCTACCACACAAAGGAGGAAGGCGGGCTCAATCTCGACATGCCGGACGCCGCCGTCGAAGCCATGAGCGCTCGCGGGCGTTGCGCCGGTGAAGCTCTCGTGCGCGACTTCGACTTCGACAACCACCGCTGGGTGCGCTACCGCTCGTTCATGGAGCTCTTCGAGGACATGTTGCCCCAGATCCAGACGGCGTTCACCGCCGAACCGTCCAACGCCCGACCTTATGACGACCTGATTGACGACCCGCCATCGTACCGGAAGGGATGGAGCGAGGCCCGCAAGGCGTACGTCCGAAGCAGGACGGGGCGAGTGATCGACCTGAGCCTGAACTGGCCTGATCCGGACGGCAGGCACAGCTTCGACGACGAGGCGCCAAAACCAACGGCCGTGCTGCGGGTCACGCCGGTGGTCTAGCCCGCATATCTCACCAGCTTTCTGCTGCGGCTGGCGATGCACCACACCCAGCGGTGTTTTCTCGCCTCGGGGTGCTCTCCCCGCCGGCAGCAGCGCGAAGTGGCCGAAGGCTCGCCTGAGCGTATCGACGATCTACTCCATGGCCAGTTCCTCCGCAAGGTGCTCTGCATCGAGTATCACCCGCAACGCCAAGGAACCGAACGATTGCGGTACTGGATCGACGAGAACGCACGATCGCGTCTACACACGGAGGTCTTCGGTAAGCGAATTGTGGTCACCAACCGACACGAATGGTCCACCGAGGATATCCTTCTGGCCTACCGCGGCCAGAACCACGTCGAATC
>JBGMRN010000227.1:0-5424 GCA_048061535.1 Thermoanaerobaculales bacterium | reverse complement strand
CCCCTGGGAACCAACCTCTCCACCAAGCCCTCGCAACCGGATCGTGACGCGGTAGGTCTTGGCGAATGAGCTGGTTTTCGGACTAGGCGACCCACCGCCGGCCCGGTCTGATCGGGTTAGCGGATGGGTTTGCGCGGTTGGTGTTGTGAGGTTGTGATACCTGGCAAGGCTTTGGTTTCTCCTCGGAGTATAACGCTAGTTTCATGTGTCAGGCACCTTTAAGCATCGCTCGCCCCGAGCCGCTCGTGCGCTATCGGCCTCTGCTGGTTGCATTGCCAGCATCCCGGTTGATTGAGGGGATAGGAATTTGCTTTTCAACACCGTTGAGCGTAACACGCATACCGAACCCGAATCCCCCTCGAGAACCGCCGTTTGAGACCTCGGCGTCCTCTTCGGCGCCCCATCCTCGGACCACATTCGGCATCTCCCCGGGGACCCGCCCAAAAAACCCCTTCGACTCCGATTCCGGACACACCTCAACCAGGAACCCAAGCCCTTGAGCCGGGCGACGAATTCACGAAACTGCTGCAAGCTCGGATCGCCCGGGAGGCCCACTCCCCCTCTCACCCTCCGTACGCTTCAGATGCCTCAGCATCTTATCGACCACCGCCTGATCGATGATGAAGGCGATGACGTTCATCTCTTCACCGCACGACGGACAGACCAGCGGATCAACCTCGTAGATACGTTTAGTCAACTGCGCCCGACTTCGACGGAGGGCGGGGGCGTCGGGCCCCTGGGTCCTTTTTCGCTCAGACCGAAGGGGAGTGGCCCTCGTCGTGGAGCAAGCGCATCATCTTGTGCCGGAACAGCAGCTCTGCCGAGTGCTCATCCACGTAGGGAACGGGCATCCACTCCCCAGGCTTCGCCTGGCGCACACCTGACACCTTTTCATCATGCGTAAGTGACAGGAACCTTTTCCCGGGGGAGCCCGGCAAGCACTGACCGTTTCGACAACAGAGCACCACCGGCGGCGACCAGGCGAAGGGAGCGAAAGATCTCCGGATCAGATACTTATTGCGGTGCGAGTACGGTCGTCATCGCGTCGAGGGCGGTGCCGTCGGCAAAGGCGAGTAGTCCGTCACCGGCCTCGAGCTGGAACTCCGGCGACGGGTTGACCTGCAGTTCACCGCCGCGTTCCACGGCGAGCACGGTGGCGCCGGTGCGGCGACGGAGGTCGAGTTCGTGGAGCGTTCGCCCTGCGGCCGCCGACCCGGGCGGAACCGGCACTCGGTTGACGCCGGGCAGCTCGCACAGGGCCTCGAGGGTGGAATGGCCGTGGTCTGGATCGCCTCGCAGCAGGCCGTATCCCTCGCGGCGCAGGGCGGCTTTCTCACGTTCGACCACGTGCGGCGGGGCGCCATACAGGCCGAGCACTCGTCCGGTGAGCTCGAGCGAGGTCTCGAACTCCTCCGGAATCACTTGATCCGCACCGAGGGCAGCCAGCGGTTCCACCTCGCGCAGGTAGCGGGTGCGGGCGATGATCTGCGCGTTGGGGTTGAGGCTGCGCGCGGCCTCAACAACCTCGCGCGTGGACGCCGCGTCGGCGACCGCCGCCACCAGGCCGCGCGCCCGGCCCATGCCCACCGCCTCCAGGACCTCTACCCGGCGGGCATCGCCCTCGAGAGCATAACCGCCAGCTGCCCGCACCTCGCCCACCGTGTGGGTGTTGAGGTCCACAACCACGTGGGGCACCTCGAGCAGCCTCAGGGCGCGGGCGACGTTGCGGCCGTTGATCCCGTAGCCGACGATGACCACGTGATCGCTTAGCTGAGGGGCCGGTGGCGTGGCGGCGAGGACGGTCCGCCGCCGGGCGATGCGGCGGCCGGCGCCTATCATGAAGGGGGTGAGCACCAGTGTCGGTACCGCGATAGCCAGGAACAGCTGCCGCTGGTCGGCCGGGAGCAGACCGAGCCGGGCCGCCTCGGCGCCGACCACGATCGAGAACTCGCCGATCTGCGCCAGGCCGAGACCGACTGCCGCCGCAGCGGCCGGGTTTCGGAGCAGCGGCCACGCAACGCCGGCTGCCACCACGGCCTTGAGAGCCACGATTCCGATCACCAGACCGATGACGAGCAGAGGCCGCTCGACCCACAACCGCGGTTCTACCAACATGCCCATCGACACGAAAAACATGCTGTTGAAGACGTCGCGCAGGGGCGTGATGTCGTCCACCATGCGGCCCACATACTCCGATTCCGACACCACCATTCCGGCCAGGAAGGCACCAAGGGCCATGGACAGCCCGAAGTGGCCGAAGACGAGGGCGGTGCCTACGGCGACGAGGAAGGTAGTGAGGGTGAACAGCTCGCGACTGCCGGAGGCGACGATGCGGGCGGTGATCCACGGGAACGCAAAACGGGCGCCCAACACCGTCATCAGGATGACGGCGACCGATCGGCCGAGCAGCCAAGCCACCTCGCCAACGGTGGCCGCGTGACCCGCGAGCAGCGGCAAGGCGAGCATGATGGGCACCACCGCCATGTCCTGGAACAGCAGCACCGACACCATGGTGCGGCCGGGGCCGGTGCCGATATCGCCCGATCTCTCGAGCGACCACAGCACCAGGGCGGTGGAGGACAGCGCCACCATGCCGCCCCACACCGCCGCCTCGGCGACAGGTCGGCCGCCGGCGACCGCCACCGCGAAGGAGGCGCCGCCGGTGAGCAGGACCTGCATCGAACCGCCGCCGAAGACCGAGCTGCGCAGCTTCCACAGGTCGCTGAGGCGCAGCTTGATACCGACCGTGAACAACAACAGGATGACGCCGACCTCGGCCACCAGCTCGATCTGGTGGCGGTCTCGGATCAGACCGATGCCGCCGGGGCCGATCAAGATGCCGGCGACAATGAATCCAACAACCGGAGGCACGTTGAACCGCCGCAGCAGCGCCGCCGCCACCACCGCTGCCGCCATCACCAGCACCAGCTCCGTCAAGATCGCATGACCCATTTGCACAGTGTAACTTCCTACTTTGCCCGTGGAGAAGGAATCTACAGGAAAGGTGCCATCCTCAGTACCAGGTCTCGAAGGCATGGATCGCCAGCGCTCGCGCGCGGGATCTCCGGGTGGCGGGGAACCAGGCGAGCTCGCGGTGCCCTCCGTCCGGCGCACGGGCGGACCTCGCCCGGACGCCGCGCAGACCGGCCGTTTCCGCACGGAGACCGATCGCCTGGCACGCCGGGTACTCCACGAGCTGATCATTTTCGTCCAGAGGGTAGGTCGAAGGCAGATTAACTGCCTTCAATCCCTGTCGACTGTGCGCGTCCGCCACGCGTTGGCGGGTGGGCAGGGTCGCCTCGACAAGCACGGGGCCAGTTTCATCCCGAAGGTCCTCGGGTTCGAAGGGCCACCCGTGGATGAACATCCGCAGGTTGAGGCGGGCGGTGATCCGGTCTTCGTTGAGGTACAGCGTCGGGTGGCTGTTGGGCGGATTCCATCGGCCTCCACGAACCGCGGCATAGGCCGGATCGAGGGGATCGGTCCAGCTCGTCTCGGCGATTCGGAACCAGACGTGACCTTCGGGGAGGATCTCCGTTCGCATCAGGCGTGCGCATCGCCGAACTGGAACATCCTCCGGCACGCGAGCAGGACGTCTTGAGATCGCCCAGCGGCCACGAGCTCGAGTAACGACATGCCGCTCAGCCGAGCCGAGGGACGGCGCACCACCGCCGGGATGCGGTCGCGCTTGAGATGGCGGACGAGAATGTCGGTCGCGGCCGAGAGGTCGGCCACCGCATCGATCTGCCTCGTCGGTACTCCCTGAGTTCGCCACTTCGAGATGGCCTGACGGGTCACCTGAAACAGCTTGGCCGCATCGGTCTGACTCAGGTTCCACACCGCGAGAATGCGATCGAAATCGGCGTGGGCACGTCGTTGATCAAGCGACCGTTGGAGCTCGGAGAGCCACGCTTCGTCGGCGTTCTGAACCAGGACTCGGGCGGCTTCGTCCGGAGCAAGATTGATCAGCTTCGCCGTGTCGCCAGCCATGGCCACCTCCACTGCAACCATATGTCAACCGCAACCATTTGTCAACCATCGCATCAAAAGAAAAAGGTGCCTCTATAGAGAGTCAAGCCCGAATTCGAGAAGAATGGACCTCGCCGTCGTCGAGGCTGTGGAGCTGTGGGGAGACTGCCCTAAAAGGCGCAGGCACATGCTTGCAGTGTTGTCGTCAAAAACCCATTCACTTGCCTGCGAATTCGCGGTCCAACCATTCACAATGCTCGCAAAACTCTGAATCGCTCTGGCGCCGCCTGGTTCCCCGCATGACTCAACCAGACGCAGTCACGGGGTGTTTGTGCAAAATGAAGTAGAGTCACACACCGCGCAGCTTCTCCCTCTTCGCCAAGAATCATCTGCCCCCGCCCCACCCGGTTGTTGACGTGATAAACCGCACCGTCGAGAAACACTCTCTCTCTGGCCCCGGAATCGCTGTTTCCCTCTACTCGGAGTAGAACACTGGGTTCATGTGTCTGGGCACCCGTCGGGGCTATCCCAGCAAACGGAGATCGAGGCGTCCGCCGCAGGCCCGCGCCCACCGGCGGATGAAACCGACTGTGGGGTTGGAACTCCAACGCTCAGCACGCGCGACGGCCTGCTGGGTGACCCCCAGCTTCGCCGCGAGCCGCGTCTGGCTGAGGCCGGCGTTTTCACGGGCGGCCCGGAGCAAGTAACCCGCCACGTCGGCCTCCCGGTCCGGGAGCTTCCCCCACTCCCGCAGCTTTCGCCATTCGAGAAAAGCACGCGGGCGGCGGCGGGTGAGTTGTAGAGTCGCGATGCCGTTCATGAGGTCTCCTCCTGAGGACCGCTGTTCGCCCATAGCTCGAGTGCCTCGGGATCCGGTTCAGATTCGTTCCAATCCTTGTCGAAAGCTCGAGGCCTCGCCTTTTGGCGTCAGGCGTCAAGGCTCCGTGTGGTTGTTGACGACCGTCGAACTTATCGCGTTGATCTCGTTCCCCGTGTTCTGGTTGGAGGAGTTCCCCCTGACCAGAGCCTCATTGACGGAGATGCCGTCGGTGCCGTTGACCCGAACCGCGCAGCCCTGCACCACCGACCGGGAAGCAGATATCCCGACGAAGGTGCTGCTCACGGCAGTGCATCCCGACACCACGGATCCATCACTGGTCACGATCCCGTTGAGATTCCCGAAAGCGGCGGTACGGGTCACGATCGACCCCGCGCCGACGGAGATTCCGTTGTCCCCGTTGCTCGCGACGACGCAGTCGCTGACTGTCGATCCAACGCCGGGCAAATGGATGCCCGCCCCCACATTGTTGGTGACCCGAAGCTTCTCAAGGCGGGTGTACTTCGCTATGCAGTCGTCTGGAAAGCAACTGCCCGTAGCGAGTTCGATCCCCATTCCCCAACCGGTCACCACGCCGTTCTTGACCTCGATCCCCTCGTAGTTCGTATTGCCGATCG
>JBGMRN010000226.1:0-5430 GCA_048061535.1 Thermoanaerobaculales bacterium | reverse complement strand
TCGTGCTTTTCACCACCGAGTACGGCATGACCCCGCCGGTCCAGGCGATCTGCACCTCCCAGCTCTGGGAGGCCTCGACCCAGGTCTTGGTGATCGAGATGATGGTCGTCGGATCGACCGCCTTGGGGACGTCGACGGTGATCGCGCCACTGCCGCGCGATGCGAACCCCGGCGGCGGGGGCACGAACCGAAGGGCCGCTCGCGAGCGCACCGCCCAGCGGGCGGGTGACGATCCAGCCGTGCCGGAAGGGTCGATCCTCTTGCCTTGGGTGGCAATGACCACGGTGGAGGCAGACCTAAGTGCCCCCCCCCTCTTCACTTACGGTCGAGGAGGCATGGGCGCCCGGCGGCTCGCCCCCGTGCGCCGGCACCGCTCCCACAACCACCACGAGCAAGGTGAGAGTTGCGTTCAGCCCCATCCGGCCGGCACGCCGGCCTCGCGTTCCCTGCTGCTGTGACGAACGCCGATCCTCAGCCCTGGGTAGCTCCATCATCCGCCCCCGCGTTCCCCGTGACCGATCTGGATTTCAGCTTCTATTTCGAGATCACCACACCGCCGACATCCTGTCAAGAACGAATTATTCGACGGGCTGGCTCCGCACGTGCCCCAGCAGGGGCTGGTGAAATATGCGGGCTAGTTCTCGTCCGGAAACGGCGCCTTTTTTGCAATCTCTGCGTCAAACTGCGGATTTCCTTGACCTTGCAGAAAAATCACTCGTTTCCGCATCGAGAACTGCGCAGGTCCCACCAGAGTTTCCGGATGGGAACGGGCTAGTAGCGGAGCAGCGCCGCAATCGATCCGAGTGGTTTGAGGTGCTCGGCCGCCGGGCCGTCGACCACCTCCACATGGCCGCCCATCTCCATCACCGACTGGGTGAGGCGGTCGATGCACTGGGGCAACCGCTGAACCTCGCCGTCGCAGTAGGTGCACGGGCCGGTCGGATCGGGAGCATAGGCGCCGCATTTTGAGCACTCGCCGCCGACCTTCTTCAGGCCCTTCGCATAAAACAGCTTCCACACCCGACCCTGGTTGACGGCGTCGAGCACGCTGGCGAAGTCGGCGACCGCCTTGCCGCCGTCGTGGAGCTCCGCGAGCACGCCCTCGACAAGGAGCGACTCCTGCTCGCGTTCCATGCGGTTCTGCACCGCGAGGATCTTCCTGAGGACCTCCTTCTCAGAGACCCCGACGCTCATGCTCACGGTCCCAACGAGCTTCCCCCGGAGGCGTTTCGGGAGGAACCGCGCCAGCCGGCTGGTGGCCTTGGGAGTGCCGGCGACGATCAGCCGGTCGAAAGGGGTGCGAAGAGCGAGATCGTGGATGGCGTCGATGACCTTCTTCGCGTGTGACGCGACCTCCTCGTCGTGGTGCCGGTCCCTCCGCTTCTGGGAACGCATCTGATCGGCGCCCATGGAGCGTGTGCGCTGGCTGGTCTCCGAGATCAGGTCCTCGTGCTCGGTGAGCTCGCCCATGAAGACCGTGAACAACCGTGCCCGCTTGGTGTCGGTGAGCACCACGGCATAACGCTCGTACTCGTCCATCGCCTCGACGATGGGCCGCAGAAAAGCCCCACGGCGCCAGTGGGCCGAGGTCGCGAACGGCACCTCGAGCTGGAAGATCTCCTGGAGGCCGGTCTCGGGATGCACGACCACCAGCGCCGCCTTTCCCGCGGGCCGCAGCTTGCGAACCAGGCCCATGGCGACCTCGCCCGCCGTGTCGAGCCGCGCGCTGCGGCCGTGGCTCGAGCGCAGGTCCTTGAGCAGCGCCTCGGCCTGCACGACGAAGCCGCGTTTGCGATTCGCGGTCTTGTTCTGGTCGATGTCCAGATACAGGGTGAGGGTGCAGGTTTTCTGTTGCGTCAGAGTATGCAAGCGACTCAGAACGCCTCGACCGAGCATGGTCACCTCCCGGAATGTGAGTCTGACTTCTATCTTAACCTTTTCCAGATTTTCCTGTCCGCGCCTGCGGGCGCGAACAGGAAAATCTGGAAAAGGGGGAAGCTTCAGAAGGAGGCCGCGTTTAGAATACACGGGGAGGCCAGGTGTGAAGACAATCGACGTCCGCGATCTCGCGTGTCCGGGTCCGGTGCTCAAGCTCCGCGATCTGCTTGACGCCGGCGAGCGCGCGATCCGCTTCCACGTCGCCGACGAGCTGAGCCGCTCCAACATCAGCCGCTTCGCCGCCTCCCGCGGCGCCGAGGTCGAGATCGAGGATCGGGGCGACGGCAGCTTTCTGGTGACCATCACCGCCGGAGAGGATGCGGCCGGAGAGCGCCCCGGCGAGGATGAGCTCCTCGCGCCCGCGCCGCCGGCCGCGGGCGCCGGTCCGAGGGTGGTCCAGGTCTCGGCCGGCGCCATGGGCGCCGGCGACGACGAGCTCGGCGCTCTGCTCATGCGCTCGTTCCTCAAGACCCAGGCCCAGCTCGAACGCCCGCCGGATGCCATCGTCTTTTACAACGGCGGCGTCAAGCTGTGCTGCGAGGGCTCCCTCCTCCTCGAAGATCTGCGCTCACTGGAGGCCGCGGGGACCGAGATCATCGCCTGCGGCACCTGCCTCAACTTCTTCGAGCTGTCGACCGAGCTGCGGGTCGGCCGCGTCACCGACATGCTGGAGATCGCCTCCCTCTTGGCCGAGGCGGGAAGCGTCGTCCGCCCGTGACGCATCCCCGCGAGGTCTACCTCGACAACGGCGCCACCGCCTTTCCCAGGGCGCCGGGCACAGCCGCCGCGATGGCGGAGTATCTCGACACCGCCTCGGGCAATCCCGGCCGTGGAGGCCACCGCCTGGCCCTCGCCGCCTCCCGGGCCATCGAGGGCGCTCGCACCGAGGTGGCGGAGCTGCTCGGCGCCGATCCCGAGCGAACCCTGCTCGGCCCAGGCGCCACCTTCTGGCTCAACACCGTCCTCGTTTCCCGCCTCGCGGCCGGAACGCGGGTCGTCACCTCGGCGCTCGAGCACAACGCGGTCATGCGCCCCCTGCACCACCTCGAGAGCGCCGGCGGCGTCGAGGTGGCGGTGGTCGACGGCGGGAGCGCCGACGGAGTGCCGACCCCTCGAGAGGTGGCGGCGCGGGTGGCCGAGGCGGCGACCGACCTGGTTGTCTTGACCCACGCCTCCAACGTCTCCGGCGCCGTCCTGCCGGTGGCCGCGGTGGCGCGCGCGGTGGCGCCCGTACCGGTGGTCGTCGACGCCGCGCAGACCGCCGGCAGCCTGGAGATCGACTTCGCGGCCATCGGAGTCGCGGCCCTCGCCTGCTCGGGCCACAAGGGCCTGCTCGGGCCACCGGGGGTGGGCGTGCTGCTGCTCGCGCCCGGTTTCGAGGTCGAGCCCCTGCTGCGCGGCGGCACGGGCTCGCGTTCGGAGAGCGAGGAGATGCCGGAGTTTCTCCCCGACCGCCTCGAGGCGGGAACGATGAACGGTCCCGGCGCTGCCGGCCTCGGCGCGGCCTGTCGGTGGCTCCGCAATCACACTGTCGAGGCGGTGGCCGAGCACGTGCACCGTCTCGCCGGACGTCTGGCCGCGGGCCTGCGTGGGATCCCCGGCGCCCGCCTGCACGGGTGGGAGGACGGCGCGCCCCACACCGGCATCCTCAGCTTCACTCTCGAGGGCCACGATGTCGGCACGCTCGCCGGCTGGCTCGATCGCGAACGCGGCATCATGCTGCGGGCCGGCCTTCATTGTGCGCCGGCCGCCCACCGCCGCCTCGGCACCTTCCCCGACGGCGCCCTGCGCGCGGGGATCGGACCGTTCAACACCTCAAACGACATCGACGCCCTCGTGGTCGCTGTGCGCAGTGCCGCGATCGATGGGATTCGATGATGATAATTGCGGATTTCGGATTCTGGAGCTCTCGGCGCGGGGAGAGGCCGGGCGATTTGGGTCCGCTAGCCCGCGTTCGGGCGGGCTCCGGCGATGGGTTGCTGGCTTCAAGGCGACCTTCTGCCGTCGCGCTCCCCGAGAGAGCCCCCTCCAACGATATTTGGGACCCCTCGCGACGACTACTTGCACGTGCCCCTTCCCAAAATCGTTGGAGACGGCACGTCCGGTCAGCGCGCCCTTCCTATCGGCACTTCGAGCGTGAGGATGCCAGGCACGCCGATATGACGATGAAGGCATCGTCATATCGGGAGCCAGGCACCTCCGAATCGACGCGCCCTTCCCCGAGCTCACAGCTGACCCCGTCGGGTGCTGTATGAACGTCTCGACCGGCTCGCGCGATCTGTTGTTGGTGTTCGGCACGGTGCAGCGCGTGATGCGCGCGGAGCGGGCGGCCCGGGACGCGAACCTCGACATCGACGCGGGGCCGGCGCCGCGATCCGTGAGCTCCTCGTGCGGGGTCGTGCTCCAGGCGCGGTCCGCTGAGGCGTCCGCCCTGGCGAAGGTGCTTGCCGAGCTCGGCATCGAGCCGCAGTCGGTCTACCGCCTCCGGAACGGCGCCTGGTCGCCGAGCGCCCTCGATGCGGCCGCCGGCGATGACGACGTCCGCCTCACCGCGGGCAGCCCCTATGGCGGCTGCGGCGCCAAGCTCGCCAAGGGCCTGCTTGAGAAGATCCTCTGCGGGCTGCCGCGGGTCGAGTCCGACGATCTGCTGGTCGGCATCGAGTATGCCGACGACGCCGGCGTCGTGCGGGTCTCCGACGAGCTGGCGATCATCCACACCACCGACTTCTTCCCGCCCATGGTGGACGACCCCTTCACCTTCGGCCGCATCGCCGCGGCGAACGCGCTCTCCGACGTGTGGGCGATGGGCGGCGCCCCCCTCGCCGGTATGAACCTCGTCAGCTACCCGCTCCGGCAGCTCGGCCGGGACGCGCTCAAGGAGATCCTGCGCGGCGGCCTGTCGGCGCTCGCCGATGCGGGAGCGGTGCTCGCCGGCGGCCACACCATCGAGGGACAGGAGCTGCTCTACGGCCTCGCGGTCACCGGGACAATCCACCCCGAGAAAATCTGGCGCAACGCCGGCGCCCTGCCCGGCGACGTCCTGGTGCTGAGCAAGCCCCTGGGGACCGGCATCGTCACCACCGCCGCCAAGGCCGAGATGGTCGACCCCTCCCATCTGTCGACCGCCCTGCGCTGGATGGCGACCCTCAATCTCGACGCCGCCGCGGCGCTGCACGAGGCGGGCCCGCACGCGGTCACCGATGTCACCGGCTTCGGCCTCGCCGGCCATGCGGCCGAGATGGCGGCGGCTTCCGGCGTCGCCGTCGAGCTCGACCTCGGCGCCCTGCCGGCGCTGCCCGGCGCGCTGGAGGCCGCAGCGACGGGCCTGGTGCCGGCGGGCGCCGGCAAGAACCGTGACAGCATCGCCGCGGTCCTCTCGATCGACGACGGCGCAGACGCCCTCAGGGTCGATCTCTGCCTCGACCCGCAGACCTCGGGCGGACTGCTGGCCGCCGTGCCCCCCGAGTCCGCCGAAGCCCTCATCCGTCGCCT
>JBGMRN010000225.1:0-5496 GCA_048061535.1 Thermoanaerobaculales bacterium | reverse complement strand
GTTGCCGCTCCTCGGCGATGGAGCGACATCGTCGTCGTCGCGGCGCCTTGGACCCGGGGCCATGGCGCACGCGACGGACGATACTGGGGGCCCCGGCCGGGCCTCGAGGGCGCGGAGCGCGTACTCGCAGTACGTTACGGCGCGCCTTCGGCGCTTGTGTCTCACCGCCACCAGCGCGTGTCCGATAGGCTCGCCCAGTGGCGAGCCTTCGGCCACCTTGCGCTGCCGTCGGCGGGGAGAGCACCCCGAGGCGAGCAAACACCGCCGGGTGTGGTGCATCGCCAGCCGCAGCAGAAACCTGGTGAGATATGCGGGCTAGAAGGTATAAAGCAGTCGGAGGGTCCAGGTCTGGTACTTGAGGTCGCCTCCGAGGTTGTTGAAGAGAAGCTCCACCTTGAGTTTTTCGAAGAGCTCCACGCCACCACCGAGGCCCCAGGTTCCGCCGCCGTCGAACGTACCGTCGAGGATGGAGTCCACCGACGCGTCCTGGTAACCGAATCTCCCTGCGACGTACAGGGGACCGAAGAAAAACCTCCCGATTCCGTAGATATGGGTGTAGCTGGCGTCGAGGTTGCCGCTCGCAATTCCACGGGGAAAGCCGTACTCGAAGCCGACGCCCAGCTCCACGACGGGAACCTTGAAGGCCAGCTCGAGGCCAAGACTGTAACCGGTGTCGGCATCCACGCTGATGGCGCCGAAGCTGAAGTCGCCGCCGAAATCGGCGCCGACTGCGAGGTTGAGGTCGAAGGCGGCCGCCGGGGCTGCCGCAAACGCCACCAAACACACCGCGATGAGGACGACTCGACGGATCATGGGCACCTCCGTTGACGCCCCAGTGTACCCCGCCACGGTTGGCGTGGTATGCGGTCGCTCGTTCGCGGCCGGGTGCAGGGTCGGTCGCGAGGAAGCGAGAATCGAGGACTTGACAACCAACTACCCGCCGCATACATTGAAATAAGTATACAGATGGAGGGCATTATGAAACTTGGACGCCGGCTGAGTCTGTTGGTATTGGTGGTGCTCGTCCTGAGCGCCTTCGTGCCTGCGATGCTCGCCCCGGGGGTAGCGGAGGCTGAGAACAGCGAGAATGGGTGGATGGCCTACATCCCCAATCATCCCGACGCCTGTGCGCTATTGCCCTACGACTGCTACGTGATCTATATCCGCCCCGCCCCCTGACCGGTGATCACAGGGTCGCACTGAAGTCACAGCCGGGCCGATGCGGAACGCTCTGAAGGCGGGGGTGCACTTCGCGGGCACAGCGTTCTTGTGCGCCGGTGTGTCGGCTTCGCCCGCGGACCGTGCCCAAACCACCTGCACGGTTGACGCCCTCAGCCTCGCGAAGCCCGCCTACATGGTGGTCGATGCCGTGGTCCGCGGGAACCGCCTGCTCCTGCCCGACTATACGAACGGGCTGCGCGAGATCGACCTCACAAACGGCAAGGACCTGCGCTCGGTCCTGCCCATGGGGATCGACCGCGGCCAGGTCGCCGGGCCCCAGCATCTCGGCTGCGGGCCCGAGCGCTGCGTGGTGTGGGGCTCGCGGTACTTCTGGCTCTACTTCGACCCCGGGTGGAAACTCCTCGATGAGTACGCCGCCCGGCAGTCCTCGCCCGCCGGCCAACCGCTGGTCTTCGACGACCGGATGGTCGTCTTCGGCATCGCCAGAGCCGAGATCGCCGGAGGAGGAACCCCGTACCTCTATGTTCAGTACGACGACGGCGCCATCGTCCCCCTCCAGGAGTTCCAGCCGTCGATGCCCATCCAGGACATCGTCAAGCGCATCCACTTCCAGGGGATCACCACCGGCGGTTTGGCGGCGCTTCCCGGTGGCGGGTGGGCCTTCGTCGACCCCCGCAGCTATGCGGTCTTCATCTTCGACAAACGCGACCGGCTGGTGCGGGCCTGGCACGGCGCCAACCCGAGCTTCCGCAGCCCCAACTGGTCGGCCTACACCATCGTCCACGATGCCAGCGGGCGCCAGAGCTTCTCCCGCTGGCAGCTCGCCCAGCCGCTGGTCAAGCGGCCGGTGGTGCTGGGTGACGACCTTATGGGCATCGTCGTCGGGCTTCCCGACGGCGTCCTCCGCCAACGCCATGTCCTCGACCTCTACCGTCTCGACGGCGAACCGGTGGCGCTCGGGGTGCCGATCCCCGGCGTCACGGCCGGCCGCCTCATCGTCGCCGACGCCGACGACCGCCGTCTCGTCCTGGTGGGACAGGAAAGCTGGGCGCCCTCGGCCGCAACCACCGTCTGGGAGGTGAAAGTGCCCGAGCTGAAGAGCCTGCACAAAGAGTAAGAGGAACCCTGGAGACACAAGCGATATGAGAGGTACCACGCTCGTCGTCGCCACAGCCATGGCGATGGTCGTCGGCGTCGTCACCGCCGGCCAGCCGGTGATCGCCCGCGACGGCTCGGTCCTCGGCGGGGTCGTGACCGCGCCCGCCGCCGGTGGCGGGACCTGGGTCCGCGTCGGTCTCGGCGCCCCGATCGAGCTTGCGCCCGAAGACGACGGTACGCTGCGGCTGCCGGCGTTAGGGACCGCCGAGCTGGTGGTCCTGAACGGGGTGACGGGCGAGCCGGTCTCCGCGGGTTCGTTGAGCTGGCGGTGTCCGGAGGCGCCGCCCGGGCTCCTCGCCGCCGATTGGAGCGCACCCGAGGGCCGTCTCGATCTGGCCTGCCGCGGGGGTGAGATATTGAAGATCTCAGCACCCGGCTTCGCCCCCGTCACCCAACGCATGAACCCCGACGGACGGCGGCACGCCGTGCTCCTCCAACCCACCGGCACGCTCCTCCTCGAGCTCCGGCCGGCGGCCGAAGGACTCCTCTGGCTGACGCGCGATGACCGGATCAACGCCACCCACCTCTTCTCCAACGTGGCCGAGAAGCACGTCATCGACGCAAGCGGAGTGCTCGAGGTCCGCAATCTCGATCTCGACGCCGCCTATGTCGGCGTTGCGGTGGTGCCGGGCAGGGCGCCGGTCAGCGGCCGTTTCGGGGGCCTCCCGCAGAACATCGAGCTGGCCTCAGACGAGGGGCTCAAGCTCAGCGGGACCGTGCTCGACGAGGACGGCAACCCACTCGCCGGCGCCACCGTGGAGGCCGTCGGCGTCTTCCCCGAGCTTGACAACTTCCCCTACCGCCAACGGACCGTCGCCACCGACCGGGGGTCGTGGACGATCACCGGACTCCTGCCCGGCGCCGTCCGCGTCCGCGCCTGCGCCGAGGAACGCGCCTGCTCGGAGTCGAAGATCGAGCTGGCCTCAGCCAAGGACGCCGCGCCGTTGGCGTTCACGCTCGCCGAGGGACACGATCTGCTGTTGGTGGTCGAAAACGAGGTCGGCGATCCGATCGCCGAGGCGCTGGTCTATTTCGAGGAGAGCGCCCACTTCACCGACGAGCGGGGCCGCCTCGAGGTCGATGGGGTTCCCGACGGGACGACCATCCCGGTCACGGTATACGGTCCCGGCTTCGGGCGGTGGGAGAGTAGCTTCGACACCGCCGGCAAACGGGTCACTCTCCGCGTCCCCGGCGGTGGGGTCCTCGAGCAACAGGTGCTCACCGCGCGAACCTACGATGAGCACGAGGTGGTGGTGCGTTGGCAGAGCTACACCGACCGCGGACGGGAGCTCAGGGGCGGAGGCGGCGTCTGGGACGCCGAGAGGAGCGTGGCCCGGGCAACCGGCCTCGAGGCCGGCACCTACGCGCTGCAGATCCGGCTGCCGGGTTCCGCGACCACCATGAGTGAACGGGTCGAGGTCTCCCCCGGGGACGAGGTGGTTTTGGCCCCTATCGTGCCCGAGCGCGGGCTCGCGATCTCGGGGAGAGTGCTCGACGCCGCGACCTACGTGCCCCTTGCCGGGGCACGGGTGAGCTGTGAGCCCGGCTCGCCATCGGTTTTCCGCGAGCCCCACAAGCTCCAAAGCGCGCCGAGCACGCTGACTGACGCCGAAGGGATCTTTCTCCTCGAGGGCTTCGACTCCGGGCCCTGCCGCGTCATCGTCCGTGCCGCGGGCTTCGCCACCTGGCGCCGGGACGACGTCGAGCCCGACGACACGGGCTTCGACCTCGGCGACATCGAGGTGGACCAGGGCATGACCATCATCGGGCGCGTGCGCGACCGTTCGAACCGGCCCCTCACCGGCGTCCCGGTGGAGATCACCGAAGCGGCGGCCTACGCCTACTTCCCCGAGGCGACCGTGCGCACCAATCACGACGGCTGGTTCCGGGCCGAACGCCTCCCCGTCGGCCGCTGGAAGCTCGAGGCCACTCACGACGCTGCGACCGCGCGCACCACGGTCGAGGGCAAGGCTCGCGAGACGGTGGAGGCCGACCTCGTGTTGGGCGGCATCCGCATCGAGGGCGAGATCTTCATGGGCCAATCCCGAGCCGTCAACGGCACGCTGGTGCTGAGTACCGACGGCTCGCAGGCCAGGGGCGTGGTGGTGATGATGGAGCGTGTGACCGCCGGCCGGCGATTCTTCGGCATCGACTCACCGCCGGTCCAGCTTGCCGTCACCGCCGACGGCCGCTTCGTCGGCGCCGGTCTCGAGCCGGGTCGGTACTACGCCTCCTACACCCCGCCGGATCCCGGCGCCGGCCAGGTGACCCAGGTCCTCAAGGTGCCTTTCGTGGACACCTTCCGCTGTGTTTTGCAGTATGCCGACGCCACGGTGAATGGCACGGTGGTCGATCCCGACGGCCTCCCGGTGGCCGGTGCGTTGGTTCAGGCCAGCGCCGGCGACGGCATCCAGGAGGTCAGCGGCTTCACCGACGCCGACGGCCGCTTCTCGCTGCGCGGGCTTGAACCCGGGCGCGCCGTCCTCAGGGCCAGCCATACCAGCTTCGCACCCTCGCAGCCGGCGGAGCTCGAGCTTGGCGACGGCCGCTCCGAGGGTCCCGTGGTCCTCGAGCTGCTGCCGCCCGACGGGGCGGAGGTCCTGCTTGCGGTGCATACCGCATCCGGGTCGGTTGGCGGCGCCCCGGTCTACCTGGTGGGCGCCGAAACCTCCACCGGCTTCACCGACGGCGGCGGTCTGGCGACCTTCTCCGGTCTCAGCGCGGGCGCCTACCGGCCATGCGGCTTCGCCTACGGCGGCGCCACCGGCTGCGGCGACGATCTACGGGTCGATGACGGCGACCGGCTCCAGGCGGATCTCCGTCTCGGCCGCGGCGGCTATGTCGACGTCCTCGTCGGCGCCGCCAAACAACTGCCCGCCGTCGGCGTCACGACCGCCGACGGCGTCGATCTGTCGAGTATGCTGCGCATGGCCAGCCCGCCCCGGCCCATCCCGAACGGCATCCGCATCGGCCCCCTTCGGGCCGACGACTAAATCATCACCGCGAGCACCGAATCAGGCCCCCCACAGGGCCACATCACCGTCCGCGAAGGCGAGCCAACCGAGCTCGATTTACGTTAGGCATTTCTCACCGCCCCCAAATTCTCCGTTTCCGACAGCCGATACTGCTGGGTTTGGTGGTAGTGAGAAATGCGGG
>JBGMRN010000224.1:1660-5522 GCA_048061535.1 Thermoanaerobaculales bacterium | reverse complement strand
TACCAAGGCGGTTTTCGACGCCACCATCGGCATCCACCCGACTGCGGCCGAGGAGCTCGTTACGATGAGAACGCCGGTAGAATCTTGAATTCTCGATTCTCGATTCTCAATTCTTAATATTCGATGGAGATGCCCTGCGGTTCTCTCGGGCGAAAAGGGGGCAAATCAGAATTGACACCAGCTTCCTGCTACGGCCGGCGAAGCACCGCACCCAGCGGTGTTTTGCAGACGCCCTTCGGGCGTCGCGAAGCACCACCGCCAGCGGGTGGCTCATGGCCTCCTCCTTCGGATGATGCCTGTGCTCACTCCGCTGCCGGCGGCGGTTGCTCGCCTCGGTGTGCTCTCCCCGCCGACAACCGCGCAAAGTGACCGAAGGCTCGCCCCCGGGCGAGCCCCTCGGACACGCGCTGGTGACGGTGAGACACAAGCGCCGGAGGCGCGCCCTAACGTACTGCGAAGTACGACTCCACGCCCCTCAGCTCGAAGACTCCACCGGGCACAGCGCCTCGCCGCCCTCGCGACGAAACCCGGTGAGATATGCGGGTTCAGGACTGAGGATCAGTAATTGCGCTCGCGGAGGCGGTCGAGCGCCGCGGCGAGCGCTTCGGCGGTGTTGCAGTTCGCGACGACGCCCGGATCGTCCACCACCAGGTCGGTTGCCTCGTACGCACGGAGCACGTCGCGGAGAGTGGGTCCTTCGCTCTCGCCCGCGACAATCGACTCGGCTACGTTTCGGCGAAGGCAGACCGGATGGCCGTGCTTTCCGCCGAATGACGGGATCACGGCCTCGACGCCCGCGGCGGCGAGGGCCTTAACCGTGACCGGCTGCACCAACGGGTGATCGACCGGCAGCACCACCACCGCCTCCCAATCGGCAAGCTCGGCAAGACGACCGAATCCGCGGCAAAGCGACCCGAACATATCTAGACCCGGCTCGGGCAAGGCGAGACCTTCGAGACCCTCGATTCCCGGATCAGGCGTACCCGGCGGCAAGGTCGCCACCACCGGTTTGGCGCCCGCTGCACGCAACACTATGGTGCAGGCCTCCAAGAATGTACGTCCGTCGGGCAACCCGGCGAATGCCTTCGGTCCACCCCAGCGTTTCCCTTCACCCCCGGCGAGGATCAGTCCTGCGATGTGCAAGTTTTTCAACGCAGAGGCGCCCAGACGCACAGCGCATTGTGCCCCGCAGTAGAAAAATGGTGAGATATGCGGGTTACCCCCACAAGCACACCCTCCGCACGCCACCGATCTGGCTCGTGACTGCGCCCTGCTCAACCGCGCGGAGGACCCGTTGGGGATCCTCCACGATGGTGCCGCAGAGCACGTCGAAGCCAAGCTCGAGCAGGAGCGGCGCCATCGGCGTGCTGGGGCCGAGCATCATGGTGAACGCGTTCGGCCGGATAAAGGGCAGGATGTCCTGGAGCGTGTGGTTGATCAGGGTCGTCGCGCTGATCGCCACCACCTCGGCGTGGGGCAAGACCTCCGCCACATGTTCCGGCCCCAAATCACCGGGACCTCGGCCCCGGCCCCGTTCGAAGACCCAGAGCTCTCGGCAACTTTTGCGCAACGAATCCACGAACGGAAAATGTCCGATGATCGCGACCACCCGACCTTCAGCACGTTCATTCAGGATTCCCTTGGCGTTGCCGTCTTCCGTCCTTCCTTCGGGAGTGCCGAGCAAGGCATTGACCGCCGCCATTCCGACGGCGGCTTCGGGGGCCGACGCCGAGCGGAGCAGCTCGGTGAGATCGAGAGGGTCCGCGCTCCGCAGTCTTCCGGCGGCCGCTATCGGAACCCGGGCCTGTCGCTGAGGCTCGCCCGCCATCGTCGAGGCCATCCCGGTTCCTGCGGAGGTCTGAACCGCCGTCCAGTACGGCCCGACCCGCAAATCGAGAAGGCGGACATCAGCCGATGCCGGAATCGAGCGCAGGATGGCATCGATGACCGGCACCGCGGGTGGTTCCGCTGTATCCATATCGGTCACTGTAACAGGCGTCGGCAATTAGGAATTCGGAATTAGGAATTGTCGGCGCGAGGGAACGATCAGGAAGATCGGGGCGTATGACCCGCGCCTGGGCGCGCTACTTTGGAGGTGCCTGGCTTCCGATTCGCCGCGAATCGGTGCCTGGCATCCTCTCGGGAAGGACGCCGACAGAAAAACCGCGTTGAAATCGGAAGCGCCCCGCTGGACATCGGGCACGAAGACGGGCATGGAGACGGGCTAAAACTGATAAAATCAGCCCGCGTATAATCAGTATGTACCGCCATTGCAAATACTTAGTCTCAATCTAAATTGAGATAAGGCGTGATCGCAAGGAGGGGAACATGCATGAGGATCACAAGCCTGACAGGCAACCGAAGGCTGGCGTCACCCGCCGCGGTTTCATCGGCTCGGTAGGGGCCGGAGCGGTGGCCGCCGCCACCGGAGTGGCGCGCCGCGGGGAGGCGGTGCCCGAGATCACCGCCCCCGGCGAGATGGTGCAGGTGGCGCTCACCATCAACGGTCGCGTGCATCGACTGCTGGTCGAGCCGCGTTGGACCCTGCTCTTCGTCCTCCGGGAGCGACTCGGTATCACCGGCACCAAGGCCGGTTGCGAACGCGGTGAGTGCGGGTCGTGCACGGTATTGCTCGACGATCAGCCCCGCTACGCGTGCATGGTTTTGGCGCTCGAGGCCGAAGGCGCCGCGATCACGACCGTCGAGGGCCTCCTCGACGGCGAGGAGCTTGGCAGGGTGCAGCAGGCGTTCGTCGAGCACGATGCATTCCAGTGCGGCTACTGCACGCCCGGGCAGATCATGGCCGCCGAAGGCCTCCTACGAGCCAACTCGAACCCCTCGAGTGATGAGATCCGCCACGGGATGAGCGGTAACCTCTGCCGATGCGGCGCCTACCAGCACATCGCAAATGCGGTGGGGAGTGCGGCCGGCAGCAACAAGGCGGGAGGCAAGTGATGGATGACACACACGCCTATCATATCGACGGCGCCGTTCCCGAGACTCCTGAAAACAGCCCCAATCCACACTCATGGCATGAAACCACGGTCATCGGCACGCGCCAACCGCGGATAGACGCCTACGAAAGGGTCAGCGGATCGGCGGTCTTCCCGCACGATGTGTCGCTGCCGGACATGCTGCATGGTGCGGTGCTGCGCTGCCCGTATGCCAACGCCACGGTGCTGCACGTCGACACCAGTCGGGCGGAGAAGATGCCCGGTGTGCAGGCGGTGATGACCGCCGACACACCAGGAGCGGACCTGCCGTGGTACGAACGCCGTGGGAAGGCATACGGCCGCCTCTTCGACACTCACTGCCGGCACGAGGGCGAGGAGGTCGCGGCGGTCGCGGCTGAAACTCCCCTGCAAGCCGCCGACGCCTTGCGGGCGATCAAGGTCGAATACAAGCAGCTTCCGTTCGTGATCAACGACGACGAGGCGCTCGCCCCGGGCGCGCCGCCGGTGCAGGAAGGCGGCAACATGGTCGGTGAGCCGTCGGTGCGGGAGCGCGGTGATGTGGCCGCCGGCTTCGCCGAGGCGGACGTGATCGTGGAACAAACCTACAAGACACCGTGCCAGATCCATGCCCCGATGGAACCACATGGATCGGTCGCGAAGTGGGATGGCAACCGGCTGACGGTCTGGGACAGCACCCAGGGCGTGTTCTCTATTCAGGAAACGCTCGCGAACGCCCTCGGTCTACCGATGTCCAACGTCCGGGTGATCGGCCACTACATGGGCGGCGGCTTCGGCGCCAAGCTCGAGGCCGGCAAGTACACCGTGATTGCCGCCCTCATGGCCCGCATCACCGGGCGGCCGGTGAAGCTGTTTCTGCCCCGAGAAGATTGCTTCATCGTGACGGGCAA
>JBGMRN010000224.1:0-1560 GCA_048061535.1 Thermoanaerobaculales bacterium | reverse complement strand
GTCGGCGCCGCTGCCTGCTTCTGGGCTTACGGCGGCGGTCCACCCTCGACCGTAATCGTCAAGCTCTTCTCCGACGGAAGCGCCAACATCAACATGGGCGCATCGGACATCGGCACCGGCACCAAGACATGGGCCGCGATGATCGTCGCCGAAGATCTGGGGGTGGCGATCGACAGGATCCAACTCGAGCACGCCGATACCGCCACCACGCAGTACGCGACCTCATCCGGAGGCAGCAAGACGGTCCCGTCCGACTCCCCGGCCGTGCACGCCGCCGCCATCGAGGTCAAGAAGCAGTTGCTCCGCTACGCCGCCGAGCAGCTCGAGGTTTCGGAGCACGACCTCGAACTGCGGAATAGCGAGGTCGTCAGCCGCTCCGATCCTGACAAGAAAGTTGCGGTCACGGATATCGAAAGGCTCGGTCGCCAGGGGGTGATGATCGGCACTGGATATCGCGATCCCAACCCCGAGGACAAGATCACGTGGCCGTTCGCGGCGCAGTTCTGTGAGGTCGAAGTCAACGTCCGCACCGGCGAGGTGCGGCTGGTTCGCTTCCTCGGTGTCCATGATTCCGGCCGCGTTCTCAACCGCCTCACCTTCGACAACCAGGTTTTCGGCGGCATCACGATGGGTACCGGTCTCGGGCTGACCGAGGAGCGTTTGCTCGATCAGCGAACCGGCAAGATGGTCAACGCCAACTTCCACGACTACAAGATTCCGACAATGTTGGACGTGGCGGCGTCACACGCCTGTCTCCCGATCGACCAGCCGGATCTGGAGTTCACCTCCACCGGCGCCAAGGGGCTTGGCGAACCGGCGACGATCCCAACTGCAGCCGCCATCGGAAACGCCATCGCCGACGCCGTCGGCATCCGGGTCACCAACGCGCCGATCACCCCGGAGCGATTGATCGGGTTACTCGACGCGCAGGGAAAGGAGGCCTGAGATGCTCCCGAATTTCGCCTACACACGACCCGCCGATCTCCGGGAGGCCCTCGCCCATCTCGCAGCCGAACCGGCACGGATCCACGCCGGGGGGACCGACCTCCTCGGCTGCCTCCGCGACGGGGTTCTCACAACCGGTGCCATCATCTCGATCTCGGCCATCGACGAGCTCCGTGGCATCCGAGCCGGCGCTGACGGCGGCCTCCGCATCGGCGCGACGACAACTCTCGCCGCGATCGCCGGCGACGAGACCGTCGCCGAGCGATTCCAGGCTCTCGCCGAAGCCGCCGGGGCGGTGGCCAGCCCGCAGCTCCGCGCCCAGGGAACCCTCGCCGGAAACCTCTGCCAGAAGCCCCGATGTTGGTACTACCGCGGGGACTTCGACTGCCTGCGCAAGGGCGGTGAGACCTGTTTCGCCTTCGACGGTGAAAACCAATACCACTGCGTCTTCGGCGGCGAGGGCTGCTTCATCGTTCATCCCTCCGACACGGCGCCGGCTCTCGCCGCCCTCGGCGCGGTGTGCCGGGTGACTGGACCGGCGGCGACCCGCTCGATTCCGGTCGAGAAGCTGCACGTTCCACCGGCGGTCGACCCGCAGCGGGAAACGGTTCTCGA
>JBGMRN010000223.1:0-5549 GCA_048061535.1 Thermoanaerobaculales bacterium | reverse complement strand
TCAATATCGGCGCTTGTTTCGTACATCACCCATCCTTTCGTGTTGGGATCGTGGGGGGATGACGCCTCCGAATATCAACAAAAAACATAAACCCAGGCCGCCTGCGTTAGCCTCGCCGCAGCTCCAAGGCCGCGTCGTTTGGCGGGTTAAGAGTGAAGAGTTAACTCTTAACTCTTAACTCGCTGATCTGAAGCGTACTCGAGGTACCAGCGGTAGCTCGAGCGGATGCCGTCTTCGAGGTTGATGTTGTGGCGCCAGCCGAGCCGGTGGAGGCGGGTGACGTCAAGGAGCTTTCGCGGGTTGCCGTCGGGCTTGGTGGGGTCGAAAACGAGGCGGGCCTGCGGGTGAACGATCATTCCCACCAGCTCGGCGAGCTCGCGAATTTCGAGATCTTCGCCGGTGCCGACGTTGATGTGCTCTTCTTCGTCGTAGTTCTCGATGATGAAGAGGCAGGCGTCGGCAAGGTCGTCGACGTGGAGAAACTCGCGGCGCGGGCTGCCCGTGCCCCAGACGACCACCTCGTCACGGCCCGCCTCCTTGGCGTCGTGAAACTTGCGGATGAGAGCGGGCAGGACGTGGGAGCTCTCGAGGTCGAAGTTGTCGTTGGGGCCGTAGAGGTTGGTGGGCATGGCCGAAATGAAGTCGGCGCCGTACTGGCGGCGGTAAGCCTGGCAGAGCTTGATGCCGGCGATCTTGGCGATGGCGTAGGGCTCGTTGGTGGGCTCGAGATAGCCGGAGAGGAGATGCTCCTCCTTCATCGGCTGTGGGCACTCGCGGGGATAGATGCAGGAGCTGCCGAGATAGAGGAGCTTCTTGACGCCAAAGAGGTGGGCGGCATGGACGACTGTGGCGTGGATCATCATGTTGTCGTAGATGAACTCGGCCGGCCGCGTCGAGTTGGCGAGGATGCCGCCGACGGTCCCTGCCACGAGGAAGACGTACTCGGGACGATTGGCCCGGAACCAGTAGTTCACGGCTGCCTGATCGCGCAGGTCGAGCTGTTCGCGGGTGGCGGTGAGGATGTCGGTGAAGCCTTCGGCCTCGAGGCGACGGACGACGGCGGAGCCGACGAGGCCGGTGTGGCCGGAGACGAATACCCGCGCGTCCTTGTGGATCCGGGCTGATTTTTGCGGTGAGGTCATTCTGACATCTCTGTTTGGGGGTTAGGGGGTTAGGAGGTTAGGAGGTTAGGAGGTTAGGAGGTTAGGTTGTTCGCGCTCATGAGCCTAACTTCCTCACTTCCTCACTTCCTCACTTCCTTTCATGCTTGGCGGACCTTGTTGTTTCGGTCGCGGAAGACTCCTCGGGTGTCGATGATCAACGGGGCGTGCTCGAGAACCAGATCGTAGTCGACGTCGGTGTGGTCGGTTGCCACCAGGACCGCGTCGACGGCCCGGAGGTTCTCCCTGGTGAGCGGGCGCGAGGTCATCGGCGGCAGGTCGGGCCAGCTCCGCATCGACGGCGCCGTCGGGATGTGGGGATCGTGGTAGGCCACCTCGGCGCCCAGCTCGAGGAGACGTTGGATCAGCTCGAACGCCGGGCTCTCGCGAGGGTCTTCGATGTCCTTCTTGTAGGCGAGCCCGAGGAGAAGGACCTTGGCCCCGTTGAGAGCCCGCCCGCGCTCGTTGAGGGCGAGCTGGAGCTTCTCGACAACGAACTCGGGCATGCGGGTGTTGATCTCGCCGGCCAGCTCGATGAACTTCGTGGGAACTCCGGTCTCACGTGCCTTCCATGCCAGATAGAAGGGGTCCAGAGGGATGCAATGGCCGCCCCAGCCGGGACCCGGATTGAAGCGCATGAAACCGAAGGGCTTGGTCTCGGCCGCGTCGAGGACCTCCCAGATGTCGATGTCCATACGGTCGAAGATGATCTTGAGCTCGTTGACGAGGGCGATGTTGACGGCGCGGAAGATATTCTCCATCAGCTTGGTAGCCTCAGCCGCGCAGGCTGAGGAGACGCGCACCGTCCGCTCGACGATCTGGTCGTACAGCGCCTGGGCGAGGTCGCCGGAGGTCTCGTCGACGCCGCCAACGACCTTGGGGGTGTTGGTGGCGCCATACGAGGGATTGCCGGGGTCTTCGCGCTCGGGAGAAAACGCCAGGAAGAAGTGCGTTCCGCAGCAGAGCTGCGGAATTCTCAATTCTGAATTCTCAATTCTTAATACTCCATCGCAATTCTTGGTGGATTGATCGCTCGAATTCTCCTCGAAATCGTCGGTATTTGGAGATTCGAGAATGGGTTTGAGGAGGTCGTCGGTGGTGCCGGGGTAGGTGGTGCTTTCGAGGATCACGAGCTGGCCGGGGCGGAGAGTCGCGGCGACCGCGCGCGCCGAGCTCTCAACGTAGCGCATGTCGGGTTCCTTGTGCGGGCCGAGCGGGGTGGGCACACAGATGAGGATGGCGTCGGGCTCTGCGAGGCGCCCGAAGTCGGTTGTAGCAGAGAACGGGTTTGAGTTTTGAGTTTTTAGTTTTGAGTTGTTGGACACTTCGGAATCGGGCGCGTGGCCGGTGGCGCGGGACAGGCGGTCGGCGTCGAGGTGCTTGATGTAGCTCTCACCGCGGTTGATCTTGTCGACTTTTTCCGGATCCACGTCGAAGCCGAGGACGTGAAAACCCTTCTCGGCGAAGGCAAGCGCGAGGGGCAGGCCCACGTATCCGAGGCCGATGATGCCGACCGTCGCGCTGCGGTCCTGGATTTTGGTGAGGAGTGGTTGGGCCTGGTCGTTCATAAGGCGCTTGTTTCTCGATTTTTAATTTTTAATTTTTAATTCTTAGTTACGAGGAGGCGACGGGATTGCCGGCAGCGCTCTTCGCCGAGGAGGTGGTGGTCTTTGCCGGCGGTGGCGCATCCCCGTAGTACCCGTACTTGGTATAGGAGTAGTAGCCGGCGTAGTAGTAGTGGTCGCGCTCGACGTCGACCATGTTGAGGAGGCCGCCGGCAATCCGGGTGCCGGTTCGGGCGAGCAGGCGTGCGGATTCGCGCACGACCTGCCGCCTGGTGCTCCCGTACTTGATGACAATCACGACGAGGTCGGCGACGCTGCCGCAGATCACCGGGTCGGTGACGGAGGCGACCGGCGGCGTGTCGAGGACGACCCACTCGTAGGTCTCACGCGCCTCGTCGATCAGGCGGCGGAAGGTCTCCTTGCCGAAAAGCTCCGGGGGATTGGGTGGAAGCGGCCCGGAGGTGATGAGATCGAGGCTGGGCACATCAGGCGAGGTATGGATGACCTCGGAAGCGGAACGCTCACCGAGCACGACCGAGGTCAGCCCGCGCACGTTCTTGGCTTTGATCAGCCTGTGGATCCGGGGCTTGCGCAGGTCGGCGTCGATCAAGAGCACGCGGGCGCCGCCGGTTGCCAGGACCTTCGCGAGGTTGTATGCCACGGTCGTCTTGCCCTCTTCGGGCACCGCCGAGGTCACCATCAGCACCTGGCAGCCATCGCCGCGGGCGGCGAGCATGACCGCGGTGCGCAACGCCTGGAAGGCCTCGCGCAGCATGCGCAGGCTGTCGTCGGTCATCTTGGGAAGGGCGGCGAGCACCTCGAGGCCGATGTAGCGCTCCACCTGCTCGGGATTGCGCAGGGTGTGGTCGAGGTAGTCGAGGCCGAGCACCAGGCCGACGCCGAAGAAGAGGCCGAGGAAGACGGCCAGCATGACGGTGCGTCTCACGTTGGGGCTGTACGGGGCGCCCGGCGGGCGAGCCGCCTCGATGATGCGCACATTGTTGACCGCCCCGGTGGACGAGATGTCGGCCTCGTTGGAGCGCGCCAGCATGTCCTCGAGGAAGGCCTTGTTCTGGTTGTACTCACGCTCCAGACGATCGAGCTCGAGGGTCTGCTTGGAGAGGCTGATGGTCTCCTCTTTGAGCTGCTGGATATTGGCGTAGAGCGAACGCTCGCGCCGCGAGACGATGTCGAAATCGGTCAACAGGGCGGTCTTCATGGTTTGGACGTGGCCGGAGATCCGCTGGTCGAGGCCGGAGATCCCCGCCCGCAGCTCCTTGATCTCCGGGTGGCCCTCCTTGAGGGTCCGCAGCTTCTCGGTCAGCTTGACCTCGAGGTCGTTGCGCTGCTGCATGAGGTTTTGGATGGTCGGGTCCGCGAGGACTCCCGAAAAGCTGGCCGCGGACCCGCTCGAGGCCCGAAGACTGCGCAGGGCGTTGATCTTGGTCTCGAGGCGGATGCGATCGGCCTTGGCCTGGGCGTACTCGGTGGTCAGCGTGCTCACCTGCTCGGTGATGACGTTCTTGTCCTGGTCGGCGAAGAGCACGGCGTCCTCGCGCTCGCGGAAGACCATCAGCGTGTTCTCGGACTCGGCCAGCTTCTCGCGCAGCGGGTCGAGGCGGGTCTGGATCACCTCGTAGACCTCGTGGATGCGCGCCAGGCTGTCCTCGATATTGGCGGCCTTGAACTCGTTGATGTAGACGTTGAGCCACTCGGACACGGCGGCGGGGTCGCGCCCGACCAGCGAGACCTCGACGACGAAGGTATCCCGGATCGTCTTGGCGTCGATGCTGGCCAAGAGGGCCGCCGCGGCGTTGCGGTCGAGAAACTGCGGGTGGCTCTGCAGGCCGAGGGTGTCCACCACCCGCTGGGCGAGGTCGTGGGTCTTCAAGATCTCCACCTGGTCGGCGATGATGCGGTCCATCTGCCACCAGCTCATGGCGAGGTCGAACTGGTTGTTGCTGAGCTGCGGCGGCGGCGTCAGCGTGATCTTGGTGGTCGCCCGGTACATCTTCGGCCGGGTCAGCGCCCAGGCGGTGGCGAAGATCACCGTCGTCAGCAGCACGCCGATCACCAGCCACTTCTTGCCCCAGACCAGACGCACGTACTCACGGACGTCGATCTCGGGCTCGGGCTCCTCATTCCACTGCGTACCGTACGGGTTCATCGCAGTGGGCTGGGCCGTGCCTCGGGGAGAGCTGAGTTCCCACGATGGTCGGTTGCGGTCGTCACTCATGGTTGGCTCCAAGGAAGGGAATTTTCAATTTTTAATTCGGAATTCGGAATTCGGAATTCGGAATCCTCCGGAATTGGCGGCGCGGGGGAACGTTCGGGTTGATTGGGGCGCTGTTCCCACGAAGGGGAATCCGGAATCGGGAATCCGGAATCCTGCCCCCTGTAGGGGCGGCATATATGCCGCCCGCCACGAGGGCCGAATAATGTTCCGTTTGGGCGGCATATATGCCGCCCCTACCAAGGAAAGGCCATGGCGCCCGCCCCATGAAAGACCATGGCGCCCGCCCCATGAAAGACCATGGTGACCGTCCCATGAAAGACCATGGTGACCGTCCCAAGAAAGGCCATGGTGACCGTCCCAATAAAGGCCATGGCGCCCGCCCCATGAAAGGCCATGGTGACCGTCCCAATAAAGGCCATGGCGACCGTCCCATGAAAGGCCATGGCGGCGGCGGAAGGCCCGTGCTAGGAATCCGGAATTCGGAATTCGGATTCCTGCCCCCTGTAGGGGCGGCATATATGCCGCCCGCCACGAGGGCCGAACAATGTTCCGTTTGGGCGGCATATATGCCGCCCCTACCAAAGAAAG
>JBGMRN010000222.1:0-5578 GCA_048061535.1 Thermoanaerobaculales bacterium | reverse complement strand
GTGCTCGCCATGGAATTCTTCCTTTCGGAGGTCGTTGTCTCTGGACGGAGGGTCCACCATCCTGACCCGCCGATTTAGGTATATTACACGTTGGCCTCGGAGGTCCTTTCAGTCGGGGTCGCCCGCTTCATGCGGGAAAGGAAAAACCATGAACACTGATCGGGATATTTCAGCTATCGACGCCGCCCGCGCGTACGAGGACCGCATCGTCCGTTTTCTTCGCGAACTTATCGCCATCCCGGCGGAGAGTATGAAAGAGGGCGAACGCTGCGAGCGAGTGCGCCGCGAGTACGAAGCACTCGGCTTCGACGAGGTCTTCTTCGACGACCTGGGGACGGTAGTCGCCCGTCTCGGATCGGGTCCCTTCAAGATCCTCATGGACGGCCATATCGACTGCGTCGGGGTCGGCGATCCCGATTCCTGGGATTTCGACCCCTTTGCGGGCAAGCTCGAGAATGGCGAGATCTGGGGTCGCGGCGCGGTCGACGAGCTGCCCGCGATCGCGGGAATGGCCTACGGAGCGAAGATCCTCGCCGACCGCGGCCTTCCCGAGGGAGTGACTCTCTATCTCACCGCTTCCGTCATGGAGGAGGACTGCGACGGCTACTGCATGCGCCACCTCATCGAGAACGCGGGCATCCGCCCGGACATGGTGATTCTCGGCGAACCCACCGATCTCGCGGCCTTTCGCGCCCACCGCGGCCGTCTCGAAGCGACGATCACCACCAAGGGCGTCTCCGCCCACGGCGCCCACGCCGCCCGCGGCGTCAACGCGCTTTACAAGATGGCGCCGATCATCTCCGACGTCGAGGCTCTCAACAAGAATCTCGCCAAGGACGAGTTCCTCGGGCAGGGCTCGATCATCGTCTCCTCCGTCGAGTGCACCACGGCATCGCTCAACGCTGTTCCCGACAGCGCGCGTATCTTCCTCGACCGGCGGCTCACCGTGGGCGAGACCGTGGATTCAGCCATGGAGGAGCTCCGCGCCCTCCCCCACCTGGGGGACGCCGAGGTCGAGCTGCTGCACTACGACGCCACAAGCTGGCGCGGCGCCCGGGCGAGCCAGGAAAAGTACTTTCCGACCTGGGTGCTCGATGAGGACCACCCGCTGGTCCGGGGGGTCGCGGAAGCGGCCGAAACAGTCCTCGGAAAGCCCACACCGATCTCCCGCTGGCACTTCTCGACCAACGGCGTCGCCACCATGGGGGTCTTCGACATCCCCTCAGTCGGTTTCGCCCCGGGACGGGAAGAGCTGGCCCACACCACCCAGGAGCGGGTGAAGATCGAGGATCTCCTGAAAGCCACAGCCGTCTACAGCCTGATCCCCGAGATTCTGAGTTCCGGGAAATGAACGATCAACATCTCAAATTTTGCGGCTCAGTTTTTCGATTGAGCGCGACTCCATCAATGACGAGTTCCGGATCGAAAAACTGAGTCGAAAAATTTGAAACAGGGAGCAGCAAAATGAAATCAGACTTGAAGGGCAAAAACTTCATCACAACGCAGAACTGGACGACCGAGGAGCTCGACGAGATCTTCTCGCTGGCGGCGGAGCTCAAGCAGGCGAAGAGGGAGGGAAAGCCGACCCCGTTGCTGGCGGCCAAGACCCTCTACATGATCTTCTTCGACGCCTCGACCCGGACCCGCAACTCATTCGAGACCGGCATGACCCAGCTCGGCGGACACGGCATTTTTCTGTCGCCGGACAAGATGCAGATCAGCCACGGCGAGAACGCCCGCGACACCGCCAATGTGCTCTCGCGGTACGGCGAGGGCATCGCCATCCGCCACTGCGCGTTCAACGAGGGAAACGACTATATCCGGGAGGTCGCCGAGAACGCCTCGGTGCCGGTGCTCTCGATGCAGTGCGACGTCTACCATCCCTGCCAGATCCTCGCCGACATGCTGACCATCCGCGAGCGCTTCGGCAACGACACCAAGGGGCTCAAGCTGGGAGTCGCCTGGACCTCCGCCCCAAACTATGTGCGGCCCCTGTCGGTGCCCCAAAGCCTGATCCTGATGATGCCCCGATTCGGCATCGACGTCACCCTCGCCTGCCCGCCGGAGTTCCGGCTGATGCCCGAAGTCGAGGCCCAGGCCCGGGCCAACGCCGAGGCCGCCGGCGCCCGCTTTGAGATCACCGACAACTTCGAGTCCGCCTTTGCTGACGCCAATGTCGTCGTTCCCAAGTCCTGGGGCCCCCTGATGACCACCCAGAACGTCGAAGAAGGTCTCAGCCTTATCGAGAAGTACCCGAGCTGGCGCTGTGGCGCAGAGCACATGGCGCTCGGCGCCGACGATCTCATCTACATGCATCCGCTGCCGGCCGACCGTGGCCGCGAGGTCACCGACGAGGTCATCGACGGCCCGCAATCGGTGGTCTACGACGAGGCCGAGAATCGCCTCCACGTGCAGAAGGCATTGATGGCACTCACCATGTGAGTGCCAGTTTTGAGTTCTCAGTTTTTAGTTTTTAGTTTTCGGCGCGGGGAGGTGACCGGGTGACTCGGGGCGAGTTGCCCACACTTGGGCGCGATGACCGGACGTGCCATCTCTGACAATGTTGGGAACGTGAACGTTGCGGTGACCTCGCTCGTCGAGTCCCAACATTGTCAGAGGGGGCTCTCTCGGGAAGCGCGACGACAGAAGTCCGCGCCACCTATCAGTGGCGCAACTCCGTAGCCCAGGACCGCGCGTCGACCGGAGGTGCCTGGCTTCGATTCGCGCCACCCCGCATCGAGAAGAAAGCACGGCCCCGCGAATCGGTGCCTGAGAATCCTCTCGGGGAGCGCGATCGCAGAAGGTCCCGTCACCTACCAGTAGCGCAAACCCGGAGCCCTGGAACGCGCGCTAACCCGCATTTCTCACCATCTTTCTCTACCGACACGGCAGGCGTCTTTGCAGAGGCACGGTCTGTGCCGTATGCTCAGGATGATTCCCGTCCGGATGTTCCGGAGGAAAACGAGCTGAGGAGGGCACGTGGCCACGACCCCCAAGGAGACCAACGACTACGCTGCCGTCAGCCGCCGACGACTGCTCGGCACATGGGGGCCCGCCGTCCTCGCCGGCCTGGCCCTCGGAGGCGCCGGACTGACGCTGCACGAACGGCCGGGCCGCCACCGACCTCCGCGGCCGGAAGATGCGCCTCCACTCGACGACTGGCGGACCGCCGATGGCAATCCCGGTCTCGCCATCGCGGGCGGCAGCGGGCCGGCGGAGAACCTGCGCCGAGCTCTGGCCGCCATGGGCGGCATCGAATTCTTCGTCAAGCCCGGCGAAAAAGTGGCGATCAAACCAAACTGCGCCTGGGACCGACGGCCGCAGCAGGCGGCCAACACCGATCCCACCGTTGTCGCCGAGCTGGTGAGGAGCTGCCTGGCAGCAGGGGCCGCCTCGGTGATCGTGGTCGACAACACCTGCCATGATCCGGGACGGGCCTTCGAGCGCTCCGGCATCGCCGCGGCGGTGGCCGAGGCCGGTGGATCCATCGCGCATCAGAACAGCGTCGGCACCGAGGTTCGGAATCTCGGCGGGTCCATTCTCGGCAGCTGGGAGGTGCTGCGCCCGCTGGTGGAGGCCGATCGCGTGGTCAACGTCCCGGTCGTCAAGCACCACTCACTGAGCCGCGCCACCGTGGGCATGAAGAACTGGATCGGCGCCATCGTGGGCCGGCGGGCGAACCTCCACCAGCGGCTGGCGCAGGCCTGCGCCGAACTCGGGCACGCCTTCCGGCCCACCCTGACGATAGTGGACGCGACGCGCATCCTCACTGGCGGCGGTCCTACCGGAGGCTCCCTCGCCCTGGTACGGGCGACCGATCTGGTGGCGGTGTGCACCGACCCGGTGGCCGCCGACGCCTGGGGCGCCTCGCTTCTCGGAATCGAGCCGCACGAGCTGGCCCACCTCGCCATCGCGAAGCGCCTCGGTCTGGGAACGACGGAGTGGCGGTCCGTCGAGGTGGAGGTGTGATACGAGCCCCGGCAATGACTCTTGTTTCGCGGAGCGCCTGAGGCCATGAGGATCCGAGCGCGCCACTTTCGGGTTCTGTCTCAATCGGTCTTTCTCATCGCGTTTCTCGGCATGTTCTTCAGCCTCTCGCTGTCGAGAGTGCCGGGAGCGCTCGCCTCCGGCTTTCTCGCCCTCAACCCCCTGCCCGCCCTGTCGACGGCCCTCGCTGACTGGAGCATCCCCCGCTGGACCTGGGTCGGGCTCGGAGTGCTCATGCTCACCGCCGTGCTCGGCCGTGTCTTCTGTGGCTGGGTGTGTCCGCTGGGCACGCTGCAGCAGCTGATCTCGTGGATCTCCGGGCCGGACCGGCGCAAGCGGGCGAAAATCAACCGCTACCGCAAGCTTTTTGCACTCAAGTACATCGTGCTGGCGACCCTGCTCACGCTGGCGGTCCTTGGTTCGAATCACACGGGCTGGCTCGACCCCTTGTCCCTGCTCCACCGCGGCGTCGCCGCCGGCCTTCGGCCGCTTTGGCTGGGCACCTTGGTGCCCGGCGGATGGATCGCCTTCGGCCTGCTGGCGACGGTGCTCCTGCTGTCGGCCTGGATGCCACGGTTCTACTGCCGCGTGCTGTGCCCCCTCGGCGCGCTGCTCGGGCTCTTCGCCCGGCTGGCGCCGCTGCGGATTCGCCGCGCGGGGGACAGCTGCAGCGGCTGCACCCTGTGCGTCATTCCTTGCCAGGGGGCGGACGAACCGCTGGCAGACCACAGGGTGAGCGAGTGCCACGTCTGCCTCAACTGCCTCGGGGTGTGCACCGAAGGCAGCCTGTCCTACCGGACGGCCGCCCCCCCGGAGGAGGAGGCCCCAGCGCCGAGCTTCGACGTCGGGCGTCGTCGTTTCCTCTTGACGGTCGCCGCCTCGGCGGCCGTGGCGCCGGTTATGCGGGTTGCCGGCAGCGGCTTCGAGGCCAGCGGCCACGACGCCATCCGGCCCCCCGGCGCCCTCGACGAACGGGCGTTCCTGTCGCGCTGCATCACCTGCAGTGCGTGCTCGGCCTCCTGTCCCACCGGTGTGATCGTGTCGGACCTGGGGACCACCGGCCTCAACGGTCTGTTCACACCGGTGCTGGACATGCGCCGCGGCTGGTGCGAACCGTCGTGCATCCGTTGCGGCGAGGTCTGCCCCACCTCGGCCCTTCGGCTCCTCGAGCCCGACGCCAAGCAGGCCATCGGCGGACCCGCCGAGGTTACCGTCGGTACTGCGTTCATGGACCGCGGCCGCTGCCTGCCGTGGGCCATGAACATCCCGTGCATCGTCTGCGAGGAGATGTGTCCCACCTCTCCCAAGGCGATCGTCCTCGAGATCGTTGAGACCACCGGTCCAGACGGCCGATCGACAAGGCTGCAGCAGCCGCTGGTGATTCCCGAGCTGTGCACCGGCTGCGGCCTCTGCGAGAACCGCTGCCCCGTGGGAGGGCGGGCGGCAATTCGGGTGTCTTCGGTGGGTGAAACACGCGACCCGATGAACCAGATGCTGCAACGAGAATCCGGGATCGCGGAAGCCACACGGTAGCTGTTCGCACTCGCCATCGCCAGGATCTGGATGGGGGTGCGATGACCGGACGTGCCTC
>JBGMRN010000221.1:0-5579 GCA_048061535.1 Thermoanaerobaculales bacterium | reverse complement strand
ATGAAACCCGGTCGGCTGCGATCGACCTCGGTTTCCTGCGCGTTCAGGTCACCCAGCCGCGCGGCGGCCAAACGTTGATGGAGATCAACCAGGATCTGTACCCGATGTGTGGAAGTACTGAGCTTCCGGGAGAGACGGCGTTTCACCAGAAGGACCTCGGCCCGGAAATCGCTGGTGACTCCGGCGCCCGAATCGACGTGATCGTGATGTCGTACTCGAACCAGTGCCCGGACGGATGCACCCGGGTCCCTCACTTTTCGAACCCTGACGTGCTCCACGCGGGAGTGGCCACCGGAATCGCCGACCAACGCGACAACCACCGGACCGCCGATCTCACCGCTCCCATCGTGGCCAACTTCAGGGCGCAGACATGCACCATCGACACCGACTACAGCCTGCAGAGCCACACGATCACCACAGCCGAGACCTACGAGGCCTGCCGGACCATCACCGCCGGACCGGAGGTCACCGTGGCATCAACGGGCAACCTCACTCTGCGATCGGGCGAGAGCATCACGCTCGACAACGGGTTCAGCGTGGAGTCCGGAGGCAGGTTCATGGCCGAGATCGACCCTGCGGTCGGAGCACCTTAGGAGCGACCACCCTCCCGGACTCCTTTTACCCCTTTTCCCTAGACCACCCGCCTACTGGCACGCGGTGGCGCTGAGCTCGGCCGTGAGAGTGGCTCCGCTCTTCACCACGAACCCGTTTCGGAAGATGATCCTGTCCTTGGCCCGCAGGGTGACGTTGGATCCGTTGTTGAGGGTCACGTTTTCGCCGGTGGTGATCCTGGACGCAGCCTTGCGGGTCTCGGTTCCGGTGAAGGTGATGCCGGCGAGGAACATGTCGGCCGGACAGGCGGCGGCGATGCAGAAGGTGCCGTGCGAGGTGGCCCAGCGGCCGTCCTCGCCACCAAACAAGGTGCCGCGGGTCATGGCGTACTTGTTGAAGACCCACATGCACCCGTCGGTGGGGTCGATCGAGGCGCCGCTGTAGTCACCCCATCGGTTCGACCCGCCGAATGTCCGCTCGTAATACGCGACACCGGCGTTCAGGGTGCCCGATCCGCTGTTGGTCCCGGGGGCATCCGCCGGCACGCGGGTGGTGTAGTACGATCCCGGGAAGATGGACGCGGCCGAAGCCGAGTAGCCGATGACGACCTGTCCCGCTCCGTTCACCGCGATGGAAGGATAGAAGGTGAAGGTGTCCGTGGCGATGTCCTCTCCACCGATGCTACCCTGATCGGCGGCCGTGATGGTCGCCAGGGTCGTCGTGTCGAGCTCCCACCAGTAGGCGGTCGTCTCACCCGCATCCGCGTCGCCCGTCTTGGGGACGATCGTTGCCACCATCCACAGCGCGTTGTCCACCCAGACCGCGTGCAGGGCGCGCCGGTCGTTGGTGTCGACGTCGAATACGCTCCCCGATTGCGGGGCATTGGGGAAACCGAGGAAGTCCTCTATGTTGCCAATGTTGACGAACTGCTGGCTGAAGGTGGGCGAGGTCAGGGGACTGTCGAGGCGCACAATCTGGACGAACTCGGACGAGCCGTCAGTGAAACCTGAATATGAAACCAGAAAGGTGCCGACGCCCGAGGGACCACCACCGAAGACGTGGACGGGTTGAGTCGTCGTGGATTGGCCGCCTCCCCCGTAGGGGTCGTAGATGCTCACCGACGCGGTCCCCCCATCGTAGAACCCGTTGCTGCCGAAACCCTTGTCGATCACCCACAGACGGACGCCTCCATAGGATCCCCCGTCCGCATTGAACTCGAACATGTTGTTGGTGATGTACACCGCCTCCTCGTCGATCGCGAAGCCGGGGTAGTCGGCCCAGTGGTCGGTGCTCCCGATCAAGGTCTTCGAGTTGATGGAGAACATGTACCAGGTGCCGTTGGGATCCGCGTCGTCGGAGACCGCGACCATTATCCTGGAGGTCTCGGGGTTCCCACCCGCACCGTCGTCCTCCTTCTCGAGGGTGACCACCACGAACCTGCCCGCATACTGGTCGAAGATCACCTTGGGGTCGAAGGTGAAGTTGACCGGCGCCAGCGCCGCGAAAAAGTTCTTGAGCGATGAGTTGAAGACCTGGGTCCCCGCCTTGGTGTGAAAGCGGATGGTGACGTTGACCACGTCGACCACGTGGTTCGGGCCCGAGGCGCCGATCGGATCGGCGGGTATGAAGTAAAAGCCTGTTCCGGGCCCGCCGGTCCGGGTGTTGACCTCGTTGTCGTCGAAGTTGGTCGAGTTGAAGGTGGTGGTCATCGCGGGCGGGGCGAACGGGACCGGCACGGTGGTTTTGAGAGTCGGACGTGATTCAGGTCGAGCTGGCGCGGACCGCGCCGACGGTTCGACTGGGCGGATGTCGGGCCGGGAGGTTTTCGGCTTCGGCACATCCATCGCCCGAATGGGCCCCACGGTGTCCGGGCCGAGCGGCCGGATTTCATAAAACACCGGCGGTGCTTCGACAAACGAAGGCACCTCGATCAGGGTCAGCCCTTCGGGGGCGACCGCGGGTGGAAGCTCGCCATCGGGCTGCGGCCACATATTGGGGTTGACGACCCGGGATTTCACCTCGGTCTCGGATTCCGGGATCGTCCTGGACGGATTCACCGACCCCGTCGAACTCGTGCACGCCGTGAGAACGAGACCGAAAATCAGAGAAAAGACCAGAAACTCGAGTGTCTTCGATCGTCCACTCATGACCACCTCCCGCTGTTGTCGCCAGCAAACTGGGATTCGCATCAGCGCGACCCGAGGGATCGAGTCTCGGCGGCGCGGCAATCGATAGATTCTATCTTCGTTTCACTATAGCACCTGTACCCTTCAGAGTGGACACACAGCCGAACCCAGCCCGCTGTCGCAGCCCACCGCCGGATGTGCTTTCGATCACAGGAACTCCCGTGAACGGAGAAGAAAGCTTGCAGCAGGGTTCACTGAGCGGTATGATTCTCAGAGAGAGAGTTCAAACCGATTTCGAATACTGCCTGGAGGCCGACCATGGCGCATCAGAAGATTCACCGTTCTCTGTTTGTGACCTTTTGTCTGCTCTGCTGTCTGGCGATCGCCGGCGGCGCGTGGGCGAGCTCGCTCACGGTCAATTCCGGGGCTGCCAAGGCGGGGACCTATGGGCTCGAGGTGACGGTCGGTACGACCTGCACCGCCGCCGCCGACTACGTGGTGCCGGACGGCCTCATCGCCGGGCCGGCCACCGAGGAGGGCTGCCTGACTCTGACCGCGGCCAACGTGGATATCACCGCTGGCAGTGTCACCTTCAAGGCCGGCGACAGCATGGCATTCCAGAACGGGTTCTCGGTCGCCTCGGGGGCGAGCTTCACCGCGACCCTCGACCAGGGGATGACCGGCAGGGCCTATGTCCAGGACAACTCGCCGGCCGGCGAGACCCTCTACCGCGCGCGGCTCTATGTCGACCTTTCGAGCTTCAGCCCCGGCAGCGGCGACGGCTTCGAGCACTTCACGGCCTACTCGGGCGCCGGAACCTGGCAGTTCGACCTGCGGCTCGAGGACAGCGGCGCCGACGTTGCCCTGGTGGTGGCCGCTCGTGACGGGGGCGGAACCGCGACCATCACGGCGGACTCGGCGGTGCCGACCACATACTTCGCGATCGAGCTCGAGTGGAAGGCATCGGATGCGGGTCTGTCCAACGGCTACCTCGACGTGTGGATCGACGGCACGCCCGCAACCGGCCTTTCGAGCCTCGACAACGAGACCCGCCGGATCGACCTGGTCCGGTGGGGCGTGGTCGACAACGTCACCAACGCGACATCCGGCACGATGAACCTCGACGAGTTCGTCTCGCAGCGGTCATCCACCACCATCGGGATCTTGCCCTAGCAGCGTGTACCGCATTGGCCCACGGGGCTGAGCAGGAATGATGTGAGGATTTGGTGTGGGCCAATACGGCACCCGCTGCGGTGGATGCGCAAGCGCATCCAATTCATGAATGGGGTTCACAGACCAACAATCTACTGGTTCTCCGCTAAGAGTTCATCACAAGGTCCTGGATAGAACTGTCTCGCCGGTCGGGGCTTTCCGATTGACAAAGTATTTATTGGTCAGTCCTCGATCCACTCCGCGAGCGCACGTAGCCGGTCGGGGCGGAGCACGGTGACGTGATCGATGTCCGCCGCGAGCACGCCGTCGTCCTCGAGGCGGCGGAAGGTGCGCGAGAGGACCTCGGGCGCCGTGCCGCATTGGGCGGCAATAAGATTGCGCGGCTCCGAGATCTCGACGATGTCGCCGGCTTCGAGCTCCCGGGCGCCGGCGCGCCCGAGTAGGTAGATGGCAAGGCGTTCCTCGACCCGCCGCTGGGTGAGCAGCTCGAGCTTGCGGGCGAGCTCGCGGGTCCAGTGGGAGATTGACCCGATCATGGCCAGGGCGAGCTCGGGCGAAGCAGCGAGGAGGTCGAACAGCGCCGCCCGCGGCATGACCCACAGGCGCGCCGCTACCACCACTTCGGCGGTGGCCGGAAAGGTGCCGCTGCCGAAGAGGGCCACCTCGGCGAAGCTCCAGCCCGGTTGGACCAGGTGAAGCAGCAGCTCGCGACCTCGCGGTGAGTAACGTACCAGCTTCATCTGCCCCGAGATCACGGCGTACATGGCGTGGGCCGGCTCACCCTCGTGGAAGAGGATTTCACCGCGCTCGAGGTTGCGTTCGTGGCCGGCGGAAAGCACTCTTTCGCGCTGTTCGTCGGAGAGGTGTTCGAGCAGCGGAAGCCGGGTCAGGATCTCGTCATGTTCTGCCATGAGCGGATTGTACCGCTTAGCGCTTGGACGCGTCCTCGGCCATGGCGGTTCCGCCGACGTGGGTGTAGAGCGGCGAGGTGATTTCCTGGAGGCGCTGGTTGTACTCGGCCTCGGTGATGCTGGTATGCCAGTGCCCCGCCACTTGGAAGCCGAAGACCACGGTGAGGTAGAGACCCACCGCGAGGGCGACGGCGACGGCGGGCCGCAGCCAGAGCTTCGGCCCGGTGATCGACGGCGGACGGATCACCAGGCACGAGGAAACCGGGCAGACGACGACGCAGTCCTGACAGGAGGTGCACTCGACCGAGGCCACCCGCTGCATCGTGTGGACCGGCAGGCGCGCCGGACAGACCTCCGTGCACGACTTGCAGTCGGTGCAGAGCTCCGGAGCGCGAGTGACCTTGAGGGGCGCAAAACGGCCGAGGATCCCGACCAGGGCGCCGTATGGGCAGAGGTAGCGGCACCAAAGGTCGCGCACGAAGACCGAGCCCACAACGAGCACTCCTATCACCGCAATCGTCACCCGCGACGGGTTGGCGAAGAAGAGCCACATCTTGGCATCCACGACCTTTGCGTAGGGGCTCAAGAGGAAGGCTTCCACCGCGCGTGGATCCATCGTGTACCAGACCGCCCAAGCGAAGAAGCCGAGCAGGAGGTACTTGAGCCCGCGCAATGGGACATCGATCCACCACGGCGGGGTGAGCGTCCGACCCACCAGTCGAATGCCGAGGCGGCCGAGCAGTTCGGACACCAGACCGACCGGGCAGATGTGGGAGCAGAACGACTTGGCCACCACCAGCGACATCAGGCAGATGCC
>JBGMRN010000220.1:0-5676 GCA_048061535.1 Thermoanaerobaculales bacterium | reverse complement strand
AGGCTGACCTGCCCCCATGAACGCTACCACTCGCTATGTTAGTACAACCGCGGCCATAGCCTCCAGGCGCGGCCCGGTCGCTTCCGGCGCTGGCGGCCGGTAGCCGAGTGAGCTGTGCGGGCGCACGGCGTTGTAGTGCCGTCGCCACTGCTCACAGAGCACCCGCGCCTCCAGTACCGTGTCGAACACTTCTCCGTTCAATAGCTCATCGCGCAACCTCCCGTTGAAGGACTCTATATAGCCGTTCTCCCATGGGCTGCCTGGCTCGATGTACAAGGTCTGGACTTTGACCCGACTGAGCCACTTCCGGAGCGCCCGTGCTGTGAACTCTGGCCCGTTGTCTGACCTGACGTAGGCGGGCGCGCCACGCTGGGCGAAGAGCTGGGCGAGCCGCCCCAGCACATCGTCGCTCCTGATTCGCCTCGCCACATCGATGGCCAGGCACTCTCTTGTGAACTCGTCCAGCATCGTCAGCAGACGCAGGGGCCGACCGTCGCTGGTCCGGGTAAACACGAAGTCGTAGCTCCAGACGTGGTTCCGGAAGCCTGGCCTGAGCCTGACGCACGAACCGTCGGCCAGCCACAGCCGCCTTCGCTTCGGCTGCTTTGCCGGCACCTTCAACCCTTCTTGTTTCCATAGCCGCTCTATCCGCTTGTGGTTCACCCCGAAGCCCTCCTCTCGCAGCATGGCCGTGACCCGTCGGTAGCCGTAGCGCCCATACTCGGTCGCCAGCTCCACCATCCGCCTCAGTAGCCCCGCTTCATCATCGGGAGGGCAACGCTCCCGTCGCTGGGTTGAGCGCACCTGTCCCAGGACCCGGCAGGCCCGACGCTCCGAGACGACCGTGTGGCCCAAAGCACCTCGCACCCGCGCCACCGCCTGCCGTCTCTTCGCCGGGCTCAGAAGTTTCCCCGGGCCGCCTCTTTCAAGATGGAGTTGTCCAGGGACAGGTCGGCCACCAGCTTCTTGAGCCGGCCATTCTCATGCTCCAACTCCCTCAGCCGCTTGGCCTGATCCCTCGTCAGACCGCCGTACTCCCTCCGCCAGCGGTAGTACGTCTGCTCGGTCACGCCAAGCTTACGGGCGACCTCCGGCACCGTCAGGCCGTTCGCCAGCCCAACCTCCGCTTCCCTCAGCTTGTTTATGATCTCCTCTGCCGTGTAACGTCGCCTTGCCATTCCATGTACCCCCTTCTGATCCAGAGCCCTTCATCCCTAACATTGGGCCTGGACTCGTTTTCGGGGGCAAGGTCAAGCGGATCGACTGCTCTGGTGTTGGCTGTCACGCCGCTGCTCGGCCTGGCGCCCCGCTCTCGTTCTCTTCCAGCCCGATACGGTGGTTCGTTGGCAGCGCACCGCCTGGCGGCACTACTGGACCTGGAAGAGCCGCCGACGGCCGGGGCTACCACGCATAGCGGCAGAAGTGAGGGAGCTCATCGGAAGAATGGCCCGTGAGAATCCGCGCTCGGGAAGCGTACGCATCCAGGGCGAACTACGAAAGCTGGGCTTCGCCGTCAGCGCACGAAGCGTGCGACGGTATCGACGGATCGTAAAGCGACGTCCGCCGTCGCAGTCCTGGCAGACCTTCCTGCGCAACCATGTCCCCCAGATCTGGGCGGCTGACTTCCTAACTGTACACACGCTCACGTTCCGCACCTTGTATGTGTTCTTCTTCGTAACTCACGATCGCCGCCGAATCGTTCATCTGAACGTGACCGCCCACCCCACGGCCGAATGGGTGTGGCGTCAGCTTGTTGCTGCGACTCCCTGCGGCAGGCAGCCCACGTTCTTGATTCGTGACCGGGACAGCTGCTACGGGGGCACCTTCATCCCACGGGCCGCCAGATTAGGGATCAAGACGTTGCTGACCCCGGTGCGGGCACCTAAGGCGAACGCCATCGCTGAGCGGTTGGTGGGGACGCTACGGCGCGAATGCCTGGACCACCTGATCATCATGAATGAGCGTCACCTGATGGCAGTGCTCCGCGAGTACGCGGCACATTACAACGCCGAACGCCAGCATCGCGCGCTGCATCTTGACCCGCCAGACGGCCTAGCCTTCCGCATGGGGCCTGGCTCAGGTAGGCGCGTCATTGCGCGACCTGTACTGGGTGGCCTCCAGCACGAGTACCGATGGAAGGCGACATAACCAGGACGCCGCCTCGGTTCGAGTTCACCAGCCAGCTGCGGGCTCGCTCCGTTCGGTGACTGCAACCAACGACTGGATTAAGGGATCGCCGGGAGCGAGGCTGCTGGCCTCTGCGGCGTAGCGATGGGCCAGATCGTACTCGTCCGTGGCCAAGTGGCTGGCCGCAAGATCCGCGAGGATGTAGGGGTTCCGAGGCTCGATCTCGTGCGCGGCCAGTAACAGGTCCCGGCCACGCTCCACCTGCTCACTATTGCAGAATGCCCAGCCCAGACAGCGGAGATACTCCGCGTTCCCCGGATTAAGCTGCGCCGCCATCGCGAGGGACGTTGCCGCCTTGTGCCAGCGCCGCGCCTGAGTGTAGGCAAAGCCGAGGAGGTAATGGTACTGGGGTTCGGTCGGCGTTAGATTCAGTGCCCGTTGAAGATAGCTGATCGCCTGCGCGGGTTTGCCCTCGGTGATCGCGAGGTCGCCGAGACCGGCGAGCCCGTGCGCACGCTGTTGCGCATCGGCTTCCGTTGACATCGCGCCGAAGCGTCGCCGGAGCGAGTCCCTGCTCTCGTTTCCCCGACCACGATAGGGTTCCGCCATGGCGCCAGTCTACTCTCTGTCGGCCTCACGGCGTATCGTAACTGTCCGCAGAAAGGCGGTTGAGGCCTGTTCAGTCCATGCGTTTCAAAATGCGGATGGGTTTTGCCTCCCCACACCGTCTTAGCCCTCTGCTTCCAGATGCCCAGGCCCTTTGCTTCCGATGCGGATTGTAATCCACTCTGTCTCGCCGCGGAGCGTACTAGCCCACATGCTGCACGGCACGGCGCGTGATGATCTCCCCCGCGAGGCGTCACGACAAGGTGGCCGCGGTCTCGCGGGCGATCAGCCACTCTTCTCGCGCCGGGATCACGAATAGCGCGATGGGCGAGTCCGAGGTCGAGATCCGTCCCTCGCGACCGACGCACGCGCGGTTCGTGTCGCCGTCGAGTTCCAGTCCCAACCCGGAAAGGCGCTGGCTGATCCGCTCGCGCATGGCCACACCACGCTCACCGATGCCCCCGGTGAAGGCGACCGCGTCCGCACCGCCGAGGACCGCAAGCGCGGATCCGATGCCCCGACGCACGCGGTGGGCGAAGAGCTCCAAGGCGAGGCGGGCGCGCTCGTTTCCGGCGGCCGCCGCGTTCTCGACCTTGCGCAGGTCGCTCGACACCCCGGAGACGCCCAACAGACCGCTCTCGTCGTTAAGCATCGCCTTCACTCCTTCCGGGCCCAGGTCCGGCCGCGCTGCCAGATCCAACACCACCGCCGGATCCACATCTCCCGAGCGCGTCCCCATCATCAGGCCCTCGAGCGGCGTCATGCCCATCGACGTGTCGACGGAGCGTCCGCGTTCCACGGCCGCGATCGAGCAGCCGTTGCCCAGATGACAAGTGATGCCCGTGAACGCGTCGGCAGGTTTTTCGAGCAGAACCGCCGCGCGCTCCGCCGCGTAGCGGTGCGAGATTCCGTGAAAGCCGTAACGGCGGATGCGATCGCGCTCGTAGAGCGCATAGGGCACGGCGTAGAGGTAAGCCTCGGGTGGCATCGACTGGTGGAAGGCCGTGTCGAAGACCGCCACATGCGGGACGTCCGGAAAGATCCGCTGCGCCTCGCTGATCCCGAGCAGGCAGCGCGGGTTGTGCGCCGGCGCCAGAGGCACCTGCTCTTCGATCGCGCGGATCACACCGTCGTCGATCAGCGCCGAGGCGGTGAAGCGCTCGCCACCGTGCACCACGCGGTGCCCCACCGCTTCCGGCTCCAGCGGCCTGAGGGACTCGCGCGCCTGTGGCCAGGCTCCGGTCGGGTCGTGAACCTCCTCAAACGCGCCCGCCGCGAACTCCCGCTCGCCCGGAACGTCGAATAGACCCCAGCGAAGCGACGAGCTGCCACAGTTGAGGGAGAGGACCCTCACGCCTTCGCCGGGAGTTCCTCGCGGATGGCTGTCTCCAGGGCGGTGGCCAGCAGGTCCGCCTCGTTCTCGGCAAGCACCAGCGGCGGGGCCAGGATCACCACGTTGGAGAAACCGGGCGTAGTGTTGGTTGTTTTGCCCACGATCACTCCCTCGCTGACACAGCGTGCCACCACCGCACCCGTGCCTGCCGCGGAAAGTGGGGCACGGCTCTCCTTGCTCTCGACGAGCTCGATGCCGAGCAAGAGACCCCGGCCCCGGACCTCGCCCACGTTCGGGTGGTCCTCAAGGCAGCGGAGCCGGGCGAGCAGCGCGTCGCCGGTTTTCGTCGCTAGCTCGAACAGCCCCTCTCGCTCCAGGATCTCGATGTTCTTCAGAGCCACCGCGGTGGCCACCGGGTGTCCGCCGTAGGTGTTGATGTGCCGAAAGTGGCGCAGTTCGTCCGGCGCACCCTCGAACGCCTCGAACACGTGCTGCTTCGCCACCGTCGCGGCGAGGGGCTGGTAGCCGCTGGCGATGCCCTTGCCCAGCGTGAGGAGGTCGGGCTCCACCCCGGCCCGTCTGTGGGCGAAGGAGCCGCCGGTGCGGCCCAGGCCGGTAACCACCTCGTCGAGAATCAGCAGCACGCCGTGGCGGTCGCAGATCTCGCGCACGCGCGGCAGGTAGTCATCCGGCGGGATCAGCACGCCGCCGCCGGCAATGATCGGCTCCATGATGAAGGCGGCCACTGTGTCGGCGCCCTCGCGTTCGATCGCCTGCTCGAGCTGCGCCGCGCAATCGTGAGTGTTCCGGTAGCTGTCTGGCGCCTCGATGTGCAGGAATCCCGGCACCAGCGGCTCGTAGCCGATTTTTCGTTCCGCCTGCCCTGTCGCGGAGAGCGCGCCGAGCGTGTTGCCGTGATAGCCGCGGTAGCGCGCGATGATCTTGTAGCGGCTCGGCGAGCCAGTCTGCCCATGGTACTGACGCGCGATCTTAAATGCGGCCTCGTTGGCCTCGGACCCGCTGTTAGTGAAGTACACTTTGCCGGCGTAGCCAAGCATCTCGATCAACTTGCCTGCGAGCTCCGCAGCCGGTGCGTGAGTAAAGGTGAGCGGCAGGTAGGGCAGTCGCGCCATCTGCTCGCGCGCCACGTCCGCGAGCTCCTCGCGGCCGTAGCCCACGTTCACGCACCAGAGGCCAGAGACCCCATCGAGCAGTCGCCGCCCGTCGACGTCGGTGAGGAAGACGCCCGAGCCCGAGGCGATCTGGCGCGGGGGTGCCGCAGCCATGCCGCGGTGCTGCAGCATGGGATGCCAGAGGCTCTCCAGGTCGAGCGTCGTTAGATCTGCGCGGCGATTCATCCTTGACCCCACAATTTGGCTCAAAATAGACTATACCAGCCCCGCCCTTTTCGGGGCCCACAGAAAAGGAGAGCCCCATGCGAATCAGCGCCAGCGAAGCGTTCGTCGAGACCCTCGTGGCCCACGGCGTGACCGACATCTTCGGGATCGTAGGCTCCGCCTACATGGACGCCCTCGATCTCTTCCCCGCCGCGGGCATCCGCTTCGTATCCGTCGCCCACGAGCAGAACGCCGCCCATATGGCGGACGGTT
>JBGMRN010000219.1:0-5688 GCA_048061535.1 Thermoanaerobaculales bacterium | reverse complement strand
GCGCGAGCGCAGCCGGACTTCGGTTTCTCCACCGCTGGCTCTCAGGAAGTACACGTCCTCCGGGTCGAGCACGCGGTGCTCACTGCGGGAGATGTGAATGAGGATTCTATGAGGCGCCATATCAGCGTTGTAGCACGGCTTGGTCACTACGCGCACGCATTGGTGGTACACCGCATGGTCTGGTCTTCTGGCGAATGAGCTGGTTTTTCGGACTAGGCGACCCACCGCCGGCCCGGTCTGATCGGGATCGCGAATGGGTTTGCTCGGTGAATCGGAACTTCCCGGAGTCAATAGGCGCTACAATACTGAATTCACAGTAGGTGAAGGCGTCGTCGACAATCGTTCGCATTCTTCGCGATCGCGTTCACCACTATCATCGGCCCGAATTCTGATTTCAATCCAGCGGATTGAAAACGGAATTTGTACAATAGGGCCGCTTCGACGGTGACCACCGCGGGAGTTCCGGCTCCCCGCGTCCGGGTCCACTGCTGTTCGGACCATAACTGAGGCGGTCGCCCCGAGCCGGGCGCCTCCGATTCGAGAGCGACGCAGAATGGGTTTACAGGATTTGAAAAGACGATTCCAGCTTGTCCTCATCATACTGGCCGTGGGCGTCGGTCCGTTGCCGGCCCAAGATCTCGAACGAACGGTCGAGTTCCACTTCGCCGGCCGGGCGATCGTCGTACCGCGCTTCGGTGCTCGCATCGAGGCTCTGCCGATCCTCGAGCTGGTGGGCGCGGAGGCGGCCTACTCTTTGTCGGCCGGAACCTACGGCGTGGCCTGGGACGACCACCTGATCCAGTTCGCCCTCGACCGCAAGATCATCCTCGTCGACGGCAAGCTCCAGGAAGCCGGTGACGCTCCGACCGCCTCGCCCGGAGGGGTAGCGGTCTCCATCGACTTCCTCGAGCGGTCGCTGCTGGGTCCGATGGGCTACCACCTGGAACCCATCCCGGAGGGTTATCGGATCGAGCTCGGCGCACGTTTTGCCGACCCCGTGGTCATCCGACCTGCGGCCGCCGACTTCGCAGTCACAACCACCCTGGTGCTGACTCTCAGCCGCTCGGCCGAGGCTGTGGTCGAGGCAGCGTCGGCGCAGGGAATTTTCGTCCGCTTTTCAGACGCCGCGCCACAGCTCGATCCCACCGCCCCCTTCCACTCGCGACGGGTTCGTCTGTTGACGACCAAGGGGCAGGACGTCGAGGTGACGGTTGCCGATGGAGTCGGGCTGCTGAACTGGCACGCGGTTGCCGATCCACCACGGGTCATCATCGAGCTGGGTCCGGTTCGCCCGACACCGACGCCGGCGCCGGTACGGGTCGTCCAACGCACCGGTCCGCCGCCGATCGTCATCGACCCCGGTCACGGCGGCGACGACATCGGCGCGGTCTCCACCGGCGGGATCGCCGAGAAGGACTTGGTGCTGTTGATCGCCCGCCGCCTGGCCCGTATTCTCCAGCAGCGCGGCCATCCGGTTCGCCTGACCCGTGACAGCGACGACAACCGGGCCCTCACCGACCGCACGGCCCTGGCCAACCGACTGGAGGCCAAGGTCTTTGTCTCGCTGCATGCCAACGCCTCGACCGTCTCGTCGGTGGCCGGCGCCGAGACCTACTACATGAGCCTCGATCAAAGCTCCACCGACGAGGCGGCCGCCGCCACCGCGGACCTCGAGAATCGTGCCGCGGCCGGTGACGGTGGGCGTTCGCCGCTCGACCTCATCCTCTCGGACCTCGCCCAGGCGGAGGTCCTCAACGAGAGCGCCGATCTGGCGTTGGCGGTTCAGCGGCGACTCAACGCCCGCCTCGGGCTGCGTGACCGCGGCGTCAAACAAGCGCCATTCGTCGTGCTCACCGGCGCTACCATGCCGGCAATCCTGGTCGAGGTCGGCTTCCTCTCCAACCCCTCGGAAGCTCGGAATCTCGGGAGCCCTGAAAGGCAACAACGACTGGCCGAAGCCATCGCCGAGGGGATCGAGGAGTTCGTGAGGCAATGATGAGATGGCGTGTCGGGTTGATCGCGGTGGCGGTGGCTGTAGCAATCGCCCTGCTGGGTTGGCTGCTCTTCAGCGCCGATCCTCTGCCGCAGACGGAGGAGATCCAGGCGGCCGTCGAGCTGCCCACCCCCACCCCCGCTCCCGAGCAACGCATCGTCCTTCTCTTCATCGGCCGCGACGGCCTCCTCCACCCCGAGCTGCGCTCGGTCCCCCTGCCCGATGAGGTGTACGAACGGATCCGGGTCGTGATGGGCGAGCTCCTCGCCGGTCCCGACCCCTCCCTCAACCTCGCCCCGGTGATCCCCTACGCGGCCGCTCTCGAGGCGGTCTTCGTCGACGGCACGGGCAACGCCTTCGTCGACCTCACGGCGCCCCCTGGCAAGCTCGAGGGGTCGAGTACCGAGTTGCTCCTGGCCTACGGCGTGGTGGACACCATCCTCCTCAACTGCCCCGAGGTCTCGGCGGTCCAGATCCTCTTCGGCGGCCACGAGGTCAAAACTCTCACCGGCCACCTCGACCTGTCCAAGCCATTGGTCCTCAACAAACGCTTCATCGCCGCCTCATGAACGATCGACCGATCGGCATCTTCGACTCCGGGGTCGGGGGCCTCACCGTGCTCCAGGCCTTGCGCGAACGCCTCCCCGCAGAGAGCTTCCTCTACCTCGGCGACACCGCCCGCCTCCCTTATGGCTCCAAGTCGGCGACCACCGTCCGCCGCTACGCCCTCAACGCCGCCGCCCATCTCGCCGCTCACGATGTCAAGCTGCTGGTCGTGGCTTGCAACACGGCCTCTTCGGAGGCGCTCGACGAGCTCACCGAGGCTTCGCCGGTGCCGGTTGTCGGGGTCGTCGAACCCGGCGTCCGCGCCGGGCTCGCCACCGGCGCCGGCCGTATCGGCGTCATCGGCACCGAAGGGACTATCCGTTCCGGCGCCTACCGTCGGGCCCTCGCCCGCCTCGCTCCGGCGACCGGGGTCCGCGCCACCGCCTGTCCCCTCTTCGTTCCCCTCGCCGAGGAGGGTTGGGGCGACCACCCGGTGACCGACGAGATCGCCCGTCACTACCTCGGTCCGCTTCTCGAATGGGGCGCCGAGGCCCTGATCCTCGCCTGCACCCACTACCCGCTGCTCAGACCCTCGCTGCAACGGGTGGTCGGAGCGGACGTGGCCCTGGTCGACTCCGCCAGCTCGGTGGCGGAGTCTGTCATCGGCGATCACCCCGAGCTCGTCGATGCCTCACCCGGCGAAACCGGCAGCGTCCACATCGAGCTCACCGACGCCTCCGAGCGTTTTCTGCGCATCCTGCGTGCCATCCTTGGCCGCGATCCCGAGCACCTCGAGGTGGTCGACATAGAGGGCGTGGCATAAAGCGACGCCGTCTATGTCGAATTCTCAATTCTCAATCTTGAGGTTTGAATATTGAGTTTTGAGTTCAGGCAAGGGCGCGCTGACCGGACGTGCTCGCGCCCTTGCGGATGCTGCGGCCTGCCGCCGTGAGCGGGTGGTCGCCCGCCGGCGGGTCCCGAAATCCGAAATCAAGGTCAGGGTGTGTACCAAATCGGGCTCGTGTACGCCCGCCCCCAAGGTCCTTGCCCGCGATCCGCGGAGAATCACCACCTGAAATCACGACTTTCCAGCCGGGCTCCCTGACCCGATCACACGGAGCCCGCTCGCTCTGGAAGCTGTGGCGAGAGCCTGGTCGTGAGTCGCCATCACAACACGCGAATCCGCGCGTTCCCCCCAGAGCAGGGCCGTCAAGGTGGATCGCGTCGAGGGCGCCCAGAGCGGTCGGCATCGGCTGAGAAGCGCGGCCGAGGACCGGTTGGGTGAGCTCCACGACCTCCATCGCATCGAGAAGTCGATAAATCGTCTCCCGCCGAATCGCAATCTCCCGATCGTCGAGCGACTCTGCCAGTCGCAACCGGTCGAGGGTGCGGAGACACTCGACCTCAACCAATCTCGATGCCACGCCCCTGTCAATCTCGTCCCACTCAGACAGGGCGCCCGGCTGCCCGAGCACGAGACGCAACAGAACCGACGAGTCGAGGTAGCAAATCACCGTCCGCCCTGCCTCTCCTCCAGGAGGAGGGCAACCACATCCCTTTGCAGCGCAAGCGGCGGTGGCAGCGGCACATCGCGCAGGCGGGGAGCATCCCGCGCAGGTTCACGGACGATCAACGAGGCAGCGTTGCCGTCATAGGGCACAAGGCGCGCAACCGGGGTGTCACGGTCGAGCACCGTGATCGACGAACCACACCGAACTTGCCTCAGGTGTTCGCTCAGGCGACTTTTCAACTCAGCGATTCTGACAGTCTTCATGACTATAAGATAACTATTTATGGTCAAGAATACAATTCCGAAATCCGAAATCCGAAATCCGACAAGGTCTATACTCTCCTCCGACAAGGAGAAAACCATGCGTCCAGACGGCCGAGAGCCTCACCAGATCCGCCCCATCACCATCGATCCCGATTTCGTGCGTTACCCCGAGGGTAGCGTCCTCTACCACGCCGGCGACACCATGGTCCTGTGCAACGTCAGTCTCGCCGACCGCACCGCGCCCTTCCTGCGCGGCTCGGGCGAAGGTTGGGTCACGGCCGAGTACGCCATGCTGCCCCGCGCCACCGAGACCCGCTCCGACCGTGAGGTGACGCGTGGCCGCCCGAGCGGTCGCTCGCACGAAATCCAACGCCTCATCGGGCGCTCTCTGCGCGCCGGGGTGCGCCGCGATCTCCTCGGCGAGCGCACCCTCACCGCCGACTGCGACGTGTTGCAGGCGGACGGCTCCACCCGCACCGCCTCCATCTCCGGCGCCTTTGTCGCCGTGGCCTTCGCCCTGGCCCGAATGTACGAGCAGGGCCTCCTCAGGGAATGGCCGCTCAGCCGTAACATTGCCTCCATCGCCGTGGGCCTCGTGAACGGCCGGGCGGTGGCGGATCTCGACTATGGCGAGGACCTCGACTGCGACGTCGATCTCAACCTGGTCTTCACCGGCGACGGCAACCTGATCGAGGTCCAGGGCACCGCCGAGGGCGAGCCCTTCTCGCGCGACCAGCTCAACAACCTCCTCGAGGTCGGCTGGCAGGGCGCTGAGCAGGTCATCGCTGCGCAGCGCGCGGTCCTCGAACCACGGCTCGAGCCTCTCGGTCTCGCGCTGCCGTAGCCAATTCCGAATTCCGAATTCCGAACTCGGCGGCCGGCGGCCGCCATTGACACTCGACGACCGTCAAACCTATACTCACTCTCCGCCTCGCGGCGGTTGTTCTTTGCAAACAGTGCAAACAGTGAGTGGACTCCCTGTCGGGGTGTAGCGCAGCCTGGTAGCGCACCTGCCTTGGGCGCAGGGGGTCGGAGGTTCAAATCCTCTCGCCCCGACCATACATCCCACTTCCGTACACCTCCGCCTGTAGCTCAGCAGGATAGAGCAACGGACTTCTAATCCGTAGGTCAGAGGTTCGAGTCCTCTCAGGCGGGCCACTTCCGCAGAAACTCTCATGTCTCGCCACGCGACGTGGCGAGACATGAGGGTTAGTATGGTGGGCGTAGCTCAGTTGGTAGAGCACAGGATTGTGGCTCCTGTGGTCGGGGGTTCAATTCCCCTCGCTCACCCCATTTTTGCGCCCGTAGCTCAGCTGGATAGAGCGATAGCCTCCGGAGCTATAGGTCATGGGTTCGAATCCCGTCGGGCGTACCA
>JBGMRN010000218.1:0-5702 GCA_048061535.1 Thermoanaerobaculales bacterium | reverse complement strand
GACTTCGGGTACTGAGCATCCTGCGCCAACATCGTTCGCAGGATCGATGCAGGCGGTGAAGCGTTCGGAGATTCCCTCCCATACCGAAGTAGGCATAGTGCCCCTGCAGTATTTGATTAATCTCTGCCGCTTGTTCCGCCAGGCGGCGATGGCGAACGATTGCCATCACTTCGGTCAGCCGCGCAAGAGAGCGTGCCACCCGAGCCTTCTCGGTCTTTCGACCGACCTGAAAATTGCCGGCTCGGTTGCGAGTGCAGTAGTGGGTAAAGCCCAAGAAGGTGACGGTCTCCAGCTTGCGCCCATGCCGTTTGCTGTCGCGCGCGGCGAAGCGCCCGAACTCAACCAACTTGGTCTTGTCCGGGTGGAGCGTGAGACCGAACTTTTCTAGGCGTGCCCCAAGACTGCGGTACACGTTCTCTGCGTCGCTGCGGTATTGGAAGCAGATTACAAAGTCATCGAGGTAGCGAACGAGGTAAGCTTCCCCTCGCAGTCGCCCCTTCACGACTTTACTGAACCAAAGGTCCAGCGCGTAATGCAGGTAGAGATTACTCAGCAAGACGCTGATTGGTCCACCTTGAGGAACGCCGCGATCGTCGATCTCGACGGTCCCATCTTCCAGTGTGCCATACCGAAATTGGAACGGGGATCAGAGGGCTTTTGTTCCGCAGTCTGATGGGGAGATGGCGCTGGACGCACCTGGGATAGCGCGGGACGGGCGTTGTCGGGGAGGTTGGTGAGGGACGGGAGAAAGCAGGACACTTCCAGGTGACAAAACCAAAGGAGGTGTCCAGATGACCGACAGTCGATCGCTTTCTCCCGCCGCTGAAGCATGCCTTTGCCGGCCGTATCCGTCCAGCCAGAAAGGCGGCACATTGATCGCGGAGGATGTGCACGACCTCGCTACGCATGAGGAGCGGCTCGAGGATCCTGACGCCTATCGTCCGCCATCGTGCCCGCGCTGCGGGGCTGCCCTTCACGTCCACGATCTGCGTTCGCGGGTCCTGCACGGCGAGCCGCAGGTAGCGACCGAAGTGCTCCGCTTCCGCTGTGCGGATCGTGAGCGCTGTGGCGCGGCTTGGCAGATTCTCCCAGCCTTCCTGGCCCGTTACCTGTGGGGAAGCTGGTCGCGAGTCCGCGATGCACTCTCGGCGGGCTCCACGGGCACGGTCCCGGCCCGGACCCGGCGGCGCTGGAGTGCGCGTCTGGCGATGGCGGCCCGGCTGCTCGTCGTCGTGCTCAGCACCGCCACCGATGGGGTGTGGGCTCGCATCGCGATGGCGGTGGGGCTCGGGGCAACGCGCCAGGGTCTCGTGCAGCACTACACCACGGAGCTGTGTTCGCTCATGGCGCCTCCCGGAGGTGACTGGGCCGGGCTTGCTGCGGCTGTTCACCGGCTCTGCCCGGGAGTTCGTCTCATGTAGTCGTCGGTCGCTGGCGTGTTGGCCGGTTGGGTTTGGATCGATCTGGATCATCCCACCGAGAGTGGCCGCCCACTGCGCGTAGGGTGGCAGCCATGAACGACGACGACCTCGATCTGGCCTTGTGGAAGCTCAGCGTGCTGGGCCCGTTGGTGAGCGCACGGCTCGAGCACGGCGACCAGCGGGCCTGGCTGCTCGAGACGGCCGAGCGGGTCCACCAACGACCCGACGGACAGCTCGTTACGCTCTCGCCCCGCACGCTCGAGGCCTGGCTCTACGCGTACCGCAAGGGCGGGCTCGCGGCGTTGTCTCGCCAGACCCGGCGCGATCGCGGGGCAAGCCGCGCGATCGCACCCGAGGTGGCGGATCTGCTCGTGCGTGCCAAGTGCGAGCGTCCGCGGCGTAGCATCCGCCGGCTGATCCGTATGCTCGAGCGTGCCCATGTGGTGCAGCACGGCGAGCTGTCTCGCTCGAGTGTGCACCGCTTGCTGGCCGCGCACGGGATCTCGGCACGGCCCGTGCGAGGTCCCTCAGCGGAGCGACGTTCGTTCCTGGTCGAGCACGCCGGCGATCTGTTCGTCGGGGATGCGATGCACGGACCCTTGGTGATCGCTCCAGACGGCCAGATCCGCAAAAGTTACCTGCTCTCGCAGATCGATGGCGCCACCCGCTACCTGCCACACAGCTACTTCGCGACGAGCGAAGGAGCGCCGGAGCAGGAGTACGGCTTCAAGCAGGCGCTGCTCAAGGCGGGCCGGCCCCGCACCTACTACGTCGATCTGGGCTCGGCCTACATCGCAAGGTCTCTGCGCGCCATCTGTGGGGAACTCGGCATCCATCTGCTCCACACGGAAAAACAAGATTGTGAAGCCAAGGGCGTGATCGAACGCTGGCACCGAACCTGGCGCGAGGAGATCGGCGACGAGTTGCCCGACCATCCCCTGCCGCTCGCCGACCTCAATGCCCTGCACTGGGCCTGGCTCGGCAGCGAGTACCACGCGCGCCGCCACGAGACGATCGGGCGGGCGCCCCGCGACCACTGGCTCGCCAAAGCGCACGAACTGCGTCCCTTGCCCTCGGGGATCGACCTCGATGCCGTCTTCCTGCACCGTGCAAGGCGCAAGGTGCGCAAGGACGGCACGGTGCGGTTTGCCGGAGGGTTGTTCGAAGTGCGTCCCGAACTCGTCGGCAAGACGGTGGAGCTGCGTTTTGATCCGATGGACCGCGAGGCACTGCCACGCGTCTTTCTGGACGGTCGCTTCCTCTGCGACACGGTGCCACTGGATCGCCTGCGCAACGCATCGCGGCGGCGCCGCCGCAACCTCGGCGAGCCCGACCCCACGGTCCTGCCCACCGGGATCGACCCGCTCGCGCAGATCCTGGAAGAGCACTACGAGCGCACGCGCCCGTTGGCTCCGAACGAGGACGACAACCGCAACAACCACAACGACAACAAAACGAACAAGGAGAACTGATCTCATGTATCGCAAACGTTTCGACCTGACCGGCCACCCGCTACCCAAGGATGCGCAGGGCAAGACCTTCTGCGAGCAGAACCCCGGCTATGAACGGCTGCAACGCACCTTTACTCGCCTGGTTGACGAGCCCGGGCTCGGCGTGCTCACCGGTGAGGCCGGCGTCGGCAAGACCGCCGCACTGCGCCACCTGTGCGCCGCACTCCCACGACCCGACTACCGGGTCATCTATCTGTGCGACACCGCCGTCTCGCCGCTCGATCTCTACCGCGCGCTGGCCATGGAACTCGGCATCAAGCCCTCGCACCGAAGAGCGCAGCTGTGGAGCGACATCAAGGCGGCCCTCGTCCACATGCGAGACGAGCGCCACACAGCACCCATCGTCGTGATCGACGAGGCCCAGCACCTCTCCGATCCCTTCCTCATCGATCTGTCGGGCTTCTTGAACGTGGCCTTCGACAGTCGCGACGTGCTGACGATGTGGCTCGTCGGGCTCCCGGCACTGCGGCGTCACCTCGAGATGGCGCAGCACGCGCCGCTTGCCATGCGGGTCGCCGCCCAAGTGCACCTCGAGCCGCTTTGCGATCGCGATGCCTTCGGCGCCTTCATTTTGCAAGGGCTCGAGGCCGTGGGGGCGACGGAGAAGATCCTGGCCGACCCCGCCATGGAACTGCTCTTGCGCGCGAGCCACGGGGTGCCCCGGGTGGCCTCGAAGCTGCTCCGTGCAGCACTACGGCTCGCTCACGAGCAGGACCAAGGCTTCGTTGACGAACACATCGTCGAAGCCGCGATCGACGACGTACTCGTCCCGAGAAAGACGTGAGCATCCCCACTCCGCTGCCGGTCTGCCGGGTCGGGGAACTCGAGGCACCGCGAGACGATCAGCCGCGCTGGCTCGTCGACTCGCTCTGGAGTCACCAGGCCGTGGGCTTCGTGGCCGGCCAACCCAAGCTGGGCAAGACATGGCTCGCGCTCGACATGGCGCTCTCGGTCGCGACCGGCACGCCGTGTCTCGACACCTATGCGGTGCCAGAGCCGGGGAGCGTGCTGGTCTATCTCGCCGAGGATCCTCCGGCCGCGGTGCGCCAGCGCCTTGCAGGTCTGTGCCGCCATCGCGGCCTCGACCTCGACGCGATCGCCCTCCACGTCATCACGGCGGCCAGCCTGCGGCTGGATCTCGAAGACGATCGCCTACGGCTCCAAGAAGCCGTCCGGCGGCTGAGGCCACGACTGCTCGTCCTCGATCCCTTGGTCAGAATGCATCGCCTGGACGAGAACCGTTCCGATGAGATCTCCGAGCTGCTGTCGTTCTTGCGCACGCTACAGCGGACCCATGATCTCGCCATCGTCGTCGTCCATCACATGCGCAAGGGGGGAGCGCGGCGCGGCGGCCAGGCGCTGCGGGGCTCGAGTGATCTGCACGCGTGGACCGACAGCGCCTTGTACCTGCAAGCCGGGCGCGGGACCACCGTGCTCTCGGCCGAACACCGCGCCGCGCCGGCGCTGGACCCGGTCGAGGTGCGACTCGTCGCGACAAGAGATCCATCTGTGCCACCCCGTCTCGAGATCGTCACCCACAACGCCGCGGGCGCCTGTCCATCGCCCCCCGCAGTGGCGCCACCCGAACTGCCCGAGCGGTTGCAAAGCCTCCTGCAATCGACTCCTCGGCCGCTGACCCGGGTCGAGTTGCGAGCACGCTTGCGGGTCAATAACCAACGGCTGGGCCAAGTGCTGGAGGATCTTCACCACCGCGGCGTCCTCACGCGCTCGAACCGGGGCTGGCAGATCGACAAGGCCGTCTTGCCTGGCGAAACGGAGTCCGGCTCTGCGGGGACGCAACCGGGCGAGCGATCGCCAGCACGAGAGTGCGACCCGGCGTGCATCCCGAGTCCTTGACGAGGTGCCTCGTCTCGCCCCTCCCACTCTGCACACTCCGAATCGGCTCCCGCTCGGACACCCGAAACATGCCTGTGAAAATCCAGAGGGCTGCGACAGAGCCCCGCGGCGCGCCGGGCCCGCTACGAACTCGTTCCGCGTTCTGTTCCGCAACCACCCTATGCATCACCCGGAACGAGTCTTGGAACACCGACGCCAATCCGGGACAATCGTACGATCAAAGCGCGGGTTGGTACACCACGAAGGGCAGCCCAACGATGAAGAGCTTCTGGGTGCTCCACACCGCCATCCCGAAGAAGAGTCCAGCCGCGGCCGCGCGCCGCGCGGGTGAGAACCGCTCTTCGGACAGGATGGCTACGCACACGATCACGCACGTGAAGGCAAGCGAGTCGTTGCGGATCTCGGTGGCGTAGCGGACGTAGGGCAGGGTCGAGAAGAGGAAGAGGGGGCCGAGCAGGCTCGCGGGTCGAAGTGTCCGATCCGTCAGGCGCAACACAGCAAGCCCCGCCAGGCAGACGATGAGGAACATGACCTGCCGCAGCTACCACGATCCCCTGCGGCTCGTCGTTCATCGCGTCTGAAGAGGCGTCAGAAGAGGCGCCAGACGGCGCGACACGACCTCCACCTGCAAGAGGAAGGAAATAGAGAAGTGAGTGAATCCAAGTCCACCAACATCATAAACCATAAATTCATCGGCATCAACAATAACTTGTCCCAAAGATGTTAATCCAGTAATTGTAACTCCTAGTTGACCTGCAGCTTCTACTAAACCTTTACCGGCTATTGCATTAAGATAATCTCCTTGTAATATTTTATTATGATATGTTCCAGTTCCACCGGAAACATCATACCACAATAAATAATCAAATTCCGATATACCTGTTTTAGCTACTAAACTATCTATAGCTAAATT
>JBGMRN010000217.1:0-5705 GCA_048061535.1 Thermoanaerobaculales bacterium | reverse complement strand
AGATGCCGAGGCTCTCGGCCGTCCTCTGGATGTTGTTGTCGAACCGCTCGAGCGCGCGGAGCATGAGCGTCTCCAACTCGTCCATGTTGGGCGGCTTGAGCAGGTACTCGTTCGCGCCGGCCCGTCCATGCGGTCCAATACGGCATTGTACGTGGACCACGTCGCGGGAGTCGTATCTAGGGGACGAGATGTCATGTCCAGAATCTAAGTCTGCTCAGGAAGGTCCGCATGCTTCAGGCGACTTCGCTTAACGTTCACGTTAGCTGACGCCACGGGTCGGGACTGAACGTGTACCGTCGCCTCGGGGCCCTAGATCCGCCGAACGTTCATGTCGATCGGGCCCTTCGGGTGAGTGATCATCTTCGGCGCGATCTCGATCTCCTCGGGACGAGCGAGCTCGAAGTCGTACCTGCGAACGAACGTAGACAGTAGAAGAAGCATCTGGAGAATCGCCATATTCGCGCCGATGCACTTTCTCGGTCCGCCCCCGAACGGAATGTGCGCCGAGGGATGTCGACGCTTTACGGCCTCGGCTTCGAACCGGCTCGGATCGAAGGTCTCCGGATCCGGCCACTGCTCGGGGTCACGGTGCAGGCCGTAGATGTAGGGTAGGACCATGATGCCCTTCGGTATCCGGATGCCGTCGATCTCGTCGTCATCGACCGCCACTCTGTCGATCATCCAGAAGGGGGAGTAAATCCGCATCGCCTCGTCGATGACGCGGCGGGTGAGCTTGAGTTGATGAAGGGCCTCGAACGTGACCGGTTCCGACCCGAGCACGGATTCAGCTTCGTCGCGAATCTGGCCGATGAATCGTGGGTGTTTCGCGAGCAGGTAAAGCGTCCAAGACACCGCGACCGGCGATGTCTCACAGCCTGCCACGAGAAACTGCATGCACTCAGTCAGGATCTGCTCGCTGTGCATCGGCTCCCCGGAGTCATCGAACGGAGTCGTGAGAAGGAGCTCGAGTATGTCTCCGCCTTCCTCCCCCGGGTCAGCGGCTCGCGCTTCGATGAAGCTTCGGGCGATCTGGTCGGCTTCGGCGCGGATACGCTGATAGCGCCGCGTCCGCCCGCTGATGCGATTCCAGGGAATCAAGTACGGACGGAAGATCTGCTGGAGGACGAGGCCCTGGACTGTCTTGATCCCAGTCACGATGTGGTCGATCTGGTCGTCGGTCATGCGACGGCCGAAAATCGAACGAGCGACCATGTGCGAGACTATGTCGGTGAACACCTGGTGGACGTCGACCGGGCCCTGCTCCGTAGCCGACTCGAACCGCTCCAAAAGCTCCTGGAGGACGCGCTCTTGATCGGGTAGCAGCGCGACCAACCGCTCCCGTCGAACACCCTGGGAGAGGCAGCGACGCTTCCTCAGCCACTCCTCACCATGGCTGTTGATCAGCCCCTGCCCCTGGAACTCCGCCATGCGATCTACCCGCACCGTCGACACGTGATACTTGGACGGATCGTGAAGGGCGTCGTGGATGAATGCCGGCTCAGTAGAGACGATAGCGGCCTTTGCTCCCCCGAGGTGCAGGGTGAACGTGGGGCCGAGTTCCTTCCGGTAGGTTTCGAACACGGCGACGGGATTCCGCACGAGCGCTCCAGCCTCGAGAAGCGCCCTCCAACGGGGTACGTGCGGCGCATTCGTGATCCTCGAGTCAAACATCATCACAGCCCCTCAGATGCGGTGGGCACCAGGTCCGCCTTGCGGCCTTCCACGAGCCCGTGTCGCACCATGAACCGAACGATCCCCAGCACGACGTCTTCCAAGGGCGGATCCGGAATCCCATGCGCTGAACGCCCGCGGGCAGCCTGGTATCCGGAGCTGCCGTATCGCTTGTACTCCATGGCCGTGATGTTGTCCGCCGAGTGGACGAAGAAGTTGACCAAGGGGAAGAGGAGGTCGCCCTTCACACACCGCTCAATCATGAGAGAAATGAACTGCTTGACCGGGTATCGGACGAACTCGGTCTCGGTCAACTCGGCGAAGACATCCGTGATGTCGCTGAGGCTCGAGTAGACGTCTCGGGTCACGTGGAAGGTCTGGCCGAGGGTGTCCGAGAGGTTGGCGATGGCAACGATGTTGTTGGCCGTCACATCGGCCGGCATGAGGCTCACCTGGTTCTGGGCGGTTGTCGTGATCCCGTGGTGCAACATGAACGCCAGCAAGCGGATGGCGATGTCGAAGTTGTTGCCGCCTCCCTCGACCGAGGGTGCGATCAGGGCGGGACGAAATACCCTCGCGTGTAGCCCGTGTCGCATCGCTTCCAGGACGAGCTGTTCGGACACCCACTTGCTCTGGCTGTAGCCGAAGTCGAGCATCTCCATATCCTGGTTGGTGTCCGTCTCGAGGAGCGTGCCCTTGGTGGACCAGCCGAAAACGAACGTCGAGGAGACGTGGTTCAGGATCTTGCTTCGACCGGTGTCCGCCAGACGGATCGCCTCCCGGGTCGACCCGACGTTCGTGGCCCTCATGCTCGAGTAGTCGAGCAGGTAGTTCACGAGGGCTCCGTTGTGGTAGATGGTGTGGATGTCGTCGCACAGTTCGGCCCACTCAGCCGATGAGAGTCCGAAGCTCGGGCTCGCGAGATCTGCGCAGACTGGGATCACACGATCGCGCAAACGCTCGACGTCGGGACCGCACAGAGGTCCTCCGAGGGCGGCAAGGCCCTCCTCGATTCGTTCCATGCCATGCAGGGAATCCCGCGCCCGGACCAGCACGCGGATCGGGTCCGCGGTTTGCTCGAGCAGACTGCGGAGAAGGAACGGCCCGAAGAAGCCTGTTCCGGCCGTGAGCAGCGTGCTTCCCCCGCTCCCATGCCCCGCCCGGCTTCCGCCGGAGTACCGCCAGTCGGAAGGGAACTGCGCGTCGGCCCGCATCAGACGCCTCTCGACCTCCAAATGCTCCCGGCGGAGCTTCGAGAGCGTCTGCCGGAATCGGAGCTTGCCGAGGGGCGTAGCCTCACTAACACCTCGGACGAGCTCGACGAGCTCACACAGCGGGACCTTCTGCAGCCACTGCACCTGGATGCCAGCAGTCAGGTCGGAAGCACCTCTCGCCTCGAGATGGCGCTCGAGGTCAACCGTGAACTCCACCATCGCGAGCGAATCGAGACCTGCCTCCAAGAGCGTGTGGTCCTCCGTCCCGGTCAGACCGTTCCTCCTGAGGAGGCTCACGAGCTGCTCGCCGAGCTCGTCTCCGGATTCGATCCGAAGTTCCGCCTCCCGGCCTTCGTCCGGCGTCCCCGTCTCCACCCGGTGCACTACCTTGAAGGCGTCGTCGCGCCACCGGGCATGGGCCCGATGGCGGGAGATCTTGCCGGAGCTCGTCTTGGGGATCTCTCGCCTCGGGATGAACAAGAAGAGGTCCACGGAGATGCCCAGGAGCTCTTGAATCCGTCTGTTGATGTCACGCGCGTCCGGTTTGCTCGACCCGTTCCGGAGCTCGGCCACCACGATGACCGCTCCATGGCTCTGGTCGTCGTCGCTGAAGGCAGCAACGCAGCCATTTCGTACGGCGGGATCCTCCTCGACAATGGCCTCGATGTCCTGCGGATAGAAGTTCGCCCCGCGTACGATGATGATGTCTTTGGCTCGGCCGCAGACGAAGATCTCGCCTTGATCGACGAAGCCAAGGTCACCAGTGCGCAACCACCGTCTCCCGGTATCGGGATCTCCCTCGAGCTGCGCCTCGAAGATCTGCTCGCTCAGCTCGGGGCGGCCCCAGTAGCCCAGACACTTGCTGGGCCCGCTGACCCACACCTGCCCGACGCGGCCCTCCGCCACCTCGCGAGACGACTCGTCGACGATCTTCACGACCGTAGCTCCGAGCGGCGTGCCGCAGCTGACCAACGACTTCGTGTGGCCGGGCTCCGCCGAAGGCAGGGCGGGCACGGCCCTGTTCTCCGTCAGGTTCAGCGCGTCAAACGAGCGGACGACCCGCCCACGACCGGACACCGCCAGGGTGTTCTCAGCCAACCCGTATGCGGTGGAAAAGCTGGAGGGACGGAGACCGCAGGGCTCGAAGCGCCGCAGGAAATCCTGGAACACAGACGCCTTCACCGGCTCAGCGCCATTCAGCAATACTCTCATCGCGCTCAGGTCGAGGTGCTCCAGGTCCTCGTCACGGACCTTGTCAGGCCGGAGGCAATACTCGTAGGCGAAGTTTGGCGCGGCGGAGGCTGTCGCCCGGTGGCGCGTCATCGCCTCCAGCCAGACCAGCGGTCGCCGGATGAAGTCCAGGGGGGAGAGTCCGTAGGACGTGGCTCCCTTGATGGGCATGAACAGGTAGAACGCGATTAAGCCCATGTCGTGGTACTGAGGCAGCCACGACACCGTCACCGGTCTGTGGTCCACGACTGCGTCGCAATTGCTGAGGACATTCTGATGGGTGACCATCACGCCCTTCGGGTCGCTGGTGGACCCGGACGTGTACTGCAGGAAAAGGATGTCGCAGTGCGCCTCGGGGGAAGTCCCCGGGCTGTGCGCTTCGGCGTCGTCCGTCACCACCCACTTCAGACTTGAGGTGTAGTCTCGCTTGAACGAGAACGAAGTGAGTTTGGTGCGGGCACGGTGTAGCTTGAGCGACCAATAGTACGAGCGGTCCGTGAGCACGGCGGCCGCGGCGCAGTCCCGTGCTATGAAGTTCATCTTGTGGAGCGCTGCAGCGAATCCGTGACTGGACGGCGGATAGACAGGCACGGGAATCAAGCCGAGTCGGATGCAGGCGAACAGGGCTGCTATCATCTCGAGGCCCGGAGGGTAGACCAGGAGCACTCGCTCGCCGGGCTCCAGCGGAAGCGTGTCGTGGAAATGCGCTGCAATGGCACTGGTCCGCCTCAAGAACGCCTCGTAGGTGTAGGACTGAGACGTCCGTCCGTCTGCGTCGAGGAAGGCGAAGAGGAGCCGGTCCGGATGAATCTCGGCGTTGGCTCTGATGGGGTCTAGGATTGTGGTGGGGTGGGAGTTCATAAAGAGCAGGCCCTCCTGACCGGCGAACGAACCCTTACACGAAAGCAGCCCTGATTTGGGAGGAGGCGATCCGAACAAGCTGCCGCTGGACGAGCTCGTGCGCCGTACAGAGGGACTCCAACCCTGGCGTCGGGCGTTCCACTTCGCAGGCGGTCTGGCTGTAGCATGGCTCGTGTCCACTCTGTCGCCGCAGTCTGCAGCGACCCGATTCATCTTCGGAAGCCTACTCGCCGTCGCGCTGCTTGGCGACCTTTTGCGGTTGAGGTCAGAAGCACTGAACCGGATCGTCTTTCGGGTATTCCACATCCTGCTGCGCCCGCGCGAAGTCGGCAGTCCCTCCCTCACGTGGTATATGCTAGGCGTGTTTCTCGTCCTCTGGATCCCGGACGAAGCGAGCGTGGTGCCGGCCCTCCTCGTGCTCGCCGTCGCGGATCCGATGGCGGGCCTCGTCGGCCAGACGTGGGGTTCCCACGCCTTCGGAAAGGGCAGCGTAGAGGGTAGTCTCGCGTTCTTCCTCACCGCCGTGGGCGTGCTCATTCCCTTCGTAGGGATAGTCGCAGCGCTGGGTGTGGCCGTAGTCGCGACAGTTGCCGAAATGATTCCGACGCCGCTGGACGACAACCTGCTCATCCCCGTTATCACGGCGCTGAGTCTGTGGGCATTCTAGCGGAACATCAACCGAGCACTGGCAGTGGTGTCAGGTAACGTTCAGGGCCTCTGAACCGGCCC
>JBGMRN010000216.1:0-5739 GCA_048061535.1 Thermoanaerobaculales bacterium | reverse complement strand
AGCGCCAGCGCTGCGTTCTGACTGAACAGCGCCACTTTGGCTGACGTTATCACCAAGAAAACGTTGTGCGCTGGGCCTTTTCGTCACCGCCGAGCTTGCTCGGTGGAACGCTGATTTTGCACTAATTAGGCTCACCAACAACGCCTTCTTCTCCGCCATCCGCGGAGAAGGGATCGAGGGTTTTCTTTGGTCCGTCGTAATGCAGAATCAGCGATTGCATCCGCCTAGGGGGCGCTGCCGATCGCTCGGCCCACGTGAACAACTCACCAACCGTGATCGCTGAAACATGCAAGCGGCCCGTGTATTGAAGGAAACGGCTGGTCACTGCGCGGTGCGCTTTCAAATGCGCGGAGCACGTGTCCGTGTCAATTAGAAAACTCGCGGCTCCATCCCTCGTCGGGATATCTTCCGCTGCTGACGGTTCCACTCAAGGTACGTGTTAAGTGCCGCCGCGTCCTCGGCCCAGGCTCCCGCAGACCGACGGAGTCCCTCGCTCTCTGGCAGAGGCGTGGCGTGATTGTGCGTCTGACGGATGGGCTGCAACGCCACGGTGACTTCCTGGCCATCTGGCAGGCCAGGCTCCTCGTTGAGTTCAATTGTCTTTCCGTGAATCACCCCACGTAAACCACTTGAATTGCTGGCCATTGCTCACCTCACATGCGAAGAGACGATCCTCATGCTCCTATTCTACTCGTCGGTGGCTAAAGATGGCAACGTCTTGCCGCGCCGCCAACACGCTCGCGCGTGCGCAGGGGCGCTGGGCGGATTCCGCCGCGACGGTTCCACGCGGAGGGCTATCAATGCCGTTTGTCGCAGCGGTGTTCTTCGGTGGGCCCCCTTCTCGGTAGATGGATCTTTTGTCGGAACGCCTTCCACGCCCGCCATTCGGCCCGACAAACCGGCAACTGGGCGCCGCGAAACGACCCGAGCCTACTCACGCGGCGCCTTCGCACCAGCCAGCCCTTCCGAGCAACCGAAAAACGGGCCTGACTCGTGCCAGCGCCCATGAAGAAGTCGCTGGGCAAGCCTGGCGTTACCAACCAGGGCGCGGCAGGGAATCTGGAGGAAATGGGCGGAGATTTTCGCCCGGAGACCGGATTCACCGCTATGTGGTCAGACGTACGCTCGGCGAGGGCCACTTCGGCACGGTGTATCTCGGCTGGGACGAGAATCTCCGCCGACCGGTCGCTATCAAGGTGCCCCGCCCGGAGCGCCTGGCCCAAGATAGTTTCGTCGAGCAGTACCTCGAAGAGGCACACACCGTTGCCAGCTTGAAGCACGAGGGCATCGTACCCATCTACGACGCCGATCGCATCGCCGGCAGCTGTTACATCGTCTACGAATACTTCGACGGCGGAGACCTGCACAAACTCTGTCGCACGAACCGGCCCAACCCGCGGGAAGCCGCCGAGCTGATCGCGCAGGTGGCCGAGACGCTCGCCTACGTCCATCAGCACAAGATCGTCCACCGAGATATCAAGCCGGCCAATATCTTTCTGGACTCCAAGACGGGGCGGCCCTGGCTGGGCGATTTCGGGCTGGCCCTGTCTGAAGACGACTTCGGCCGGGGCCCCACCTCTCCTGGCACTATGCCGTACATGAGCCCCGAACAGGCCCGCGGTGAGGGACATTTGGTCGATGGCCGCTCCGATATTTTTGGCTTGGGGGTGGTGTTCTACGAGCTGCTGACCGGCGAGCGGCCCTTCACGGGCTCGAGCTGGGAGGAAATTGCTGAACGGATCAAGACGCTGGAGGTTTGCCCGCCTCGACAGCGGGATGACAAGATACCCAAGGAGCTGGAGCGTATCTGTCTGAAGTGCCTCTCGAAGCGGGCCACCGACCGCTACAGCACGGCAGCCGACCTGGCGGAAGATCTGTGGCATTTCCTGCGGCAGGGACCGGCTCCGGCGCAGGTACCGGCCAAGGCGCCAAAGATCTTTGTCTCTTACCGCCGTGAGGACTCGGACGTCTTTACGAGGCGGCTGTGTGAGAAGTTACAGGACCGCTATGGTCGTGACACCGTGTTCGTCGACGTGACTTCGATGCCCTTTGGCGTCGACTTCCCCAGGCACATCGCCGAGACGATCAGCCAGAGTGACGTGTTGTTGGCCGTGATCGGGCGCGAGTGGTTTGGCGCGAGCGACGATGGCAGCCGCCGCATCGATCAGGAGCAAGATTACGTTCGCATCGAAGTTGAGCTGGCACTCGAGCAGCAGATTCCGGTCATCCCGATCCTCGTGGGGAACACTCCGGTACCCGCGGAAGAGGAGCTGCCGCACTCGCTCGGGCCACTTGCTAAAAAGAACGCCTGCCGCATCGACACGGGTGGAGATTTTTCCCCGCATGTCCAGCGACTCATGGATGATCTCGACCAAATTCCGCCACAGCCTGACGGACCCGAGATTCCGCCCCCACCCCCCACGCAGCCAGCAAAGATCATACCCAGGGGCCTGCGGTCGTACACGGCCAAAGACGCAGACTTTTTCCTGGAATTGCTCCCCGGGCCGCGTGATCGGGAGGGCCTGCCCGAGAGCCTCCGTTTCTGGAAGACGCACCTGGAAGAAACGGATGCCGACGAGACGTTTCGCGTGGGGCTGATCTACGGTCCTTCGGGTTGTGGCAAATCGTCGCTGGTCAAAGCGGGGCTGCTGCCACGCCTGGAAAAGCATGTGCTGCCTGTTTACGTCGAGGCCACGGGTGCGGAGACCGAATCGCGGTTGCTCCGCAGCCTTCGCAAATCCTGCCCGGACCTGCCAGGTGATCTCGATTTGCCGCAGGCGCTCGCCATGCTCCGCAGGGGCCAGGCCCTTGCCGCCGGCAAGAAAGTGGTGATTGTCCTGGACCAGTTCGAGCAGTGGCTGCACGCCCATCGGGAGGAGGAGGCTACGGAATTGGTCGAGACCCTGCGGCACTGCAATGGGGGCCGTGTGCAGTGCGTGGTGATGGTGCGGGATGACTTCTGGCTGGCTGTCAGCAGGTTTATGCAAGAGCTGGAAGTTCGAATTTTTGAGGGACACAATAGCCGGCTCGTGGATCTCTTCGATCCTCGGCATGCCACCAAGGTGCTTACAGCCTTCGGCCAGGCATTCGGTGCATTATCTGAGGGTAACGAGCGACTGAGCGACGAGCAGACGGCGTTTCTCAAGGACGTGGTCGCCGGTCTGGCTGAGGAAGGCAAAGTGATCTGCGTCCGTCTGGCCTTATTTGCCGAGATGGTCAAGGGCAAGGCGTGGGTGCCGGAAACGCTCGTTGATGTGGGAGGCACTGAGGGTGTCGGGGCCACCGGTGGAGCTCCGGCCTTGCTGCTCATCCGATGGCAGGTGTCAGTTGGTACGATGCGATCATGTTCTGCAATTGGCTTAGCTGGAAGGAAGATCTGGATCCCTGCTACAAGTTGGCGGAGACGGGAGCGGACGAACTCAAGAATCTGCGTAGGAGCCAAGAATACCAGATCAAACTCATCGAAGCTGGTGGTTTTCGACTTCCGACTGCGGACCAGTGGGAAGCCGCGTGCCGTGCCGGCACGACCACTAGCTTCTCATTTGGCGGCGATGAAGCATACTTAGATCGTTACGCTGTGTACGCAGCAAATTCCAAGTCAGGGCCCGCAGCCGTCGGCAGTCACTTATGTAACGCCTGGGGCTTGTTTGACATGCACGGGAATCTGTGGGAGTGGTGCTGGGATGGATGGGATAGAGAGGGAGAGGGCTCGTACCGGGTGCGCCGGGGCGGGAGCTGGGACTCCGCCGCCAGGAGCTGCGCGTTGGCGTTCCGCAGCTGGGGCGACCCGTCGTTCCGCAGCTACCTGGGCTTCCGTGTGGCCGTAGTTCCGTGAGCAAGTGAGCAAGGAAGCTAGTGCTTTGTCACAGCTAAGAATTAGGGTTGTGGGGCCTGGAATTGTAACCCGAAGCGTGAGCGAGGAATGCAGCGGATTGCAGGTTCGTCCTCGCTTACGCTTCGGGTTACGATGGCCCGGCGCTACCCTAAAATTAAGCTGTGACAAAGCACTAGTAGCAACGGCCAGCGCTCCGGGCGGCGTCTTTGGGTGATGGAATGAGCGGGCATGGGCAATCCGGAAGACGACAGAACCTTGGTCGAAAAGGCCCAGGCGGGTGACCCGGCCGCGACACAGATCCTGCTGCTGAGGCATGTCGAGCAGCTCACACGTGACTTGAACTTGGAGCTACCGCGGCTGCGACCAACGCGCGCCCGCTCTCCGTCGGACTTGTCCCGGCGGAAGCAGCGCTTGAGCAGCGCGGGCGGCCCGTTGACGACACAACGGGTAGGTTGGAGCTCGCCTGGTCGGTGAGTCTTTGTGGGAGGGGAGGGACCCGTCGTAGCTCCCGCCGGGACAAGCCCGACGGAGAGCCAACCATGGCTTGTTGGCGGCTGTAGCCGACCAGTTGTTCGTCTCGCCGAGGCAAGCCCGACGGAAACGTGGGGATGAGGCCGACAGAGCAAGCGGCAGGCCCAGATGATCGACGTGACTGTTTTAGGCCAATCGAACACGATTTTGCGTTTGGGCCCATAGCTCCAAACAGGGGAACGAGGGATTATTTTGGTAGTGGACAGTCCGTGACACCGTTCGTCATTCGGCGTATACTGGCAGACGGCGCGAAGGCAGCGGTGCGAACGAAAGCCGGCTGACCGAAGACCGCCACCACGCCTTTCGGCCCGAACGCCAGACATGTCCAGCAACCGGAAGAACGTTCAGCTCCCAAGCCGTCGTCGTTTCCGTGCCGGTACCGCGGTGATTGTGCTGGTCGCGGTGATCGGTATCGTTATTGCTCCGCCGAGACCGGCCCGGGCTGACGACGCAGCGGAATGCGCGCACGGACTGAAGAATCCCGTCGCGCAGAAGCTGGCGGAAGACCTTTACGACGGCAAACTGGGATTCCGCGATATCCTGGTCATTCACCGACACCCTCTGCATCTGACGCACGTCTATACGTACCATGTCGAAGGATACCGTCCGGGCGGCGGGCTGTATGTCGTCACGCCCAATCGCGGCGGCGGCAAGCTCCGGCAGTTGGTCGATTCGTCCGCAGGTGAGATCATCGATGCCGATCTCTCCTATGACGGCAAGGAAGTCGTGTTCTCGTGGAAACGCGGGGGGTTGGAGATGGCTCAGCCTCATCAGATGACCGAGGAGGTCGACCGCAGCGTTTCGGACCACAATTACCAGATCTACTCGATCCGGATCGACGGCACTGGCCTGACGCAACTCACCCGCGGCCCGCACAACAACCTGAACGCCTGCTGGCTCCCCGACGGCGGCATCTCGTTCATCTCCGACCGGACGCCGGCCTATGCCTATTGTTGGGTCACCACCTCCCCGGTTCTCTACCGCATGGACCGTGACGGCAAGCACCAGACGCGTCTGTCCGCCAATTATCTGATGGACTTCACGCCTTCGGTTTTGAACGACGGCCGAATTCTCTTCACCCGCTGGGAGTATGTGGACCGGGCCGCCGCTCCCATCCAGAGCCTGTGGGCGATCAATCCGGACGGAACCGCCCTGGCCGGGTATTACGGCAACCGGGTGCTGGCCCCGGGGACCTTCATGGACGCACACCCGATCCCGGGAACGCAACGGACGCTTTGCCTGGCGACCAACCACAACGGTGATTGCCGCGGTGCCGTCTGCATCATTGATCCGTCCAAAGGCGCCAACGCGCGACAGGCCCTCCGGAACCTGACGCCCGAAGTGGACATCTACCGTGTTCGCGGCGTCTACGG
>JBGMRN010000215.1:0-5759 GCA_048061535.1 Thermoanaerobaculales bacterium | reverse complement strand
TGTGCACGGCACCTCGCCGCCCTCGCGACGAAACCCGGTGAGATATGCGGGCTAGCCTGTTCCCATCCGGAAACTCCGGATGGGAACGAGCTAGTGTTCCCTGCCAATTGTGGCGGGGTGCACTAGCGGTACGACGGTTGCCGGGGTGAGCAAGTTCGGCGCGAGCTCCCTCATACAGGGAAAGAGAATCAACGCGTCGGTCTGTCAGGACGGACCGAGAGTTGGCACAAGGAGGTTGGGATGCAAGACAGGATGGCGATGGTGGCAGTGACGCTGGCTTTCGGCGTCACGCTGATCTGGTTGGCCGGTGGCGCCATGGCGACGGCAGGCACGAACACCTGGACCAGCAACGGTCCAGAAGGCGGGCAGGTTGTTTCCCTGCTGATCGATCCGGGCAACCCGCAGGTGGTCTACGTGGGAACGGAGGGGAACTTCGCGTACAAGACCACCGACGGCGCCGCCAGCTGGACCCAGCTCTCCGGCATGCAAGGATGGGTGCGGGCGCTGGCCTTCGAGCCCGGAAGCTCAAGCACGGTCTACGCAGGCACAAGATCCGGGGTGTACAGGAGCGTGGACGCCGGCGCTACCTGGACGAATCTGAGCTCGGGAAGCCCCGATATCCGCGCGCTCGCCATCGATCCGGTGACCTCGACGACCATCTATGCCGGGACGTACGACGAGGGTATCTCCAAGAGCACCGACGGGGGCGCCACCTGGGCCGCTGTCAACACCGGTCTCACCGACCTTGGCATCCATGATCTCGCCATCGATCCGGGGACGCCGGCCACGTTGTACGCGGCCAGCCAGTCTGGCGGTGTGTTCAAGACCGTGGACGGCGGCGCCAACTGGGCGACGGCGAACACCGGTCTGACCGACCTGGACGCGCGAACGGTGGTTCTCGACCCGTCGAACCCAGCCACGCTTTACGTGGGGACCAATGGCGGCGGCGTGTTCAAGAGCACCGACGGCGCGGTGAGTTGGACGCCTGCGAGCACCGGGCTTTCCAGCTTGTCGGTGTATGCGCTGGCGGTGGATCCGACTGCTCCGTCCACGCTTTATGCAGCAACCGACGGTGCGGCGATCTTCAAGAGCACAGACGGAGCGGCGACCTGGAACGCCGCCAACTCTGGTTTCACCAATAGTCGATCCCGGGCGGTCGCTGTCGATCCGACCACACCCGCCACGGTCTATGCGGTCACCCTTGGCGCCGGCGTGTTCAAGAGCACCAACGGTGGCGCCGGCTGGGCGGCGTCCAACTCCGGAATCGTCGCCACCGGGATCCGTGCCCTGAGGGCTCGGCCGGACCTGCCGACAAATGTTTTTGCCGGCACCGGCGGAGCGCGGCTTTTCGCGAGCGCGGACGCCGGCGCGAGCTGGACCGAGAGCGGTGCCGGGATGACGTCCCCCACCGTGATCGCCGTCGCTGTCGATCCGGTGACGCCGACGACCATGTATGCGAGCCTGTGGGCGAGCGACGTGTTCAAGAGCACCGACGGCGGGGCGAGCTGGGCCGTCGCCGGCTCGGGACCGAGCACAGCCTATGCCATCGTGATTGACTCCGTTACGCCGTCCACGGTGTACGCGGGGACGCGGAGCGGCGGCGTGTTCAAGAGCGCCGACGGCGGGGCGAGCTGGGCCGCGGCCAACGCCGGGCTGACGGATCTCAACATCAGAGACCTCGTCGCCGATCCGACGGCGCCGTCGATCCTCTACGCGGGGACGGAGAACGCAGGTGTCTTCAAGAGCACCGATAGCGGTGGGAGCTGGACGGCCGCGGGAGCGGGGCTGACGGCGGAGTACCTCGAATCGCTGGCCATCGATCCCAACACGCCGCAAACGCTGTATGCGGGATTCAGCCACTATCTCAACGGTGGTGTGTACAAGACGACCGATGGAGGGGGGAGCTGGAGCCAGGTCACCGGTGGGCCGGTGCTGGCCCTGGCCGTCCATCCGGTCCAATCCTCCATGGTGTTTTTGGGCTCTCAGAACGCCGGGGTCATGCGGAGCCTCGATGCCGGCGCGACGTGGAGCTACTTCAATGATGGTCTCCCGTCCTCACAGCGCAATATCCAGGCCCTGGAGGTCGCGGTCGGCGGTGGCGGTCAGACCTGGGTGCATGCCGGAACCATGAGGTGGGGTGTGTATACCTACACAATCACCCAGGCGCCGGTCATTCAGACGGCGTGCCCGCTTCCTGCCGCCACCGTGGGGTCGGCCTATTTCCTGGGCCTCGACGCGGCGGGAGGTCTCCCGCCGTACACATGGAGCCTCGCCTCCGGCAGCTTGCCGCCGGGCCTGAGCCTGAACCAGGCGAACGGCCAGATCTCGGGAACTCCCGGCGCCTCGGGCAGCTTCAGCTTCACGCTCCAGGTGGCGGACAGTGTTGCCGCCACCGCCACGGCGCCGTGCTCGATGACGGTGGCGGCCCAGCCGCTCGTGATCACGACCACGAGCCTGGCAGGCGGCTTCGTCGGCGTGGCGTACTCGCAGACCCTGACGGCCACCGGAGGGGCGACTCCCTACGCGTGGACATTGGCGAGCGGGGCCCTTCCGCCGGGCCTGACCCTCGGCTCTTCGAGCGGGGAGATTGCGGGCGTGCCGGGCGCGGCGGGGAGCTTTGCGTTCACCGCCCAGGTCACGGGAGCGGGAGGCTTGAGTGACACCAGGGACCTGATCCTGGATGTGGCGGCGGCCGCAGCGCCCATCCCCGTGATGTCCCCGGTCGGGTTGCTGGCATTGACCGGGCTGTTGGCCCTCGTCGGAGTGGGTCTCTTACGACGGGCGGGCGGCTACTCTGGAGCGGCCGTGGTCCGCAGGTAGACCTGGGGAAACATGGCGTAGAACGCCACTGCAGGCTCGAGCTGGGCGAGCGGGATCTGGTCGTTGACGGTGTGGGCGTGGAGCTCGTCGGCGGGGCCGAATCCGATCGTCGGAATGCCGAAGATTCCGCTGATCGCGCAGCCGCCGGAGGAAAACGCAGACCGGTGGATCCGAGGCGTGCGGCCGAGAACGCGCTCCGCGGTTTCAACCGCCGCCAGCATGGGGATGCTCTCGGCGGGCGTATGCCATGCCGGAAAGACCTTGTCGGTCGGATAGGTAAACCCTTTCCAGGATGGAAGGTCATAGTGCAACACCCGCACGTTGGCTTCGGCTGCTACCACCTCGGGCAGTCTCTCAAGCTGTTCGACGGCATCTGCGGCGGTTTCGCCGATGGTCAGCCGCCGGTCGACGTGGACGGTGCATCCGTCGGGAATTGCGGTCAGGGAGGGCGACTCCGAGGAGATCCCGGTCACCGCGACCGAGCCGCGGCCGAGTAGCGGGTCGTCGATCTCGAGCTGCCGGTGCAATCGGGCCAGTCCTTCGACGATCGGCACCATCGAGCAGATGGCGTTGACCCCGCGGTCCGGCTGGGATCCGTGAGTCGAAACCCCGGCAACGCTGATCTCCACCTCCATGCGCCCACGCTGACCGTGACACACTCCGAGGTGCGACGGCATCGCGATGACCACCACCTCGGGCTGGAGCTCGGTCTCTTTGAGCAGGTATTGCCAGGCAAGGCCGACGCAGTCCTCCCCGTTGACGGTCGCGGCGACCCACACCGTCAGCTCGTCGGCCAGCCCCAGGCGACTCGCCAGGGCGACGCCATGCACGACCGCCGCCAATCCTCCCTTTTGGTCCGAAGCGCCACGGCCGAAGAGAATGCCGTCCGACACGAGCCCCCGGAAGGGGTCGTGTCGCCAGCGGGAGGGATTGCTGATGCCGACGGTGTCAACATGGGCATCGAACGCCAGAACCCGCGGCCCGGCGCCGATCCTTCCGAGCACATTTCCCATCTCGTCGATGCGGACGTCCTGGAATCCCAGCACGTCCATCTCACGCTCCACACGCTCACACGCCAACCGCTCTCCCCGGCTCGGCGAGGGCAGAGTCACGAGATCACGGAGGAACTCGACACACCGTGGGGCGGCCTCTGCCGCCGACCGGTTGACGGCCTGTTCAAACTCAAGATCTATGCTGACTGCCTCGTCCATCGTCTCATCCCTCCGGGGATTCCCTGGCTGAGAATTTTTTCACAAAGTGAGACACAGAGCAAGGGAAAAGAGAGAATTAGGAATGAGGAATTCGGAATTCCGAATTCGAAACCACCCCCTCTCTACCCCTAACCTCCTAACCCCCTAGCCCCGAAGATCGCCGTGCCCACCCGGATCATCGTGGCGCCCTCGGCGATGGCCACTTCGAAGTCGTGGCTCATGCCCATCGACAGCTCTGGAAGGGATGCGCCCGTGGCCTGTTCCAGCCGGTCACGCAGCTCCCGCAGGCTGCGAAAGTACGGCCTGGTGGCCTCGGGATCAGACGACCACGGCGGGACCGCCATAAGACCCAGCACCGCGAGCCGGTCGCAGCCCAGGGCGTGACGCAGCAGGGTTTCGGCCTTCTCAGGTGCGGCGCCCGCCTTTTGGGGCTCCGAACCGAGGTTGATTTCGACCGTCACCGGCAGGCGCCGTTCGGGCCAGCGTTCCTCGAGAAGGAACTGCAACCGGTCGGCGATTTCGAGACGGTCGACGGTGTGGACGACGTCGAAGACTTCGAGCGCGGACCGCGCCTTGTTGCGTTGCAGGGGGCCGATGAGGTGCCAGGTGGCCCCGGGAACGCGGGGGATCTTCAACACCGCCTCCTGCACCCGATTTTCGCCGAAGTCGGTGGCGCCCGCCGCCATCGCCTGGCACAGTTTTTCCGCGGGGAAGGTCTTCCCGGCGGCAATGAGCTTGACCGAGCCCGGCTCTCGCCCGGCGGACTCCGTGGCAGTCAATATACGCCGCCGCACCTCGGCCAGACGGTCAGCGATCGTCATCGGGCAGATCACGCGGGTACGTCAGGTGTCGTCCCGCTCGAGAGTCTCCGCTGCGTAGAGAATACGGTGACAGTGCTCGCAGTCGATCAGTTCCTCGCACCGCCGGACGCGCTGCTGAAGATGCGGGCGCAACGCGAAGTGACACACCGAGCACGAACCGTCCATGACTGCTGAAATCGCTGTTCCATGCTTGCTTTCCAGCAGGCGCAGGAACTGAGCACGGTGCTTGGGATGGATCTCCGCCTCCAAGGTCTTTGCCTCCTTGGCCAACTTGTGGACCTTACGGAGGATCTTTTTTTTTCGCGCCTCCCAGGAGGCCACCACCTCCTTGTGAGCCGCCTCCTCATTCGGACCGGTCGCACGACGGGTCTCGATCTCCGCTTGGAGCTGCGCGTTGGTCTCCTCGAGCTCCCGGCGCCGACTCAACGTCTCTTCGATCGCCTTGGTGGCATAGTCGATCTCCGAGATCACGGCGGTGAACTCGCGCTCGTTGGTGACCATCCCTTTCTGTTTTTGAAAGTGCTCGAGCTCGAGCTCGCACTCGATTTCTTTCTTGCGCACCTCTTTCAACTCTTCTTCGTTGGCGGCCACCTGCTTCTCGAACTCCTCGAGCTCTTGCTCGCGGAGGCGGTTGGCCTTCTGCAGCTCACGGATCTCGGGCGGAGGCGAGTTGCGCTCCGCGATCGACTGCGAGATCGAGTCGTAAACGCCCTGGAGACGGACCAGAAGAACGAGATCGTGACTTGCTTTACTCACCATTGCCCCTCGATGCGATGTGCCCTGTGGGCCGTGGGCCCACCAGGATTCGAACCTGGGACCGACCGGTTATGAGCCGGCGGCTCTGACCGCTGAGCTATGGGCCCCGGCATATAGTACCGTGGCGCCCTGCGTCCAGCAAGGAGGGGGG
>JBGMRN010000214.1:2634-5820 GCA_048061535.1 Thermoanaerobaculales bacterium | reverse complement strand
GACACGCATTGCGTCTTGTACCCCTCGCGACGAAATCTGGTGAGATATGCGGGCTGGTGAGGCGGAACTACTCCTGCCGGTCCCTGAGATTGCGGACAATCAAAAAGGCGATCGCCGAGAGACCGGCCAGGAGAATCGCGATCAGAACCGGTACTCCAGGGTCGCGAGGGCCGCCTTCCTCGGGCCGAAGCCTCCTTCGAGGGTCAGGTTGAGGTGCTCGCCGAGACCGGCATTCATGCCGACGAAGTACGACCATGCGTCCCTCTGCTCGAGCTCGACGCGGAACGGTACCGATCCGAGGTACGGCATGTCGAAGACCCCCGTGTGCGTTTCGTCGGCCTGTTGGTACATTCCCCCAACCCAGATGGCGGCGCCTTCGAAAACCAGACCGACTCTCGGTGTGAGCACCCATGCGCTGACCGACGAGTCGGTCAGGTCGAGGTTGGTCTTGTTGATGTCGTAGGTCAGGCTGGTGAACCAGTCCTCCCCACCGTAGGCGAGGGTGACTCCGCCGCCGTAAAGCAAACCGTCGTAGTCGATTCGGATGTCGTTGAGGCGAATGGGAATCCCGAGGTCGATCTTGCCGAGCTCGACGGTGGTCGTCCCGTCCACAAAGCCGACGATGGCGTAGACGTTGAGAAATGGCAGCAACCAGTAGTCGAACTTGAAGTGGTAGGTGCTGGTCTGGTTGGCGACGGTCAGGTTTTCGGCCTGGCCGATGTCGATTCCGGCCAGCGGCACGTCCAGACTGACGATCTTGTAGTCCTGGGTCTGGCTGTAGAGGGTGATCGCGACACCCCAGGGCGCGGGCAGGTCGATACCATCACGAATGTTCGACCCTTGCGACTGGGCGTCTACGGCGCCGGTGAGGACGAGAAACAGGACCACGATCAGGAGCAACGAACATCTGATTCCTCGAAACAAGGGGCCCTCCTTCTGCATCGAAGCCGTTTGGGTGTTGACTCTCCGCTTGACGGCGGACTGTCCTGGAGAACAATGCTGAGTCGAGTTTAACCCGGAAACGTTAGTTTTTCCGCGATCGCTGATCGGGGATGATGGCGTAGAATAGCGCCGGAGCGAGGAGTATTCGGTGATTGAAGACGTTCGTGGAGTTCTGTTCATTGTCTCCTCCCCCTCGGGAGGGGGCAAGACGACCCTGATCCGCGAGACGATCGCGCGTCTCGCCGAACACGGCATCGCGGGCCATTTCTCGGTTTCGCACACGACCCGGCCGGCGCGTCCGGCGGAGACGGATGGGGTGGACTACCACTTCGTGCATCACGGGACCTTCGAGAAGATGATCCAGCGTGGGGAGTTCCTGGAGTGGGCTGAGTACGCCGGCTTCAGGTACGGCACCTCGAAGGCGGCAGTCGATGCGCGGCTCGCGGCGGGTGAGGACGTCTTTCTTGATATTGAGGTCCAGGGCGCCAGCCAGGTCAAGACGTTGATTCCGGATGTGGTCAAGGTCTTCGTGTATCCCCCCTCGTTCGAGGTCCTGAAGACCCGCCTTGAGGAGCGCCGCCAGGACCAGCCCGAGGCCATCAGGCGGCGCCTGGAGTGGGCTCTGCGGGAGTTTCAGGTGGCAGGGGAGTTTGACTATGCTATCATCAACGACCGTCTCGAGGAGGCGGTGGACGCTCTTTTCGGCATCTGCCTCGCCGAGCACCAGAAGTCGACACGTCTGAAACCACGTCTGGACGCAATTCGTTTGGCGTTTCAGGACGGACTCGAGAAGGAATTCGCCTAATGATCCAGCTACCCGAAGGCTTCGACTCAATATTTCGGTACATCGTGGTGGTCTCCCAGCGAGCCGAGCAGCTCATCAACGGGGCCAAGGTCCGCAGCGAAAGCCGTTTTCTGAAACCCACCCTCCAGGCCCGCAGCGATGTCGACCAGGCCCGGGTCGAGTGGCGGGTTCTCACTCAGGAGGAGCTGGATGCCCATCGCCAGGCGCTGGTGGAACAGTTCCGGGCCGAGGTGGACGCCGCCGGTGATGGCCGTCCTGCTCCGCCGATTCCGGATGTTCTGCCCACCGCTGCCAGTGAGTCACCGGCGCCGGCAGTCGAGCCGAAAGAAGAGGAGCGGGATGACGAGCTCGCCCGGTTGCAGCGTTTGCTCGGCATGGTCCGGGAGCCCGATGCGACGGGCAAAACCGGCGTGGATGCCGACGCCGAGCAGGACGCGCCCGTCGATGCCGGGGAGAAGGCGACCGCCGAGGCAGCCGATGAGGAAACGTCGGCCTGATTTTCCGGAAGATCGGGGTACGGCGATGATCGCAGCCTCGGTCGTTCGGCGGCTTTGAGCCGTGCGACCGCGCGAGCTTGGTCGCTACCTCCAGGACCTCGGATGGTGCCGCGCTCCGGTGCCACCGGACGCCCCCCGGAAATCACTCGACGACCTCGTGGCCCTTGCGGCCTCCGTGGAGGGCTGTTCACGCTGCCGATTGAGCGAGCAGCGAAGAACGGTGGTTTTCGGCGAAGGCCATCCCAACGCTCTTTTGATGTTCATAGGTGAGGGCCCGGGAGTGGAGGAGGATCGCACCGGAAGACCGTTTGTGGGCCAAGCCGGCCAGCTTCTTGACGAGATGATCTTCGCCATGGGCTTTGACAGGGCACAGGTCTACATCGCGAATGTCGTCAAGTGCCGCCCACCCGGCAACCGTGACCCCCAGGAGGACGAGATCGAGGCCTGCTCGGCCTTCCTCGACCGCCAGGTTGGACTCATCGCGCCGCGCGTGATCGTCGCTCTCGGCAAACCGGCGTCCCAGCGGCTCACCGGAACGAACAAGTCCATGGGCGCCATGCGCGGGCGGTGGTCGTCCTACCGCGGGACGCCGCTGATGCCGATCTTCCACCCTGCCTATCTGCTGCGCACGCCAACGGCCAAGCGGGAGGTATGGAAAGACCTCAAGCAGGTGATGCAGAAGCTCGAGGCCCGGGCGTAGAATTCTCAATTCTCAAGTACTGGCGGGTTGAAGGAGTGAGGATGGGGTGGTCAGTTTTGAGTTTTGAGTTTTTAGTTGGAGTTACAGGTGCGGTGCGCTGCTGACTTCAAGGCGATCTTCTGTCGTCGCGCTTCCCGAAGAAGGTAAAGAGGGGTAAAGAGTAAAGGGTGAAGACGGCACGGGAAGCATTGCTAATAGGCGACGGCTTTGTTTTCGGTCTTTACTCTTTACTCTTTACTCTT
>JBGMRN010000214.1:0-2534 GCA_048061535.1 Thermoanaerobaculales bacterium | reverse complement strand
TCTTTACTCTTTACTCTTTACTCTTAACTCTTCACCCTTAACTCATAACTCCTAACCCTTGAATCTTGACTCTTCGCGAGAATGCCAGGCACCTCCGAACGAGCGCGCCCAAACGCGGGCGACACACCCCAGACTACCCGGTCGCCCCGCCGCGCCGGTAATTCCGAATTCCTGATTCCGAATTCCCGGTCTCTATTTCGCCTTCTCCAGGTACTTCAGGAACTCCCCGCCCGTTCCCAGCAGCAGCACGGTGTCCTTGTCGAAGCTTGAACGGTAGACCTCCATGGTCTTGAGGAAGCGGTAGAAGTCGGGGTCTCGGTTGTAGGCCCGGGCGTAGGTGTCCGCCGCCTCGGCGTCCGCCTTACCCTTGATCTCCTGAGCCTGGCGGTAGGCCTCCGACGTGATTTCCTGGAGATCGCGATCCTTGTCGCCGTTGATGCGCGCTGCTTCACCCGCACCTTCCGATCGGTACTCCTCGGCGATCCGCTTGCGCTCGGAAATCATCCGTTCGTAGACCTTCGGCCTGTCCACCGCGGAGTAGTTGGTCCTCTTGAACTGGAAGTCGAGGATCTCGATGCCGAGCACAGAGGTGCGCTCTGACGCCTTTTTGAGAACCTCCTTCTCGAGCGCCGCCCGCCCGGCTACGATCTGGGTCGTGTCGCCCTCGATGGCCGAGGACACGGTGAACTCGCGGTTGGTGTTGCGAACGACCTCGATGAGGTCATGGTTGGCGATGGTGTTACGGGTCTCGCCGTTGAGGATGTCGTCGAGGCGCGATTGCGCTCCGCGTTCGTTGCGCAGGCGCTGGAAGAACAGCAGCGGATCGGTGATGCGCCAGCGAGCGTAGGTGTCGACATAGATAAAGCGCTTGTCCTTGGTGGTGGCCTCGTTGGGGGCGCCGTCCCATTCGAGGAAGCGTTTGTCGAAGTAATTCGCCTTTTGTATGAACGGCGTCTTGAACTTGAGGCCTGGCGTGGTGACCGCATCGCCGACCGGTTTTCCGAATTGGGTGATGATGACCTGGTCGGCCTCGTTGACGATGTAAAAGGCGCCCCCGAGGCCGGCGACGACCAGCAGGGCAACCATGACGACGACGATGAAGGTGAGTTGTTTCACGGCTTCACCCCCGCCCCGTCGAGTTGGAGGAGCGGTAGCACCCCCTTGAGGTCGTTGTCGAGCAGGATCTTGCGCTCGATGGTCGGGTAGACCGCTTCCATGGTCTCGAGGAAGATTCGGCTCCGTGTCACCTCGGGGGCGCGGCGGTAGGCCGCATAGACCTCTTCGAAGAGCGCCGCGTCGCCCTTGGCGCGGTTGGTGCGATCGATGGCGTAGCCCTTCGCCTGTTCGATCGTCTGCTCGGCCTCGCCGCGGGCCTTCGGGATGACCCGGTTGTACGCACCGCGAGCCTCGTTGATGGCCCGCTCTCGTTCCTGCTCGGCCTGGTTGACCTCGTTGAACGAGGGCTTCACCGGATCGGGCGGGCTGACGTCCTGGAGTACGATCTGGTCGACCACGATCCCGGTATCGTAGCGGTCGCAAAGCTCCTGGAGCTTGATCTTGGTTTCGATTTCAATTCCCTGCCGGCCGGTTGTGATGACCTCGTCGACTGAGCGGTCGCCGATGACCGCCCGCATTATCGCCTCGTTCATGTCGCGGAAGGTCTTCTGGACGTTGCGGATCTTGAACAGGAACTTGTAGGGGTCGGAAACGCGATACTGAGCGATCCAGTTCACCACCGCCACGTTGAGGTCGCCGGTGAGCATTAGCGACTCGGCCTCGAAGTTGCGGTCGGAATACCGGGTCCGGACCCCGGCCTCGACGGTCTGGAATCCGAACTCTTCCTTGAGCTGGAACTGCACCGGGACCTTGAGCACCTGCTCGAGGGGTGTGGGCAGCTTGAAGTTGAGCCCCGGTTCCGCGGTCCGGTTGTACTTGCCGAAGCGCAGAACGACCCCCACCTCCTCGGGTTCGATGGTGAAGAACGAGCTGAGTCCTACGATCAGCCCCAGCATCACCAACAAACCAATAATGATGGTTTTTCTCGGTGGCGCCTGGCGGCGAAGCTCGGCGAGGTCGATGGTTCGAGGTCCCTGGGAGTCCATAATCAATCCCTTCCTTTCCCTTCTCGAGTTCGGGCCGAAAGCACGATCGTCGGATCGCCGACGTTGGTGACGTTCGGCTCGGTGTGGACCGCGTCGGTTCGCATTCGCTCAATCGACACCTTGGTTCGCAGTGTAGCCGAAATCAACTCAGAATGCAGTACTCAAACTCAGGATTTTCGTTTTATCGGGAGACCCGCAATTCCTCTCTCGCGAATCGTCGACCGACCGAGGACCCGAAACCCGAAAAATTCGAAGCACAAAAACCAAAAACCAAGACCCAAGACCCAAGAACTCATGACTAATAATTAAGAACCGACAACTGAGAACGAACAACTGAGAAATAAAAATTAAAAATTAAAAACTAATAACTGCCCTCCTCCTAGCGCGAGTTTACTGGACATAGGTGCGTAGACCTGCCGCTCAATAGCCGCA
>JBGMRN010000213.1:0-5822 GCA_048061535.1 Thermoanaerobaculales bacterium | reverse complement strand
CCGAATTACCTTCCCCGCTGGGAGGGCCAGGAGTTCCCCCCGATAACCTTGTCTAACGGGCCGACGCCGGCCCCCGGCGTTTCGTTTTTCGCGATCACGGTCATGACATCATCTCCTGAACTTGGCGCTCACATTGGCGGAAGCGCTGACTTGATGGTCTTGCCGCCTGCGTTCTTCGGCAGTGATTTCACGAACTTCACTTTGCGCGGCTTCTTGAAATCGGCGAGATGCTGGCTGACATGTTGCTGGACCTCCGTGAGGCCGAGGTTCCAGTCTTCTCGCGCAACGATGTACGCCGAAACCGCCTGCCCCCATGTCGGGTGCGGAGTCCCTACAACCGCGCAGTCGAGCACCCCGGGATGCTCGAACAGGACCTGCTCGACCTCGCGGGGATATATGTTAAAGCCGCCGCTGTTGATGATATCCGTATCCCGGCCGACGAGGAAAAGGAACCCTTCATCGTCCAGGTAGCCGAGGTCGCCGGTGTTGAACCATCCGTCCTCGAACACCGCCCGGGTCTCTTCCTCCTGCCCCAGGTAACCGGTCATGACGGACGGATTGCGGCACCAGATCAAGCCGGCCTCCCCGACCGGAGGGGGGCTCCCGTCAGCGGCGACGATCTTCAGTTCAACGTTTGAAAATGGTTTGCCGACGGAGGCGGGCTTGCGCAACTGGTCTCCTGGCAGGAGCACGGTCATGCTGTTGGATTCGGTCGATCCATAGTAGTCGTACAGGTGCGGGGTGAGGCGCTCGATGATCTGTTTCTTGCGGCCGGGCTCCAACGGTGCGCCGCAACTCACGAGCCGCCGCAGACTGGAGAAATCGAAACACCGATGCGTTCTGTCGAGCGTCTCCAGGATCATCGTCAGCATGGATGGCACCGCAAGACTCGAGGTCACGCCATGCCGTTCGACCAGCTGCAGAAAGTCGTCGGGGTCGAAGTCGCGAAGAATCTCGACGGTCCCACCCACATAAAGATGCATCAGTGCGAAGGTGAGCCCCGCCGAATGCACTTGCGGCATGACGCTCAGGTAGACGTCATCGGCGCTCAAACCGTAAAGGGCGACAGCGTTCAAAACCCACAGCATGCGCGCCCTATGGGTGGCCAGCGCGCCCTTCGGCGTACCCGTGGTGCCGGAGGTGAACAACAGGCTGAAATGATCGTCGCCCGAGATCGGAGGCACAGGCCCGGGATCGGTCTCGGCCAACCGGTCGAACGAAAGCGGTCCCGAGTCCCCTTGCGCCTTCTCTTGGCCTGGACCGGACAGGATCACTCGTGGCGCAGGCAAGCCCACATCTGCGATTGCCGTCTCGAGTAGGACCAGCCGTTCGTCGTCGGTAAAGACCACGCCCGGCCGGGCGCGAGCGACGATGTCGGTGACTTCCTTGATCTTGTAGCGAGGGTTGATCGGCGAGAACACGGCACCGACCCGAGCCGTCGCCAAAACGATCAGCAGGTAGTCGATACAGCTCGGCAGGAACACCGTCACCATGTCCCCGCCGCGGATACCCAGGCGTCTGAGGGCGGTGGCGAGACCGTCCGCCCGCCGGTTGGCGTCCGCGTAGCTGAGGCAGCGCTTGCCCTCCCGCAACGCGATCCGTCGCGGCGACACACTACCCGGGTGCCGGGCGATATCGCCGACGGTCAAAGCCTGCTTCTGAATGTCGGTGGCCATCATTACCATCCGCATCGCGCAGCTCAACCCTTGGCGATCATGCCGCGCAGCCGTTGCAGCCCTGTGTGTAGCGGCACCTCGACCGGGCAGACGACACTGCAATCACCGCTGGTGTGGCAGCGCAGGGCGCTGTCGTCGTCGCAGACAGAGGCCAGTCTGGCACCTTTGAGTCGATCCTTGTCGTCCAACATCAACATGAATACGCGGTTCGTGGCGGCAGGGCCGAGGTAGCGCTTTCGCCTACGCGTCCACTCGCATGCGGAGAAGCATGCACCACAGGTGATGCACCCGTTCTGACGTTCGATGGTGCTGCGGTGCCGGGACCCCGGAGGCAACTTGCGTATCTCTTGAAGATCGGGCTTCTCCGGTATCAGGGCCGCTTTAACGCGCCGAAACGTATCGAAAAACGGCGCCATATCGACCACAAGGTCCCTCTGCACGGGCAATGAACGCAACGGAGCCAGCGTAATCGTGCCCCCGAGCTCGCTGATGGAAGTCTGGCAGGCGAGCCGCTCGCGGCCGTTGATCATCATCGCACAGGAGCCGCACATGCCGACCCGGCAGGCGTACCGGAAGCCAAGCGTCGGATCCTGCTGGTGGCGGACACGCAGCAAAGCATCCAGGACGCGACTGTGCAGTCCCCCAGCGGCGACCATGTATTCCGTGAGCTCCTTTCCGGGTTTCGAGCGGTCTACGCGCAGCGCTACGAACCGGTTGTCGCCTTCGGGTGCCATGCCTCAATTTCCCCCCTGCGTTGTAATTTCGTTGAAGTACATCCACCGATCAGCGAGTAGACGCGAAACATTTCCCTCAAGCCTTCGCCGGACGCTGCTGGGCGGTGTTCCTGGCGATGATCGTTTCCCCCTCGAGATCGTCCGGTGTCCTTCGCGAAAATCGGACCGCTCGGCTCTCGACCTGCGGTTCGCCATCCCGGTCACGGCGCAGGTGGAAGTTGACGAGAAAATGGTTGTCGTCGCGGTCGGGGAAGTCCTCGCGGTAATGACTTCCCCGGCTTTCCCTGCGCATCGACGCCGCTACCCGAATGAGGCGGGCGACGCACAGCAGGTTTTCGATATCGAGCTTCTGATCGAGGAGATGATTGGCCGCCGGTGGCCCGGTCACGGTCAGATCGTCCAATTGGGCCTCGATTTCAGTCAAGGCCTGTGCAACTTTTGCCAGGGATTCGCTACTGCGAATGATCCCCAGATGCTGCCAAGTCACTTCCCCGAGCTGTTCGCGCAGGTCGAAGGGGTTGACGCCGTTGCCCTTGCTGGATACGGCGAAACGCCGCACCGCCGCGCCGGTCCAATCTGCGTCCGGCTCGGCCGGAGACACCTCGCCCACGAACGACGCCATGGTGTCGCCGGCGATGGCACCGAACACCATGGACTCGGCGACGCCATTGCCGCCCAGGCGGTTGGCCCCGTGCACGCCGCCGGCGTCTTCTCCGGCTGCGAAAAGTCCCTGCAGATTCGTTCGGCAATCAGCATCGACTCGAATCCCGCCCATCTGAAAGTGCGCGGTCGGAGTCACCTCGATCGGGTCGAACGCCATGTCGTATCCTACAGACAGACAGCGTTTGTACATCCCGGGCGAAGACTTCAGCAGGAATTCCTTACCGAGATGACGCACGTCCAGGAGGACGCCGTCGTTCATGGTCCCGCGTCCAGCTCTGATCTCGAGGAAACTGCTTCGTGATACCCGGTCTCGTGTGGAACGTTCCATCTTCTCCGGGTCGTAGCGCTCCATGTACCTCTCACCGAGCGCGTTCAACAGATGCCCGCCGGCACCGCGAAGCCCCTCTTCGAGGACGGTCCCGGTCATCACCGAGTCCCCGGCGATCAGACCCGTGGGATGGAACTGCATCATTTCCATGTCGACGAGCTCCGCGCCGGCACGAAATGCCATTGCTATTCCGTCGCCACTTTTTTCCAAGGACGCCGCGGTGATGCTGTACAGGGGTGCGGCGCCACCCGTGGCCAACAGCACCGACTTGGCCCGCAGTATGGTCAGCTCACCGCTATAGAAGTCGCGAAGCAACGCGCCACAGACCGTGCGGCCATCGTCCGCGAGGAGCAGATCGACGCCACGCACTTCGTTGAGCACTTCGATGTCGCGCAACAGGATCTGCTCGGACAAGCGGCTCATCAGTTCGATCCCGGTGAGGTCGCCACGATGGACGGTGCGGTCGAAGGATTGGCCTGCCAGCGCCCTCTGATGAATCGAGCCGTCCTCGAGGCGGTCGAAAAAACAGCCGTAACGATTCTCGAGCTCGAAGATCCGCTCGGGAGCCTGCGTGACAAGGGTCCAGGCCAACTCCTGGTCGTTGAGCAGGCCGCCGCCGCGCAGGGTGTCGTCGAAGTGCATGTCGAAAGAGTCTTCGGGATGCAATACGACGTTGTAGCCGCCCTGCACCATGCGCGTGCAACCGCTCTTCCCGAACAGCCCCTTGCTGGCAACGACGACGTGAAGATCGGGATTCGCGTCATGGGCATGCAGAGCCGCATAGAGGGCCGCCCCGCCTCCCCCGATGATCAGGATGTCGCAGGATTTTCTCAACACCGGCTAGCTCCCGGTATCGTCAGGGCCGACGACGCTCAGGCCGTTTCGAAGCGCCTCGGTTTCGAACACGTCATCGGGCATGACGTTTGCCAGGTTAACGTCCGGCCCGAACTCGGAAATCAGAAACTTCTTGAGCTCGTAGACATCGGAAAGGGTCGTCCCCTTGATCCATGACCCGCTGAGCTCGAACAACACCTTCGACAGGTCCAGTTCATTGCGGAGCGCTACGACGAGTTCTCGATTGGGCGTGCCGTGGTCTACGAGCTCGGCCGCCTCCACCAGGACGACCCTGCAGCCAGCATCGAAACAAACTTTGGCCTGCGCAACCAGAATTTCGGGAGCCTGTTTCTCGACCTTCGACCCCACTTCCCCGTGAACCCCGAGCCCACGGTCAATCGCCATGTGAATCAGCGCTCGACGCTCAGGCTCGGTAAGGGAGACGCAATTGTCCGAAATTTCCACCTCCTCGAAACCCACCCGTTTGGCCTCGGCGAAGAATGCTCCCATCGCTTGCATGCCCTGGGTGGCGAACACGTACTCCGCGAACTGGCCGCCCAGGAAAGGCTCGACGCCGCTCTCCTTGTAAAGCGACAACTTCCGGATCAGATAGTCCTCGGCATAAAGCCGCGCGGTGCCGACAACGATCTTCACCAGATCGACGTAAGGCGCGAGAAGTTCCAGATTGTCTTTGACGCGCCCGCATGGCAGCCCCCAATCCATCATCATGGTGATGCCGGTGGTGCGCGGTTTGCCACTTCGCTCGCCAGCCAAGGGGACCATCGCAAACGGATACCGGGATACATTCTTCATTGCAGAATACCGAGTAAATGCAAAAGGTACCTACCAAGAAATCATAATACAGACAGGTGTATGATCAAACCCCGAATGTTCTGCAATACGGAACATCTCCCTGTTTCTATCGATGTTTGGTGTCGCGCGGGGCCTCGGAGCGGTACCCCAGCTCAGCGGAGATGTCGGCCGCGGTTCGCACCACAAGGGGAACGCAGAGGTCGATAAGAGCCTGGTGCATACGGAATATTGGTATGGCGACGCCGCAAGACGCGACAACCATGTCGGTGTAATCCATTATCGGTGCGGCGATACCTCCCATTTCCGGGTGGTTTTCGGCCTTCGTCACGGCATAACCTTGCGTGGCGACCTGATCCAATCTCTCGCGCAGACGATCGGGATCCGTGACCGTTTGCGGGGTCGCTTTCTCGAGGGCGCTGCTCAACACCTGCTCTCGGACCTGTGGAAGGAAGGCCAGGATCGCCCGCCCCGTCGCCGTACACCATGAAGACGAGCGCGCGCCGAGCTGTGTCTGCACCCGGATGGATCTCGGGCTCTCGACCTTGGCAAGATAGATGATGCCGCCGCCGGCTTCGAGCACGGCCAGATGCACGGTCTCATCAGCGGCGGCCGACAGTGCCTCGAGGTGAGGCCGGGAAATCTTGACGATGTCGAGATCGGCGACCGCCGACACCCCCAGGCTCCACATCTTGAGGGTCAGTCCATATTTGCCGGTTTCAGGGTCTTGCTCGACGAAACCGGTGTGCACCAGAGTGGAAAGAACCCGATGCAGCG
>JBGMRN010000212.1:0-5835 GCA_048061535.1 Thermoanaerobaculales bacterium | reverse complement strand
CCGACGCCGCCTCGGTCACCGGTACGGCGCGAGCATTGCGGCGTAAAACGGCCACGGTCTTCTTTTTCTTTGGCGGCGCCGGTTGCTCGGCGTAGGTGTTCCACTCGCCGCAACCCGGGCACTGGCCGAGCCACTTTCGCGACTCGTTGCCGCAGGAGGAGCAGAAGAAGACGGTGTCGGTGGTCACCGCAGCGCGCTGCCCGCGAGTCCGATGCTGTACTTGAGGTCCTCGTCGCTCCACATGATGCCGCCCCCGAGAAAGACCGAGGATCGTTGACTGAAAAGAGGGTCATCCCAACCCGCATTGAAGAAGATGTTCGAGTTGATGAAGAAGCGGCCTTCCAGACGCAGGTGGGCGCTGTCGGCGATGCGCCGATTGAAATCGTAGGCCTCGAAGCTGAGACGGAGGGGACGCTTGCCGATGAGAATCGCGTGGTCGACGGCAAAGCCGCCGCTGGATTCGAACAGCCCCGCCCGCACGAACGTGCTTGGGTAGACGCGATATCCGATCTGGGCGTTGATCGCGAGCTTGTCGTCGGTCTTGATCGTGGTTTCTTCCCTGGTCTCTGAAGAGCCGTCGGGAAAGGTAGTCCGAACGATCTCGGAGCTGATCCGAGTGCGGCCGTACGGGGTGTCCACGCCCTCGATGCGGAAGAACCGCTTCTTGGTCGTCCACAGGTCGACGCCGAAGGTGAAGCGGCCGTCGCTCGTCTGGGCCAATGCCTCGCCGCGCAGGTTCACATCGAGGCGGTATCGCTGGAAGCGTCCGATGCTGTTCTGAATCGTCTTGACGCCTTCGTCGATGGAGTCCATGGTCTCGTTGAGGTTGTTCACGGTGGCATCGTCGTTGATCAGCTTGCCGATCGAGCCCTCGCCGCTGGCGATCTTCCCGGTGATGGAGTTCAGGTTGTCGGCGGAGACCTGCAAGCGGTCGGAGAGCTCGCGGAGGTTTTTCATCGACGCGTTCAAGTCCTCCCGGTTCTCGCCGACGACGCCACTGAGCTGATCGGCGAGCAGGTTCATCTTGTCGGTGATCCGCGGCAGCTCATCACGGAGGACGGTCGAGAACTCCATGAAGTTCTCGGTGGTTCGGTTCACGTTCATTTGGTTCTCGGCGATCAACACCTTGAGCGAGGCGGTGAGCTCGCGGATGTTTTCGACGATCTCGGAAAGAGCTTCCTCGCCGGACGGACCGCCGATCGAGCCCCGCAGGGCCTCGGTGACCTCCTTGATGTCGGCGCCGATCCGGGTGGCTACCTGCAGTACGTCCTCGAACGACGGCATGTTGGCGCCTCCGAGCTCGCTGCCCGACGGCAACAGAGGCGCATTCGGGTTGCCGGAGAGGATCTCCACATACTTGCCGCCGAGCATGCCCATGGCGGTGACCTGTGCCGCGGCGCCCTCGTGGAGGCGGACCTCGGGGTCCAGCGAAAGCACGAGCAGCGCCTCGGCGCCGTCGAGGTGGACCGACTCCACCTTGCCCACCCGCACTCCGGCGATGCGAACCGCTGCCTTGCGGTCGATGCCTGCGGCCGATGCGAAGCGGGCCGTGACCACCAACCGGTCGCCGCGCTCACCGACCGGGATGTCCTCGATCTTGATGATGAAAACACCGAGAATGATCATTCCCATGAGCATGAAAAGACCGATCCGGGCGGCTGGGGTCATGACTCTTCCTCCGTTTGCTCCGGGACTTCGCTCTCCAGGAACGCCCGAACCCAGGGTTCGTCGAGGGAGGCAAAGCTCTTGGGATCGGCGAGGGCGATGATTCTCCCATGCCTGATCATCGCAATCCGGTCCGCGATCCGATTCGCAAGACTCATGTCGTGGGTGATGGTCACCACCGTGACCGCCAGCTCCTTCCGAAGCTGGTTGATCACCCGGGCGATGGCCGCGGTGTTGATGGGGTCGAGCCCAGCGGTCGGCTCGTCGAATAGCAGGATCTCGGGCTCGAGGGCGATGGCGCGGGCGAAACCGACGCGGCGCCTCATGCCTCCCGAGAGGGTTGCGGGAAGCTTGTCCTCGATTTCCTCCAGGCGGACCAGGCTCAGACACTCTCGCACGCGCTCCGCTATTCCTTGACGCGGCTTTCGCGTATGTCTGCGGATGGGGAAGGCGATGTTGTCGAAGACCGTCATCGAGTCGAAGAGAGCGCCTTCCTGGAAGCTCATGCCGAAGCGTTTGCGCAGCTTCAAAGCCACCTCCGGCGGCGCCATCGTGAGATCGATGCCGTCCACCACGACGTGTCCCTCATCGGGCTGAAGAAGTCCGATCAGGTGCTTGAGGAAAACCGACTTGCCGGCGCCCGAACCGCCGACCACCACCAGCGACTCGCCCCGCACGACCTCGAGATCGATGCCCCTGAGCACCTTCTTTTCGCCGAATGACTTGTGGAGGCCGATGACGCTGATCATCGGTTCCTGAGCCTGCTGGAGTGCGTGGTTCGCCATCATGTCCTCAGAACAGAATCTTGGTCAGAAAGAAATCGGAGAGGAGAATATAGAGGCAGGCGGTCACCACCGCCGAGGTGGTGGCGCGCCCGACGCCATCCGCTCCTCCCGAAGTGTAGAAGCCCTTGGCGCAGCCGGTGACCGAAAGGATCAAACCGAAGAAGGCGGCCTTGATCAGACCGGAAGTGATGTCGTTGATCTCCAGAAACTGAAAGGTCCGCTCCATATAGACGTAGCTGTTGGCGTGAAAAAGAGATACCGAGACTACCCATCCGCCGAAGATGCCGATCATGTCTCCCATCAGGGTCAAGATCGGCAGCATCAGGATCGAAGCGTTCACGCGCGGCACGACGAGGTAGTGAACGGGCTCGGTGGCCATGGCGTAGAGAGCGTCGATCTGCTCCGTGACGCGCATGGTTCCAAGCTCCGCCGCCATCGCCGAACCGACTCTGCCCGCAACCATCAGGCCGGTGAGAACCGGGGCCAGCTCACGGGTCAACGACAGGGCGACGACCGAACCCACGAATCCTTCGGCATGGAAGCGCTCGAAGCCGCGGAAGGTTTGCAGCGCCAGCACCATGCCGGTGAACAGGCAGGTGACGAAGACCACCGGGATCGAGTCCCAGCCGACGCGCACCATCTGCCGCATCCACTCGGCGCCGTCGAAGGGGCGGCGGAAGGTCCACAGCACGCTCGAGGCCATGATGTAGAAGAATCTGCCGAGCTCCTCGAAGGCGCCGAGGACCATATTCCCAAATCGGTCGAGCCAGGCGATGGGACCCGTGAGCGGGCTCATACCGCTACCACGGGGCATCGCCGTCGTCGCGGGCGAGATCGGCGTTTTCGAATCGAGTGTACTCGTGCTGAAAGACCAGATCGATCTCGCCGATCGGGCCGTTGCGCTGCTTGGCGATGATCAGCTCGGCGCGGCGCGGATCCTCCGCCTCGCGGTCGTAGACCGAGGGGCGGATGATGAACATCACGACATCCGCGTCCTGCTCGATCGAGCCGCTTTCGCGAAGGTCAGAAAGCTGCGGCCGGTGGTCGCCGCCACGGCGCTCGGGCTGACGGGAGAGCTGTGAGAGCACGAGCATCGGCACGTCCAGCTCCTTGGCGACCGCCTTGAGACTTCGCGAGATGGCCGAGACCTCCTCGTTGCGGCTGCTGAATCGGGCGCCGCCCGACATCAGTTGCATGTAGTCCACCATCACCAGGTCGAGGCCGCGTTCCTGCTTGAGTCGCCGCGCCTTGGCCGAAAGCTCGAGGACGGTGATGCCGGGGGTGTCGTCGATCCATAGATTGACGTCGCGCAGCGCCTGGGACGCAAGCTCGAGCTTGGGCCAGTCGGATTTCGCCAGGTAACCGCCGGAAAGCCGTTTCTGGTCGACCCGCGCCTCGGAGGAGAACATGCGCCGCACGAGCTGTTCGGCCGCCATCTCGAGCGAGAAGACCGCTACCTTCTTGTTCTGGCGAAGGGTGGCGTGGGCGCAGATGTTCAGTCCCAGTGAGGTCTTGCCCATCGACGGACGAGCGGCCAGGATCACCAGATCTTTGCGCTGGAGACCGGAGGTGAGCTCGTTCAGACGCACGAAACCGGTGTCGAGACCGGTCAGGGTGGAGTGCGACTCGCGGCTCGCCTCGATGTTCTCAAGCTCCTGGTCCGCCAACCCCCGGATGTGGACCAACCCTCCCGAAAGGGTGTCCTCGGCGATGCGGAAGACGTCTTTCTGCGCCTGTTCCACCGCCTCTCGCGCCTCGCCATGATCCAGCGCGCAGGTACTGAGAATGCTCTGGGCGGCGGCGATCAACTGCCGTTTCACCGCCTTGTCGTGGACGATCTCCGCGTAGTGAATAACGTTGGCCACGTCGGGCAGTGAGTCGACCAGAGACGACAGATGGGTGGCGCCGCCGACCTGCTCGAGCCGACCCTGCTCGCGCAGGTAGTTGCTGACGGTGAGTAGATCCGCCGCCTGGCCGCGCTCGTGCAGCTCCAGGCACGCCTGGTACACGAGGCGGTGGCTCTCGAGATAGAACTCCTCGTCCCGGAGCTTGTCGATGATGTGGAGCAGGGATCCCGGATCGAGCAGTACCGCTCCGAGCACTGCCCGCTCCGCCTCCGGGTCGTGGGGCAGGCGATCGGCGATCGAAATCGGTCCGGGTGCGACGTTGCCAGGGGTCGTGCTCATGGGTCTCTCATCCTACCTCAGAAATTCGCGACGGTGGGACCCCAGGTCCCCCCGTCGCGAATTTCTCTGGAGGAACGGTGATTCGCGTCAACACGTCAACAGAAGGGCGCCGACGACCCCCAACCACCCTTCTGTACGGAAGGCATTCCGCAATCCGAAATCCGAATTCCGACTTGCTAATTGTCCCCCTCTTGCAGCTCCTCAAAAACCTCCAGCGCTTCTTCCGTGGTGACTCGCTGATCAATGACCACCCCGTCGTCGGTGGGGAGGACCCAGCCGACGCCCTCGGCGTTGCGCTTCTTGTCGCGTTCCAAGTGGGCGCGCAGCGCCTCCGGGCCGATGTCGTCGATGGGCGGCAGTGTTCCGAGGGCGGCCACGGCGGCGCGCAGCTCGCCGTCTCCGTCGGCGCCGAGGAGACCCCGCCGTCGCGATAGCCGGGCGGCGGCGAGAAGGCCCCAGGCCACCGCCTCTCCGTGGAGAAACCGGCGGTATTTCGTTGCCGCTTCCAAAGCATGCCCGAGAGTGTGACCGAGGTTGAGCGCCTTGCGCTCGCCGGCCTCGAGCTCGTCTTCGGCCACCACGCGGGCTTTGACGGCAAGTGCTCGCATCACGAGGTCCTCCCATTGCTCGGGAGAGAGGGAGGTGTGATCGGTCAGTGGGTTGGAACGGAGGAGAGCCAACAGCTCGCGGTCGCCGATCCACCCGGTCTTCACCACCTCGGCCATTCCCGCCCGCAGCTCGCGCGCGGGAAGGGTGGTCAGGGTCGCCACGTCCACCACCACCAGGCGGGGAGGCCAGAACGCTCCGGCGAGGTTCTTCCCCTGCTCGAGGTTGACCCCGGTCTTGCCGCCGACCGAGGCATCGACCATCGCCAGCAGAGTCGTGGGAACCGCCGACCAACGGATGCCGCGCATGAAGACCGCGGCGGCAAAACCGACGGTGTCGGTGAGAACCCCGCCGCCGATCGCAAGCACCGAGTCGCCGCGGTGCAGTCCCCGGTCGAGCCAATGGCCAAGCAGCGTCTCGACCGCCTGCCACCGCTTGTGCTCCTCACCGTCGGCGAGCTCGATCAACGGCGCGCCGAGAGACTGGGCGGCCGACTGCCCCCAGAGTGGCCCGACGGTGGAGTCGCTCACCAGCGAGCGGGGACGAGCAACGCCTTCACGATCGAGAATCTCACCAAACCGAGACGCTGCCCC
>JBGMRN010000211.1:0-5870 GCA_048061535.1 Thermoanaerobaculales bacterium | reverse complement strand
GCTCTGTAAGGAGATCGATCGTCCTCCGGGGCAAAGGGTTTCCCTCCGTGACCCAAAACTCCCACCCGATATCCGCCTCGACCCAGTTCGCCTCGAACCCGGCTGCCTCCAGCACCCGCAATGCTTCAGGCAGCACCACCTTACCGATCCCGTCACCGGGCATCACCACCACTGATCGCCTTGCCATTCCTCATCCTCCCCTGGTTCAAATTCTCGGTCCCACGCCCACCGACGTTGAGGCAAAGAACACTGCACACCATAGTCAAACGCCGTCAGGAAGGGAAGGGTGTGGGGCCGAGAATTTGAGGGAGCGACGCTCTCAGCGTCGCGACCAAAGATTGAAGCGGAGGATCGACCAGACGGCCGACACGCCGTCCTTCCAGCCGATCTTCTTGCCCTCCTCGTAGGTGCGACCGTGGTACGAGATCGGCACCTCGTAGATGCGGACGCCGAGCCTGGACACCTTGGCCGTAAACTCCGGCTCGAAGCCGAACCGGTTCGAGCGTAGCGTGATCCCGTCGAGCACCTCGCGTGTAAAGACCTTGTAGCAGGTCTCCATATCGGTCAGGTTGAGCCCGGAGAAGATGTTCGACATCAGGGTGAGGAAGGTATTTCCGACGAAATGCCAGAAGAAGAGAACCCGGTGCGGGCCACCCAGGAAGCGTGATCCGTAAACCACCTCCGCCAGGCCCGAGGTGATCGGGCTGAGCAGGGTCGAATAGTCCTTCGGGTCGTACTCGAGGTCCGCGTCCTGAATCAGGAGAATCTCTCCGGTCGCGACCTCGAACCCGGACCGCAGAGTCGCGCCCTTGCCCCGGTTGTGGGAGTGCCGGCGGCGTACGATCTCGACCGCTCCACCCTCCTCCCGGGTCGGCGGACGCCAGTTCTCGAGCGCAGTCCAGGTTCCGTCCTGCGAGCAGTCGTCGACAACAACCATCTCAATCTCACGCAAAGGCGACGGCAGCGGCGCCCTTGCCACCCGGTCCAGGATCTCCTCCAGAGTCCCCTCCTCGTTGTAGACCGGAATCACTACCGAAAGTCGTTTCATCTCCAACACCTTTCTAATCGACCACTCTCAGGGGGTGCTCTGCCAGAAAGGCGGGTTTCACCGCGTCCACCACCACCCCGCCCTCCATGTACTGGGCCACCGGCAACCCGAGCAGGTAGCACATGGTCGGCGCAAGGTCGGGCGGACGCGAGGCGAGTACCCTCTGACCCTCCCGCACTCCATCGCCCATCAACATGAGCAAACCGTCAGGGCAGGATTCCGCCGAGGTTCGCCAGGCTCCACCCCCGCCGAGCAGCCGCCTGAACCGCTCCAGGGAACCCGGGGGCGCCAGTCCATAGGGAGAAACCACGGCCACCAGAGAGTCCGTGCCGACAACCGCCAGCATGGCGCCGACCTGCTCGTCCAGAAGCTCTATCGCAAGCTCGAGGAGCTGCCGCTCGGCGGTGTCCCGGGGACGCAGGGGCTCGTGGTAACGCCGGATCAGAGCCAGCGTCTCGAGGTGGATCCACACGTTCTCGGCGCCGGATTCGAGGGCCACGCGTGCCGCGTCGGCTCGAGTCTGGTCGCCGACAATGGCCGCCCAGATTTGGGATCGTCGTTCAGGAAACGGCTCGAGGGCTGCCTCGAGAGCGGCGCCGATGGTTGCCTCGAGGACCGTACCACCTGCCGGGGAATCGACGATCGCAGGGTCGTCACCCCACGCACCCGGCCAACCGAAGACCGCAGTGCTCCGCCCTGAGGCCTGAAGTCGCGCCCACAGGGGCGCCACCGTGGCCGGAGGCGGCGGCACCCGCTGCGCAAGCCACCACGGCAAGATGCCCCGCGACCCCTGCGGGGTCCACGGCAACAGTCTCAATGTCTCCGAGAAGACCATCGGCAGATTCCAGCCCCAATGAGCTTTGACGCCATGACGTCCCGGAAAGGTCCCGGTAGCGGCCGAGGTCCACAGCGCCCACCGTAGATACGGCTGGTGGGGGGTGATCGGCCCCCAGGAACCGTGCTCGCGGATGCGGACCAAAGCGGTGTAGCGCTCGCCGGCCGCATCGACGAGCAGGACCTTGGCATCGAGCCCCTCGATGCCGAGAACCAGCAGCCGTCGGGAGGTTTCTCCGAGGGGCCGGGCCGCGACCTCCAGAGGCTGCCGTGGCGGGGTCGGCACCCACAACACCCTGATCAGCGGCAGGGCGAAGACCGTCACCGCAAAGAAAACGCGCAGCGAGGGGCCTCCTCTGAGGCGACGAACAAGGGCCCCTCCGGCCAGCGCAAACAATGCGGCAACGATCCACGCCACCGCGTCCTGAGCCATCACGCGGTGAGCCGATCCCTGGAGGAGATTGGGGTGGAGGTGGGCGTTGAAGCGGCTGAGGATCGCTCCTGCCGTGAAAGCGAGGGCGCTGAGCGCAGGCCCCGACCACCGCTCCGGCCGTGGGCGGAGACGGTTGAGGAGAGTCAGTGCCAAGATCAGCGGCAAACCGGCGCCGAACATGCCCCAGGTCGCCCACAACGGCAGACCCAGCAGCACAACCCGCGCGGCCTGGGGGACCTCGGGATTCATTCGCAACACCAGCACCTCGGCGAGCAAGCCTGCGGTCGCGCCGACAGCGAGTGCATCGAACCACATCCATCGCCTTGTCATCTCGATCATGGTACATCGGCGAGACATCGCCGGTTCCCATTCGGGAAATCCGGTCGAAAAGTTCCGTTCTGAACAGCGGAAGAACCCGGCTCGCAGCGCACGATGTCGTAAACTGCGTTGCGGCACGAATCGACCGTAAGGCACCCGGGAGAGGAGGTTCTGTGACTAGTGATGCTCTGTGCGTTGCCCTCGACGGCAGCGACCGCGAGTGGATCCTCGACACGGCGCGGGCGGTCGCGGGCTCGGCGGGTTGGCTCAAGATCGGTCTCGAGGCGTTTATCGCCCATGGACCGCGCCTGGTCGAGGAGGTGGCCACCCTGGGGCCACGCGTTTTTCTCGACCTCAAGCTGCACGACATCCCGGCCACCGTCGAGGGAGCCGCGGCCAATTGCGCGGCCTGCGGGGCCCACATGATAACGGTCCACGCTTCCGGCGGTCGGACGATGTTACAGGCGGCCGCTAGCGGAGTTCGGAAGGGGAGGGCCGGGACGCCTCCAAAGGTGGTGGCGGTGACGGTGTTGACCAGCCTCGGCAAGGCTTCCCTCAAAGACCTCGGAATCGCCGCTACCCCGACCGATCTCGTGATCTCCTGGGCGGCGCTCGCCATGGAGAGCGGTCTCGACGGGGTCGTCGCCTCGGCGCGGGAGGCGCCAGCGATTCGCCGCACCTGCGGCCGGGAAGCACTCATAGTCACCCCCGGCATCCGCACGGCAACCTCCGACAACGACGATCAGCATCGCGTCCTGACCCCGGGCGAGGCGATCCGCGCCGGGTCGGATATTCTGGTGGTCGGGCGACCGATTACCCGCGCCCCCGATCCCGCCGAAGCGACCCGCCGGATCCTCGAGGAGATGGAAACGGGCTAGCCTGCATACCTCACCATCTTTCTACTGTGGGGCACAATACACAGCGCGTGTCTGCGCTTTCTCGATTTGCTCGCTCGACGTACCGCAAGTACGACTTCACTCCCAAACCTTGCGAGAACGCAGACACGCATTGCGTCTTGTACCCCTCGCGACGAAATCTGGTGAGATATGCGGGCTAGAACAAGGGTCGATCTTCAGAGACCTCTTTGTGCCAGACATAGGTGTAGAAAGGAAATTCAATCGCGTAGTCATAGGACACCCGGACCTTGATTCGTTTCGCCGTGCGTTTGATCTTGATGTCATTTTTAACGATTGGGAGGTCGAGCTCGTCGGCCTTTGCCAGAAGGTCGCGCAGAATTCGCTTGTCGGTGTAATCCCGCCGGTTGGCGCGGTCGGCGAGCACCGCGGCTTCTTTTTCGAACTCGCCGGCGGCGATCATCACCGGAGCAACCTTGATGGCAACCAGAACCACTACCAAGAGCACGACCATGCCAATCAAACAACCGATGGGAACGTCTCCCCGTTGGTCTCGCCACCCCTTCATAGCCATCCTCCCGGTCGCCCCGTCATTCTCCACAGCATCGTACCATTCATCTGATGAGCCGGAATTCCCGCTCCCACCTGGTCTTGGTGAAGAAGTTGAAGAAGACCCCGGCAAGTTGTTTCAACCGGTGGCCGAAACCCTGCCATTGCCAGTCGTTCCGCCCGGCCTCATAAGACCAGTAGATCAGCACTGCGCGGCCCTTGACATAGCTCAGTGGAACGGGTCCCCAGAAACGAGAGTCGAGGGAGTTGTCGCGGTTGTCACCGAGACAGAAGATGGTATCCGGCGGTACCGTAAACGGACCGAAGTTGTCGCGTATGCGGTTAGAAAGCGGAACGCCGGGTGAGTCGGTGTACACCCTCGGGTCCTTGTGCACCACCATCGAGTCCTCCTGTAACTCGCCGTTGATGTACAACTTCTTGAGACGCAGCTCGATGGTATCGCCGGCCACTGCAACGCACCTCTTGATGAAATCCCGCCGTGGGTCTTCCGGGAACTTGAAGACGACGACATCTCCGCGGCGAGGCCCCCGAAAGGGCAGAATCTTGTGCAGAATGCTGCCCGCGTTGGTGGCGAAAATGAACTTGTTGACCACCAGGTGATCGCCGATCAGGAGGTTGTCCTCCATCGAGCCCGAAGGGATCTTGAAGTTCTCGAATACGAAGGTACGTACGAACAGGGCGAGGATGAATGCCACCAGGATGGCCTCATAGTACTCGCGGGCCACAGACTTCCGCATCAAAACTTCCTCCCGACCACGTGATTCTACTTCAGCCCGGCGACCGGCGTTTTCCGCATCCCGGGGGGCTGCCACACCTCACGCGACCGTGCGTCGAGCCGTCGCGGGTCGTCTCGACGCCCACGCTCGGCCGCGAGCTGGCCGGCGTGGGCGATCATCGCCCCGTTGTCGGCAGTCAGTGAATGTGTCGGGAGCAGGACCTCGATCCCCAGGTCCTGTCCGCGCTCAGTCAGCCGTCGCCGCAAGAGGGAGTTGGCGGCCACCCCGCCGGACACGGTGATCAGCTGCGGCCGGTAAAGCTCGGCGAGCTCTTCCAGGGGGCCAAGGAGCTGATCGACAACGCGATCCTGAAAGGAAGCGAGCAGGTCGTGAACGGCCTCCGGGACCGGGTCATCCGCGCCCAGCCCGTGCTCGTGAATCCACCGGATGGCCGCCGATTTGAGCCCCGAAAACGAGAAGTCGAAGGGCGCATCCTTGAGCCGAGGGCTCGGCAGCGGCACCAAATCGGGGTCGCCTCTCCGAGCCAGCTCGTCGATCACCGGCCCCCCCGGGTAGCCGAGGCCGAGCGCCTGGGCCACCTTGTCGAAGCTCTCGCCGGCTGCGTCGTCCCGGGTCCGGCCGAGACGGCGCCGCGCGCCATCCTCCATCAAGTACCACGCCGAATGTCCACCCGATGCCACCAGGGCGAGCACCCGAGCGGGCTCGGGACGTGCAGGGTCACCTTCGAGCCCGATGAGGGGCGAGACCAGATGTCCTTCGAGGTGGTCGACCGCCACCATCGGCAGCTCTCTGGCCCAGGCAAAAGCGGCGCCGAACCGGACCCCCACCAGGAGGGCGCCGATCAGACCCGGCCCGATGGTCACCGACACCAGTTCCACGGGTTCGGAGACGACCTCCAGAGCCCGCACCACCAGGAACGGCAGCGCCTTGAGGTGTTCACGGGACGCGAGCTCCGGCACCACCCCTCCAAACGGCGCATGAGCCGCCACCTGGCTGGAAACGAGGTTGACGATCACCCGGCCCTCGCCGTCCAACACAGCGACCGCACTCTCGTCACACGAGGTCTCTATACCGAG
>JBGMRN010000210.1:1923-5919 GCA_048061535.1 Thermoanaerobaculales bacterium | reverse complement strand
TTCCTCCGCCCCACCATCTCCTCGGGTCGCACGAGCCGATCAAACTCTTCCCCGGTCAGCAGATCGAGAGCCACTGTTGCTTGTTTCAGCGTCAGGCCTTCTGCGTGGGCCTTCTTGGCCACTCGGGCTGAGTTGTCGTAGCCGATATGCGGGTTGAGCGCCGTGACCAACATCAGGCTGCTTGAGAGCAGCTCGTTGATGCGTCGCTCATCGGCCTCGATGCCCACCACGCAGTTGTCCGCAAAGCTCCGACAGGCGTCACCGAGCAGGCGGATCGATTGCAGGAGGTTGAAGATCATCATCGGCTTGAAGACGTTGAGCTGGAGGTGACCGGTTGCTCCTCCGATTGTGATCGCGACGTCGTTGCCCATGACCTGAGCAGCGACCATCGTCAGTGCCTCGCTCTGGGTCGGATTGACCTTGCCGGGCATGATCGACGAACCGGGCTCGTTGGCCGGCAGAATGATCTCGCCGAGTCCGCAGCGTGGACCCGACCCGAGGAGGCGCGTATCGTTGCCGATCTTCATCAGCGAGGTCGCGACAGTCTTGAGGGCGCCGCTGGCCATGACCACCGCGTCGTGGGCGGCCAGAGCTTCGAATTTGTTGGTAGCGGAAACGAACGGAAGGCCGGTGATTTCAGCGACGGCGGCGGCGGCGCGTCGACCGAACTCCGGGTGGGTGTTGAGGCCGGTGCCGACCGCTGTGCCGCCGAGAGCGAGTTCAAAGAGGTCGGGGAGGGTGTTTTTGACCCGCTCGGCGGCCTTGGCAAGCTGGTGGGCATGGCCCGAGAACTCCTGGCCGAGGGTCAGGGGAACGGCATCCATGAGATGGGTGCGCCCGATCTTGACGATCTCGGAAAACTCCTCGGACTTGGCGGCCAGCGCGTGTTGAAGATGACGAAGGGCGGGCAGCAGGTGGTTGACGGTGGTCTCGGCGGCGGCGATATGCATGGCGGTCGGAAAAGTATCGTTGGAGGATTGTCCACGATTGACGTGGTCGTTGGGGTGGATCGGGTCCTTCGATCCGACCTTGCCCTCTGCGAGCTCAATGGCGCGGTTGGCGATGACCTCGTTGGCGTTCATGTTGGTCTGCGTACCGCTTCCGGTCTGCCAAACGACGAGCGGGAAATGGCCGTCGAGATCGCCGTCGATCACCTCGCGGGCCGCCCGGCAAATGAGATCCGTAAGGTCGTTGCTCAGCTCTCCGAGGTCGGCGTTGGTTCGTGCCGCCGCCAGCTTGAGCACCCCCAGGGCGCGAATGATCTCGCGGGGCATGCCCTCGACTCCGATTCGAAAGTTGGCGAGAGACCGCGCGGTCTGAGCGCCCCAGTAGCGGTCGGCAGGGACCTCGACCTCGCCCATCGTGTCGCGTTCGATGCGGATATCCATTTTGTACTCCTTCCGTTGAGTGCAACAGGCCGATCGTACGGTGAATTCGCCAGGTTAACCCGCATATCTCACCAGATTTCGTCGCGAGGGGTGCCAGGCGCCGTGCGTGTCTGCGCTCTCACAAGATTTGGGAGTGCAGTCGTACTTGCGGTACGTCGAACGAGCAAATCGAGAAAGCGCAGACACGCACTGTGCATTGTGCCCCGTAGTAGAAAGATGGTGAGATATGCGGGTTAGAGGATCATAGTTTTGGACTTTTCCCGGGAGAGGTTATTATTAGCCCATGCGACTCGGAGAAATGTTGGTGGAGAAGGGAGCGATCTCGCTCACCGAGCTCCACACCGGCCTCGACGCCTGTCGTCGTGACGGGGGCCGGCTGGGAACCCGGCTCGTGGGCTTCGGCTTCCTGGGAGAGCACGCACTGCTCGAGGCCCTCGCCCAGCAGCACGGAGTCCCCTACGTTTCCTTGGCCGTGCTGCATCGCTCTCGTTCGGTGATGCCCGAGGTCCTGTCGCCCGAGGTGTTGCGCCAGCTCGGTGTCATACCCTTCAACAAGGTGAACGACCGGGTCCAGGTGGCGATGCGCGATCCCTCGGATGCCAACGTGATCGATGAGATCTCGGGTATGACCAACCTCCGTGTCGAGCCGTTTGTGGCCACCGACCGTACGATCGGGAGGGCGCTGGCGGCTCTTCCAAGTGCTGCTCCGGACCGGCGGCGGGCCGATGTCAAAAAGCGGCAGGAAAGCGTACCGGAGCCTGTGGACGGTTGGGATCGTTTATGGACCTGTGGTCTCGATCCTGATGTTCTCCTGCGGGTCCGAAGCCGCCCCAAACCGGCCTGGGCCTCTCTGTTGGCGAGCTTCCCCGGACTGAATCCGGTGGTGCCGGCCCGGCGGGAGGCGCTCGGGATCTCGGCTCAGACCGAAGAGATTGCCCGACTGCTCGACAACGTCGGGACCGCCAACGAGGTTGGCGACCTGTTGGCGCGGTTTGCGGCGCGATCGCTCGATCGGGTTTGTTTGTTCTCGGTCCACCGAGGCCAGCTTTCCGGCTGGATCTCGAGGGGGGTTCCGATCGATGCCGCTGCGGTACGGACCTTTTCCGTCTTTGCCGACGCCCCCTCGATCTTTTCCGATGTGGGGGGTGTCGATCAATTCGTTGGTCCGATAGCTTCGGGCCCGGTCAACGATCAGCTTCTGCGGATCCTTGGTGACCCACGCCCGACGGAGGTTGCCGTCGTTCCGGTTTGTGTCGATCAGAGGGTGAAGGCGTATGTCGTGGGCGACCTGGTCGGGCGGCAGATTCCGGCAGCGGCGATCACTGAGCTCGTAGCGGCGGCCCGGGTCGTCGGCGACTGCCTGGGAACGGTGTTGCGTAAGAACAGCGGGCCCGCCTAATCTCAGAAGTTTTTAGTTTTGAGTGATCGACGCGGGCTGCACGCCTCATACCTTCCGGCAGCCTCCTCTCGCGGTTAATTCCGAATGCCTCATTCCTTTCATACCAGGGGATAGACGTGGTCCGGGTTAAGATAACCGCATGAAGAAACGGCTCGGAGAGATCCTGCTGGACAAGGGCGCCATCGCGGTGGAGGAGCTCCACACAGGACTCGAGACGTGCCATCGCACGGGCGGTCGGCTGGGCACCCACCTTCTCAAGTTCGGGTTCGTGGACGAGTACGCTCTTCTCGAAGCCCTTTCAGAGCAGTTGGGCACGCCGTTGGTTCCCTCATCAGTCCTCCGGAGGTCGCCGGTGGAGCTGCGCCGCCTGTTACCCATCCACGTCGGACGGCGGTTACAGGCAGTAGTCTTCAGGAGGCTGAGAGACCGTCTCTGTGTGGCCATGACAAACCCCCAGGATCCGGCGGCGATCGAGGAGATCGCGAGCTACACGGGTCTCGAGATCGTCACCCACGTGGCCACCGAGACCGGTGTGCTCGCAGTTCTGGACGACCTCGATGAGGGCGTTGTCGAGGCCGCGCGCGAAGTGAAGCACCGCGGAGCTTCCGTAACCGGCGACGACTGGGATCGATTGTGGACGCCCCCGCAGCCGCGCCCGATCGATCTGCTCAGAGCGCGTGGGCGTGCCTCGGTTGTCAACAAGCCGTTGTCCGCCACCTTTCCGGGCCTGGTGCCGGTCCCAGAATCCGGAGATTCGGCGGCAGTGGAACCGTTGGGGGACGAGGCCTTCCGCTCTCTGCTGCACGGCGCCGTGCTGAGGGACGACATCGGCGAGCTCCTGTTGCGGCGGGCGATCGCTGTCCTGGCGAGGTGCAGCCTGTTTGCGGTGCACTCGGGTCGGGTGGTTGGGTGGATGGCACGCGGGGCCTCGGTGGTGGTTGAGGATGTGCAGTCGTTTTCGGTCTCTCTCGATCTGCCTTCGGTCTTCTCCGACCTGAGCGGCGCCGACAGCTACTGCGGGCCGATGCCCACCGGCCCGATCAACGACGAGCTGGCCCGGATTCTCGGTGAGCGTCCGCCTAGACAGTTGATCGTGATCCCGGTGCGGGTCAAGCAGCGGGCGGTCGCGTTCTTGGTCGGAGATGATCCCGGGAAAGACCTCCCCGAATCGGCCAGAGCGGAGCTCGTTCCGGCGGCGCAGAAGGCCGG
>JBGMRN010000210.1:0-1823 GCA_048061535.1 Thermoanaerobaculales bacterium | reverse complement strand
GGCTGGCGATCTCAAGAGGGAGTTTCACTACTACCTCGAGCACCAGGACGAACTGGTGGAGAAGTACAACGGCAAGGTGATCGCGATCAAGAACCGTGAGGTGATCGGTGTTTTCAACTCTCTGCTTGAGGCGTTAACGGAGACCTGCAAGGATCACGAGATCGGCACGTTCCTCATTCAGAAGTGTTCGCCCGGCGACGATGACTACTCGATGACCTTCCACTCGCGCGTTTGTTTCGCCTAACAGATGACGGACGAACCCCTTGCCTTCACCCATTCCATGGAGGGTTTGGCACGGGTATTGACCTCACCCGTTGACGTCTATCCTGCCTTCGACCCCAAGACCACACCGGATCACCCAACTGGGGAAACCTTCAACGCCGTCTGGGATACTGGCGCGACCGGTACGGTGATCTCTCCGAATGTGGTAGCGCAGCTAGGCCTAGCGCAACTCGGGTTCACAAAGATCGGTGGGGTCCACGGTGCGGAGGATCGCCCGTGGTATCTGGTAAACATCGGTCTTCCGAACGGCCTTGGAATTCCCAACGTGCAGGCGGCTTGCTGTGAGCTTCTCTCATGCGATGTGCTCGTCGGGATGGACATCATCGGGCTCGGTGACTTTGCGGTTACCAACAAGGACGGGAATACGATGTTCTCGTTTCGCACTCCCTCTCTGAAGGAGATCGACTTCGTAGTGGAGTCCTGGCGAAGAACCGCGAGTCGGAATGGTCCATGCCCGTGCGGGAGCGGGAAGAAATTCAAGCGCTGCCACGGCGCATAGCGACCGGTCATTCACTACTGATCATCTGTGCGCTTACGTTCACCTTGCAGGTAACCTCTCGTTTGTCGCCGAGAATCACGTTTGTTAGGCGCGCGAGGTCCATAATGGCGACGGCTTTGTCAATGAGAATCATTGTGAACAACGCTCTTGAGGCCTCCAATGGGAACACGGAGTGCAATTCCTGAACGTATTTGGCCTTTTTTCATCACGGTGATACTCGAACCCATTTAGCCAGTCGTTTAGGATGCGCTCAGAATTGAGCACGATCTCATCACTTGTTATTTGCATGTGCGATTGCATGAGTTTGCCCGAGAATGCTTCCTTATAGGGCCTTATCAATAGGCGGAATTGCTTGTTGTCGAGCCTTCTGGCGAGGAGCTTGAAGATCTTGTGGAAGTAGGTTGGCTCGTTGTTCAAGAGGAACGGTCGCAGACGGTGGAGAAACGCTGCGAATTCATCCTCGGGTGGCAGCATCACATTATAGGTGACGCCCTTCCCCTGGGACCACTTGATGTTCAGTCCGCTTCCCCTCTTGCCCTGAACGAATCTGCACCTATTCAGCTCACGCGCATAGCTAACGAAATCGCGAAGGACCGGCCACTCATCGTCGGAAAATTCGCCCGCTATCGATACTCTGTGGCCTGTCTCGCCGAACGCAATTGTAATCGCCGTATTCAGCGGCATGGTGCCCTCCAACTGTTCTGCTAGGTCAGTTGACAGTCCCGCCCTCGGCCGCGGAGATCTCGGTGGCCTTCGGCGCTGGTGCTTCTTCCTGCGGTTTTTGGGCTGTGAGTTGGGCGAGGGTCATGGCGCCGCCGGTGGCGTCCTCGAGGACGTGGGTGTAGACGGAGAGGGTGAAGGCCGGATCGTAGTGGCCGAGGCGCTCGGAGAGCTCGCGGAGCTGCAGGCCTTCGCGGTCGGTCATGGACTGAGCGTAGCATGGGGGTGGAGGTACAGAAATGCCGAATGATGACCTTCAGATGATTCTCACTCACCAGGGCGCAACCGGCGCCGGGTCAGACGATACCGACGATCCGTTGTT
>JBGMRN010000209.1:0-5944 GCA_048061535.1 Thermoanaerobaculales bacterium | reverse complement strand
CGCCGGAGATGCGACTACTCACGGCCGTCGAGGTAACGCGTGTTGTACGTCCGGTTCAGTTTTGCGCTCCGAGGGTTGGCGCCGACTCCGCGAGCCGGCAGCGGTTCGAGGGTTTCACCGTCCCTCGTGTAGAAGTCCATGTCCTTGCACCAGCCGTCGGTCTCGAGCACCATCATCCGCCGCCATCCCGCAGGAACGGCGTGCTGTGGCTCGGTGAACTCGAAGTGCACCTCCTCGCCAGGACCGAATATCGCCAGTGCGTCGTCCGCCGCGTCGAGGAGCTCGGAAATGTCACCGAGCCGGGTGTACCAACCCGCCTGGACCCTGGTGTCCCAAAGCGGCGCCCTTCGCCCGTAGTCGTAGCCCGGCAACCGCTGCGGCCCGGTGGTGCGGTAGGCGAATCCGGTTCGGCTGAGGCGGGCGCTCACCAGCGCGAGCTCCTGCCTCCGCATCTCGGGGTTCGTCTCGGCCGCAGCCACCGCGATCCGGTCCCAGTAGATCTCCTGGTTGGTTCGCAAGCGAAGCTCGAATGTGTCTTCCGGAAGCGGCGGTAGGGGCACCGACATCCGCCGCGGCATCCCGGCGGGGTAACCGAATTCTTCGAGAATGACCTGCCAACGGCCGTCGGCGCCGCGGGCTTCGAGGGTCGGCGCATCGTAGCTCCTACCGGCCTGCCAGGCCGCGAAGTTGGTCTGCGAGTACGGGTACTCGACCCACCCGTCCGCGATCAAGATCAGTCGACTACCGAGCTCGTTCAGCGGCCGGCTGAATCTCAGGGTGAGGATGTTCTCGCCGGCAAGTAGACCGATGAACCGATCGTCGAGCTCGCCGACCGGGGCCGCAACCAGGTCGGCGCTGGCGACCGACTCGGTGACGTCCTCGCCACGGTTGTCGTGCGCCTCGACAGGCAGCCACTCGCGACGGAAAAACACCGGCGCCCCACTCGGCTCGGGGCCGGCGACGGCCATACGTTCGTCGAGGACCATCGACCATCCGGGCGCCAAATCATAGGCAACCATGCGGGCGGCGTCGAGGTAGGTCGCCTCCTCCATCGGTTCGGTGATCTTGATCGCCAGGACTCCGTCACGCGCAGCCGGAAGCCCCTCCGGCAGGAGGAAGTTCTCCCATGGGCGCGGCTCGCCGTACTCGCCCGGGCCGATCGCGTAGCCGATCCCGCCGACGCCGAGGATGTCGCTGATGAAGGCGTACTCCAGCCCGTTCCAGGCGAAGAGCACCGGACAGCTCGAGAGCTGCCGCTGCGCCTCGGCGATAACGTGGGTGGTGCCGGCGGCGAGGTCGAGCTCGGTTTGAAAAACGCCGTCCGACCAGTCGATGGATACGAAGTCGGCCTGTTGGCGACCGCCCGCCCCGATCTCGGTCGGCTGCAGGCTCTGGCCGGGGCCCGAGTTGCTCCGCATGGTGTCGACGACCGTCCAGCGGCTGCCGGCCCGCATCGCGATCCGGTTGCCGATGCCCGAGGCGTTCGAGCGCAGGGCGTCCGATGTGTCTTCCCGCCCCGTCAGCTTCAGGGTAACGAAAAGATGCCGCCCTGGGCCGGGTCGGTGGACCTGCGGCGGCAGGCCGGGGGCCCATGCCACCAGCGACGGCCCCCGTCCGGGATCGAGGGATGCCAGCGCCCAGGCCTGCACAGGCCCGTCAATGGATGCTAAACGGGTGCCGTCGAGCGGGTTGAGCACCTCCAAGCTGTCGCGATGCGAGAGCACCAGCTCGAGGGCGCCGTCCCCCGACAGATCGGTGAGGGCGAGTCGGTCAATGGGCGCCTCCGTTGCCGGCTTGAGGAGTTCGTTGCGCCAGACACCGTCTTGATCGGGCCGCCAGCGCCGCACGGCGCCCCGGCCATCAGCGGTGTACAACTCGGTGCGGCCGTCGCCGTCGACGTCGCCGGCGACGATTGCGGTCATCTCCACCGCCCGCAGCTCCTCGAAGCCCGCGGCCGGCTGATACTCCCAGAGAAGCTGGTTCTCGAACACCTCGTGCGGCGGCGACGCATGGCGCACCACGATATCGGCGTCGCGGTCACCGTCGAGGTCGGCGAACACCACCTGTCGCGATTCGGCTTTCTCGCCCGCCAGCCCGCGCTCCTCGGCCAGCGGGCGGAACGAGCCGTCGCGGTTGTTGTTGAGGAGCTCGTCGGGGCCGTCGGCGTTGACCAGGAAGATGTCGAGGTCGCCGTCGTGATCGGCATCGACCAGGGCGCCGTCGACGGTCATTTGGTCGCCGCCGGAGGTGCCGCTCGATTCCGTGATGTCCTCCCAGTCGTCGCCCGTGTTGCGCCATAGCTGGTTGGGCCCCCGCCGGCACAGGTAAGCATCGGTGCGGCCGTCATTGTCGATATCACCCCAGAGAACGGCCGCGACGTCCGGAACCTTGGCGAGCGGATGGTCGGGGTCGAGCTCGAAGCCGTCGCCGCGCTGAAGGAGCACGGCGTTGACGGCCCCGGCCGGACCTTCGAGGACGCCGGGCAGGAAGATATCTATCATCTCGTCGCCATCGATGTCCGCCGCCGTGATCGATGTCAGGTCGGTCTCGCCTCGCCACGGCAGGGCCGCCGGCGCCGCCGGCTCGGCGGCAGCAAACAACGGGCCCGCGGGTGGCGGGATCGGTAGCATCTCGGTTTCGCTGATGACCGCTGCCGCGCCGCGTTTCCCCATCTTCGTGTACTTGAACTCGACCAGCCGGGCACGGGGGTTGTCCGCGAGGCTCTGGAAGGTCCCGAGCGTCGTCCTCGCCCGCTCGCGCTCGCCGAGCCGCTGCAGCGCCTGGAAGGAGCGATAGTAAGCGCTGCGAAGGTACGGATCGAGCTCGATCGCCCGTTCGTACCACTGGAGCGCAACATCGGGCTTTTCGAGCTGCATCAGACATTGGCCGACGTTGTAGGCCGCGTCAGCGTCCCCCGGATCGCCCGCAATGACGTCTTCAAAGCAGCTCAATGCCGGTTCGACGTCGCCCATGTACAGAAGAATCAGACCTCGGCAATACAGCGATCTGAGATGACCTGGGTCGATCTCGAGCACCCTGTCGAGGATCTCGAGGGCCAGCCGATCGTCACCCGGCTGCTGGCGGTTGAGGGTCGCGATGGCCAGGTTGGTGAGAATGTCCGGGTGCTCGGGATATCGTTCAGCCAAATCGGCGAACACCGCCCGAGCGCTTCCGAAATTGAATTGACCCATCAGACCCACGCCGCGGTTGTTTTCCGCGACCGCCCGTTGGTCGGGGCCGGGTCGGCCACAACCGGCTGCGAATCCGAGTGTTGCGGCGAGAAGCAAAGCTGCCAAGGCACTGCGGACGATCAACACGATTCTTCGGCTGCGGTGGCACGCCGGTGAGATGAGCGAGTTGGTGGACATCAATGCTCCCCCTCCGCGGGCCCCGGCGAACCTCCGGGAGCCATCGAAAGACGCCAGGACAGTCTGCGGTTCAACGCGAGAGTCACGAGCATTGTAGTGTACCCAGCCTCTCGGGTCAGCAACTCAGCGCCCTCGCCCTTCTTCGGTGGGCGCCGGTTGGGCGGGACTCCACGGGCGGTCCGCAGGCCGACCCTGCCGGTACAGCTCGAGGTAGTGCTTGAGGCGATCCGTCAGCTGCTCGTCGCCGAGATCGGATGTGGCGTCCACGATCCGTTGTTGGAGCGCAACCGCCTGCTCGAAATTCCCGGTCGCGGCGAGACACATCGCCAAGGTTTCGGCGGTTTCGAGGGATCGCGACTCCCGGTAGAGGCTGAGCGCCAGCTCGAGGGCCCGCCGCTGCGTCTCGGCTTTTGTCGCGGGAGTTGTCGCCAGGAGGCGGGCGAAGGCCTGCCGGAGGCTGGCGTCATCCGGGGAGATGGCGAGCGCTTCATCGAGCACCGCGATCGCGTCGAGGTTGCGCCCCAGGCCTACCAGGGCCAGGGCATGGAGGTACCGTGCCTTGACCAGGCTCGGCGCGAACTCGGCCAGCAGATCGAAGGGCTCGAGGGCCTGCTCGTACTCGCCGATGCGAAGGAGCAGGCCGGCGTAGCGGAAGTTGGTCTTGATATCGCGCGGGTTCCGTTCGAGGGCCTTGCGGTAGAACGAGAGCGCTTCGTCGACGTTACCGCGCCGTTCGTTGATCGTGGCAAGGTTGAGGTAGGCGAAAAAATAGTCCGGACTGAGCCGCAGCGCTTCCTTCGCGTAGACCTCTCCCTCGTCGAGGCGGCCTTGCTCGGCGAGCAGCACCGAGAGGTTGAGAAAGGCGCGCTTGTTGTCGGGGTTGGCCGTGATGGCTTCACGATAGATGGTTTCCGCCAGGTCGAGACGACCGGCCTTCAGGGCCTGGGCGGCGGTGGTGAGGAGCATCTCCGAGCTGACTGTCATGTCGCCGACGGCGGCGACAATGGGATCGTCAACCTGGACCTTGGATCTTCCGGCCATGCCGATCTGGGTCCGGGCGGCGTCCATGTCGCCCAGCCGGCGGTAGGCGAGGGCCAACGGGTGGTGGAGCTGGTCGGCCTCGGGCTGCAGCTCGAGGGCCCGTTCGAGATGCCGCGCGGCGTCCTCGTTCTCGCCCTTCGCGGCGGCGATGCTCGCCAGGCCGGCGTGGGCGGCGGCGGCCAGTCCTTCGGCGTCGACGACCTGCTCCAGAAGCGGTTTCGCCGCGTCCGGTTGGTCGCTCGCCAGCAGGACCTGAGCCAGACGGAGGATCGCCAGCCGATGCTCGGGCTCGATCTCCAACACGTCTTCGTACCGATCACGTGCCTCCTCGAAGCGGCCGGTGTCCTGGTAGAGGTAGCCGAGGAGATACGGCCACTCGGCGCTGTCACCAAGGGCTGCGGCGTTGATGTAGCACGCTTCGGCGACCGCGAAGACGTGATGGGCGTGGAAAATCTTGCCACTGTGGCCGTACACGCGGCCGCGCTCGGCGGTCGTGATGTTGTCCCTGGCAAGCGCGCTTTCCAGGGTTTCGCGGGTCGTCGTGAGGGTGTCTTGCACCCGGGTTTCAAGGGCGCTCAGGTCGGGGTCGGGCAGAGGGACCTCCGAAAACCCGGGCTGTTGGGCCGTAATCATCCTGGCAAGCAACGAGACAAGGCACACGAGGATCGTGATGATTGTGGTGTGGGCGGGCTGCCGTCGCCGAATCATTGTCGCGGTTGGGCGCCGATCGGGGCCGTCGGTTGTGAGCCCTTGCCCTTCTTCAGAGTCGTATAACGACCGGTCTCGAGCCCGACCCACCGTTCCCGGATGCCGTCCGGCCACACAACTTCGACCGCCTCGACCCTGTCTGCGTCCCCAAGTCCGATGAGGATCCGTGGGTCGTTGGCACAGCCATAGCTGCCGTCGGCACGCACCCGGCGCCAGAGCGGCTTCGACCCCTTCACGTGGACCGCGACCCGGGCGCCGAGGGCATCCCGGCCGATTTCAGGGTCGAGGACGCGAAGGCCGATCCAGTGGTTGGAATTGCCTACCTCGTTGCGCAGCAGCCGCACCGGCCCGTTGTTGTTGGTGATGATCACGTCGAGGTCGCCGTCGTTGTCGATGTCGCCGAAGGCCGCGCCGCGGCTGACTTCGGAAAGCTCGAAGGCCGCGCCGGATGCGGCCGACACGTCCTTGAAACGGCCGTTGCCGAGGTTTTTGAAGAGCTGATTTTTCTGGTGAAGCGGAAATGGATCGCGCTTCAAAGCGAGCTCCTCGATGATCTGGACGGCGCCGTTGGCGATCAACAGGTCGAGCCAGGTGTCGTTGTCGTAGTCGATCCAGGCGGTGCCGAAGGCCGTAAAGCGGAAGCTGGTCGAACCAAGGCCGGTCACCGAAGTGCCGTCGTTGAAAAAGCCGGTGCCGTCGTTGATGTAGATGGTGTTGGTCTGTCTGTTCAGGTGGGTGAGAAAGATGTCGGGGTCGCCGTCGGCGTCGAAGTCGCCGACATCGACGCCCATGCTCGCCTCCGGCGCGCCGTCCATGTTGACCGCCAC
>JBGMRN010000208.1:0-5968 GCA_048061535.1 Thermoanaerobaculales bacterium | reverse complement strand
GATCGCATACCAGTGACCGTCCGCCTCCGCAAGGGACACCCGTTCCAGCTCGCCGACGAGCGCGAACGAGCTGCGATCAGCGGGCGGCGACTGCGCCGGGCCGACAGCGAAGCCCGCCACCAGCCACAGGGCCCCCGCCAGGCCCGGTGCGAGGCGGGGGGTGAGAACCAACGCCACGGCCGCCACGATCCCGAAAGACCAGCCCAGCGCCGGGAACGCCTCGCTCAGCGGTAAGCCGGTCCACGGCGCCAGCGCCACACCCAACAATGCCGCCCCGCCAACTCCCGGAAGCCACCGCAGCGCCGGCTCGTCCCGATCCCTAAGACGACCCATGACGCCCCAAGCCAGGCAGATGAGGATGGCCGCAAGGCTCACCATCGGCCAGCGCTGCCACGGTATGGCAGCGAGCACGAGGGCCGTCAGCTCGGCGGCCCGCCGCCCGTGCCGCCGGGCGATGGCCCACGGACCGCCAGCGGCAAGAGCGAAGGTGACGACAACCGCACCCGTCCCGAAGCCGGCGAGGCCGACGCCGACCGCCGCCCTGGCAGCCATTCCGAGGAGGGCGGCAAGGAGCGGACGGCGGCGTTCCGGCACGCGATCCCAGGCTGCCGCCACCGCCGCCCAGACCGCCAGCAGGAGCAGGGGCGGCGCCAGCATCCGCCGCATGGCCGCACCGCCGAACATGGTCAGCGCGAAGGCCGCCGGCAGGAGCATGGCCTCCGCCCACCGCCGACGGCGGCCAAAGCCCGCCCACCAGCCGGTCGGCACGAAGACCAGGGCGACCGCGGCTACCGCCCACGAGGCATCGAGCCACGGCAGAAAACCGAGGATGGCCAGAGCGAAGGCGAGCAGGCCGAAGGCAACGGTCGAGGCCCACGCCGGGGCGCGCGAACCAAACGGTATCCCCTTGTGGATGGTCACCGGCATCGACGGCAGTATACCCGCCGACGAGTAGGTGGAGGCCGTTGAACGTCGGGAGGAATGCTAGCCTGCATATCTCACCAGCTTCCTGCTGCGGGCGGCGACGCACCGCGCCCAGCTGTGTTTTCTCGCCTCGGGGTGCTCGACGTACCGCAAGTACGCGCTCCGCGCCCCTCGGGTCGGAAACCCAACTGTACACGGCGCCTCACCGCCCTCGCAACGAAACCCGGTGAGATATGCGGGCTAGTGGGCGGTATGATCTCGGTGGGAGAACACGATTGACGATCGACGGCCGACCCTGCACGCGGCACCACCGGCTCGCGCTGGCGATGATCGGGATCCTGCTCGCCGCGCTGGCGGTGCGGGTTGCTATCCCGGTGGTCACTCTGGCGGCCCACAGCCCGAGGCTCCCCCAGTGGGACATGGCCAAGAACGGTGTGAGCGGGCTTCGTCTCGCCCGCGCGACCACCGATTATGATCTCCTCGGATGGCTGAGGCAGGTCAACTCGCTGGACGTGTGGCCGCCCCTCTTCCCGCTCACCGAAGCACCCGTTTTTCTCGTCTTCGGATCGGGCTACGCCGTGGCTCGCTCGCTCATCGCAGCTCTCCTCGTGGTCGCGATCGGGGCCGCATTCTGGGCTGGACTCGAGGGTCATCGCTATTCGGGCCTCCTGGCTGGTGCGTTCGCTGCGACCCTTCTCGCCACCAGCCCGATGGTCCATCTCTTCGGAACCCTGGTGATGTTGGAGCTCCCGGGAACAGTCCTCCTGTTGTTGGCCGTCGGTTGGTATCTGCGATCACTTCGGGCTCCGCGCTCTCGGACCTTCACCGTAGCCTGCGTCTTCGCCACCGCCCTGTTCTTCTGCAAGTACAACTACGGGCTGATGTGGTTGCTGCCGATGGCGCCGAACGAGCTCTGGCGTAACCTGGCCTCGCAAGGGTTGGCGCCGCGGAAACTGCTGTTGCGGGCATCGGAAATCCTGCGCACGCCTTGGGCCCTGTTCCTCGCGCTTGGATTGCTGACCGCTGGCCTCATCCAGGTTGCCGGCCCGTGGCGATTCGACCTGGCCGGGAGAGCGGTGCGCATCAGCTCGGCCGGCAATCTCGTGTACGCGCTATACGCCTTCACGCTTCTGCGCTGGCTGCTCAAGCCCCGACACAGCTTCGAGGTTGCCCGCTCCTTCCTCCGACGCGTGGCGCCGCGCTCCCGCACTATGCTCCTGGTGATCGTCCTTCCCATCGCCGCGTGGATGTTGGTGCCGGCCCACACCGTCAACTTCGTTCGATTCATGGAGAACCGGTCGGACGGACCTCCGCTCGTCAGTCTCGAGGCCATCGGCTTCTATCCCCGTGTCCTCACGACCGAGTACTCTGCGGTGGCGGCAATCGGCGCCGCAGTGCTCCTGCTCGGGTTGCTCTCCCTCCGCCACCTGAGGAGACCCGACGATGGCCGGAGGATCCTGGCCCTCGCCCTCCTGTGCTCGATCATCGCCCTCCTGGCGCATCCCTTCAAGCTACCGCGGTTCGCCTTCACCGCCGCTCCGCTGCTCTGGCTGTCGGCCTCCAGAGAGGCGGCGAGCGGCGTCGCATGGGCGACTCAGCGGCTCGGTAGCGCGGGGCGTCGAGCAGCCACCGTCTGTTTGGCGGTCGGAGCACTCGCCGGCGCAGGCCTTGTTGGGTTCGATGTGCCCAGGCTGGAGCGCGGCCACCTTCAGCGCACCGTCCCGTCGTCCACGCGGAAAGTCCTCGACGAGATCGCCGGGCAAGCGGAGCAAGCGCAATCCTCGGTCCTTCTCGGGAGCTGGAATCTGCTCAGCCCCTGGCTGGTCGAGTGGCACATCCTGCACGAGACGACGGGGTCTGTCATTGCCCGTGTGCCGCGGCACCTCGTGGGTCGCGAGCGGCGCGGCGACGTGCTTGGTCGCCTCGCCGCCAATTCGGACACGGAGCTTGTGATGGTTCTCGACGCCATCCCAGGTTCCGCACCGATCCGGAGCGGTTATGGCGAGGAGACCGCGTGGCTGGACGTCGTTCGCCAAGACATCATCGGCGACCCCCGGTTCATCCTGGTTGCCCACGACGAGTTTCCCGACAGCGGCTATCGGCTGACCATCTATCGATCGCATCCTGGACGTTAATTTGGTCTTCCGAGGCCGCACCTCTCCCCTTTCCCCTGCACCGTGTGACACCCGGTGGCTGCGTGTGCAAAGATGACACCGTGGCGCCTAGCCCAAATATCTCACCAGCTTTCGGCTGCGGCCGACGAATCGCCGTACCCGGCGGCGGTTGCTCGCCTCGGCGTGCTCGACGTACTGTCCAGTACGCCCCCGCACCCCTTGGGTCGAAAACGCAACCGGGCACGGCACCTCGCCACCCTCGCGACGGAACCTGGTGAGATATGCGGGCCAGCGAACCCTACGCCGTCCTCGTCGTGACCTACAACCACGCCGAGACCCTTCCCGCGTGTCTGACGGCGATCGAAGGCCTCTCTCCGGCGCCCGCGCGGGTAGTGGTGATCGACAACGCCTCTGCCGACGACTCCGCCGAGATCGCCGCTCGGGGAGCATCGATGCTCCCCCTGCAACTCATTCGCGAGCCCCGCAACACCGGCTTTGCCGCCGCCGTCAACCGCGGCCTCTCCGCAATCACAGCTCCGTGGGTCCTCCTGCTCAACCCGGACTGCGCGCCGCGGCCCGACTTCGTGTCCCGTCTGCTCGAAGCGCTGCACAGCCGGCCGGAGTGCGAGCGGGTGGGTGCGATCACGGGCAAGCTGCTGCGCGCCGCCGGTCCTGACCTCCAACCGGGCCGGGTTGTCGACGCGGCAGGCATGGTGGTGACGCCCTCCGGGAGGCACCTCGACCGCGGCGCCGGCGAGGAGGACTCCGGGGCCTTCGACGATCGAGCCTGGGTCTTCGGGGGAACCGGCGCAGCGACCCTTTTCAGACGAGCCGCTCTCGACGATGTCGCCTATCCGGACGGCGAGGTCCTCGCCACCTCGTTCTTCACATACCGCGAGGATGCCGAGCTCGCGTGGCGGCTCCAGTGGCGGGGTTGGCGCTGCCTCTACGTGCCCACCGCGGTGGCGGCCCATCGCCGCGGTTTCCGACCCGAGGACGGACGCCGCGGGCATGCGGAAATCAACCGGCACTCGGTGCGGAACCGCTTCCTGCTGCGGATCCACTGCGCGGACCTGGGATGGCACCTGGCCTGCCTGCCGTGGTGGTTTCTCCGCGATCTGGTGGTGATCGGCGCCTGCCTCACCGTGGAACGTGCCTCCCTGCCGGCATTGGGGGACGTGTGGCGGCTGCGCGGCGATGCCAGGCGGCGCCGCCGCTTGGTGCTCGGGCGCCGCACCGTGCCGTCCAGACGCCTGCGGTCTTGGTTCCGTAAACGGGGGCAGGTGGTGGAGATCGAAACGCCGTGAAGCTGGCGATCATCGGAACCCGGGGAGTCCCGGCGCGCTACGGCGGGTTCGAGACCCTCGCCGAGGAGCTGGGCCGGCGTCTGGCTGCTCGCGGCCACGAGGTCACTGTCTACGGCCGCCCGGGGCTCGTGGATCCGCCGGTCGAGGAGTACGAGGGAATGAGGGTCGTGATCCTGCCGGCCCTGCGGAGCAAGCATTTGGAGACGGTCGCCCACACCTTCATTTCCGCCCTGCACGCCGCCGGCCAGGGCTTCGACGCGGCGCTGCTGTGCAACGCCGCCAACGCGCCGTTTGTCCGCATCCTCCAGCTCGCCGGGGTTCCGGTCGCCCTCAACGTCGACGGACTGGAGCGCAAGCGGCGCAAGTGGGGCCTGGCGGGGCGCTCTTACTACCGTCTCTGCGAGCGGCTCGCCGCCCTGCTCCCCGACGCCCTCATCACCGATGCGGAGGTGATCCGTCGCTACTACCGGCGCTCCTACCGCGCCCGGTCGGAGATGATCGTCTACGGCGGCGACCTCGAGGCGCCGCGCGATGACGCCGTCCTCGGTGAGCTGGGCCTCGAACGCGGCCAGTACCTGCTCTATGTCTCGCGTTTCGAGCCCGAGAACAACCCCGATCGAGTAGTCGAAGCATACGCCCGGGTCGGCGGCGAACGGCGGCTGGTGATGGTCGGCGGCGCTCCCTACGCCCCCGGTCTCACCCGGCGGGTGCGGGAGAAGGCGGACCCGAGGGTCCTCCTTCCGGGTCCGATCTACGGCGAGGGTTACCGGCAGCTCCTGTTCAATTGCCGGGCTTACATCCACGCCACCGAGGTCGGTGGGACGCATCCCGCCCTGGTCGAGGCGATGGGCGCCGCCCGCCCCGTGCTGTACTATGACACCCTGGAGAATCGGGAGGTCGCGGGCGACGCAGGCCTGCGCTTCCGGTTTACGGACAGCAACGCGCTCGAAGACGTGCTCGAGGGTCTGCTCGATGACGATCGGCGGCTCGGCGAGCTCGGCGAACGCTCGCGGCGTCGGGTCGAGGCGCGGTACCGCTGGAGTGATGTCGCCGACGCCTACGAGCTGGTACTGGAGGGCTTGTGCTGAGGGAGCGCGCAAAGGCGATCGCCTACTGGGTTTGGACGATGGATCTGGCCCTCACCACGCTCGCCTTCCTGCTCGCGTGGTGGTTGCGATCCCACATCGCGCCTCAGCTCGCTCCCGCCCTCTTCCCGACCGAGCTCTACCCCCTGTCGCGCTACCTCGGGCTGCTGCCCCTTGTGCTCGCGATCTGGACCCTCCTCCTGGTTACCCGCGAAACCTACACGTCGCGCCGCACGGTCGCCCTGGCAACCGAGGTATGGCAGGTGGTGCAGGTGGTCGGCGCAGGGACCCTCACACTCGCCGCTGCCGGCTGGCTCCTGCGGCTCGACTTCGTTTCGCGGCCCTTCCTGATGCTCTTCGCCTCCCTCGACCTCGTTCTTTTGTTGGCCGAGAAGCTGGCCCTGCGGCTCGCCGCCCGGCACATGCGCCGGCGCGGGTTCAACTACCGAACGCTGCTCATCGTGGGTATCAACCCCCGCGCCGAGGAGGTGGCGCAGATCATCGGCGACCATCCCCACTGGGGGCTCAAGCTCCTCGG
>JBGMRN010000207.1:0-5975 GCA_048061535.1 Thermoanaerobaculales bacterium | reverse complement strand
TTGGTGTGGACCGACCCGCCGTCGAACTCGTCGGCCCGGACGAATCTGGTCAACGACCTCGACCTCAAGGTCACCGGTCCCGACGGCGCCTTCCTGGGGAACATCTTCGACGGCGGCGTCTCGGTGCTCGGAGGAGCAGGAGACCGGCTCAACAATGTCGAGGTCGTGTGGTTGCCGGCCGCCTCCGCCGGAAACTGGACGGTGGAAGTGGGGCCACACGCGATCCGCGAGGGCCGGCAGGATTTCGCCCTGGTGGTCACGGTTGCCCCCGTCGGACCCGAACCGCCGACGATCATTCGCCGCCCTTCGGGCCGCAGGGCTCCCGGTTAAGATAGAAAGTTCATCCCATACCTCCCCGCGCCGACGATTCAATATTGAGAATTGAGAATGGACGAGTCTCCTCCCGCCTCACAATCCACCACCGAGAGATCCCAGCCACCTCCTCGGTCATCACCTTGGACGACCTCCCAGAACCCCAATCCGGCAGAGTCTCCATACCCAACCCATGTGATGACGCAGGTTGTTCCTGGGCCGAAGGGGTAGAGGAGCCCGAATCAGACTGCGGGTCCGGCGCCCGAACCAGGCAGGCGGGTCGCGGCTCCGAGCGGGTGATGAAGGCAAACAACAGCGGGACAGCGTGCCCGGCGCCTTTTTAAGACACGATTGTGAAGTCCATTAAGGCTCTGGGCGACGGGCTGTTGGTTGGTGCCTCGGGCAGTGCTGGGGTGCTTCGACTCCGTGTTCAGTCCATGCCTTCTCCGAGGCGACCGGGTCATCGAGCTTTGCCGCAGGGTTCAAGCACACCCAAGGCCGGAGTTGGCCAGAATCACGAGTGAAGCAGGCAAGAAGCGCGGTCTGATAGGCGTGGTGAGCGCCCGCGTTGTTCGAGGTCCGGCAGGCCGACCCGATGCGAGACGGGGGCACTTTTTGGCAATTTCTGCGTCAAGCTGCGAATTTCCTTAGCAACTCGCGGTGGACCGGATCCTGGGATCCGAGTACGGTGTCCGCATGTCGCGAGCTTCCACACCCTTCCACTGGCGCGCGTTGGTGGCGCTGGTGTCCCGGCTGCCCCAGGGACCGCTCAGTCGCGCCGCCGGAAGGCTGGCCGACATCCGGTTGGCCAGACCGCTGCGAAGACCTTTGCTCGCTGCGTTCGCAAGGGTGACTGGACTCGATGTCAGCGAGGCCGAGCTTCCGTTGGTCGATTATCCGAGTCTCGACGCGTTCTTCGTGCGGCGGCTCAAACCCGGGCTGCGCCCGATGCCGGACGACCCGGGCGTGGTCGTGTCACCCGTCGACGGGCGGTTGGCTGAGCTCGGGCGGATCGAGGACGGCCGGCTTCTCCAGGTCAAGGGGATCCGCTACAGCGTGGTCGACCTGCTCGACGATGCCGGAGAGGGGGCTCGCTTCAGGGATGGCTTTTTCGTCACGATCTATCTCGGCCCCAGGGACTACCACCGCATCCATACCCCTTGCAGCGGGAGACTGGACTGGGCACGGCACGTTCCGGGAAGGGTCTTCCCGGTCAGCCCGCCGGCGGCGGCTCTGGTGCCGGACCTTTTCGCCCGCAACGAGCGCTTGATCTGCGCCGTCGACGGCCCGGCGGGGCGGCTTGTGGTGGTGGCGGTGGCGGCTTTGAACGTCGGACGAATCTCGTCGGATTTCGACCCGTCGTGGAACGGCCCCCGGGGAGGCGTCACCAACCGCCGCGGGGTCGAAGCCACAACCCGCCGGTATTACCCCCCAATTGAGGTCGCCCGCGGCGATGAGCTCATGGCCTTCCACCTCGGTTCGACAATCGTGATGTTGATCGAAAACGGGACCGCACGACTGAGAGCGGATCTTCAGCGCGGCGCCCCGGTACGTCTCGGTCAGCCTTTGGCCGATCCAATCATCACGTCGAAGTAGAGGTTAACGTTTGAGCACCAGGAGTCGTTCCTCGGTCATCTCCCGGTAGGTGTAGGCCGGCCCCTCACGGCCGGTGCCGGACCCCTTGACTCCTCCGTACGGCATCGCGTCGCAGCGCCAGGTGGGGACGTCGTCGTGGATGACGCCGCCGACCTCGAGCCGGGCCCACGCCTCCTGCATCTTGGCGGTGTCACGGGTGAAGATACCGGCCTGAAGGCCGTATCTGGAGTCGTTGACCATGTTCAGCGCTTGCGCAAAGTCCTCGTAGGGATCGAGACAGGCCACCGGCCCGAAGACCTCGTCCGCCACCACCGGCTGGTCGCGGGGAACCTCCTCGAGGAGCGTGGGAGAGACGACGTTGGCTCGTCGTTCCCCACCCGCCAGCAGCCGGCCGCCGGCTGTGCGCGCGCTTGTTATCCACTCGACGACCCGTTCGGCGTTCGCCTCGTCGATCAGCGGGCCGCACACGACGTCGTCGCGTGTGGGGTCGCCATGGGCGACGGACCCAATCGCCTCGGTCAGCGCGCGGCGCATGGCCACGTAAATGTCCTCGTGGACCAGAATCCGCTGCACGCTGATGCACGATTGGCCGGCGTAGCCGTAGGCGGCGCCCGCGATCTTCCGGGCCACGGCCTCGGGATCGTCGATCTCGGGTTCCACCACCACCGCCGCGTTGCCGCCGAGCTCGAGGGTGACTCGTCGTCTCCAGGCGAGCTCCTTCAACATCCACCCGACGTCGGCCGAGCCGGTGAAAGTGAGCAGGGCGAAGCGGTCGTCCGAGGCGAGGGTCTGGGCGTCGGCGCCGCGGGAAGGCACCACCGAGAGGCCGCCTCGAGGCAGGCCCGCTTCGGTCAAGATCCCGGCAAGCATCAGCGCGGGGCTTGGGGTCTGGCTCGCGGGTTTGAGTACCACCGGGCAGCCGGCGGCGATGGCGGGCGCCAGCTTGTGGGCCACCAGGTTGAGTGGGAAGTTGAAGGGGGTGATCGCGAGTATCGGCCCTACCGGCACTCTCCGAACGAGGGCGAGACGGCCCGCGCCGGAGCCGTAGCCGGAGAGGTCGTTGGCATCGATCTCGGGGTTGCGCGCGACCGTCGCCGCCTCGGTGAGGGTGTCGCGGCAACGGTCGGCCTCCACCCGGGCCAGAGCGATGGGCTTGCCCGCCTCCTCGCAGATGACCTGGGCGAGGGCCTCGCGCCGTTCGCCGACCAGAGCCCCGGCGCGTTCGAGGATTGCGACCTTGTCTGCAGCGGCCAGGGTTGCCATGGTTTCGGCAGCCCGCTCGGCGGCAGTCACAGCGGCCTCGAGCTCCGCCGGCCCTCCCCGCGCCACGCCGGCGACCTCGGCGCCGTCGAAGGGTGACCGGATGGTCAGCTTGGCCGCACCGTCCCGCCACTCACCGCCCAGGAAGAGCTGCGATTCACGCATCGTGACCTCCCGAGGTTCCATGGTAGCGCACTGTCGGGAATGGTATCGTCGCGGGGTGAAGCGCGATGAAACGAGAGTCTGTTCGTGCGGGCGCCGGCTCCGCGTCCTGGTCCTCACGGTGGTGGGGACGGCCGTGCTCCCGGGCATCGCCGCGGCGGCAGAGGGCGGCGGTCAAGGACTCGACCTCGGTACGGTGCTGCCCCTGTGGTCGGTGGTCCCGTTCGTGGGGATCCTCCTCTCCATTGCCGTCTTTCCCCTGTTGGCGCCGGAGTTCTGGCACCATCATTTCGGCAAGATTTCGGCTTTGTGGGCGCTTCTCTTTGCCGTTCCGTTCGTAGCCGCCTTCAGGGGGCCGGCGATCCACGAGGTGCTCCATATTTACATCATCGACTACATCCCGTTCATCATTCTGCTGTGGGCGTTGTACACGGTGGCGGGCGGGATCCACATCCGCGGTTCCTTCAACGGCACCCCGGCCATGAACACCCTGTTGTTGGGGATTGGAACGGTGATCGCTTCCTGGGTCGGCACCACCGGCGCCGCGATGCTCCTCATCCGGCCGGTGCTGCAGGCCAATGCGCGCCGTCGCTACCGGGTGCACACGATCGTGTTCTTCATCTTTCTCGTTGCCAACGTCGGAGGCTCTCTCACCCCTCTCGGTGACCCGCCTCTGTTCTTGGGATTCCTGCATGGGGTGCCCTTCTTCTGGACTCTCGGCCTCTTGCCCCATGCCGGCCTCGTGGCCGCGCTACTTCTGGCAGTCTTCTACGGACTCAACTCGTGGTACTGGCGGCGCGAGACCGAGGAAGCGCGCCGGGGCGATGACAGTGGCCACAAGCTCAAGATCGACGGCCTCCATAACCTCCTTTTCCTGGGCGGCATCCTCGGCGGGGTGATCCTCTCCGGGATCTGGCACGCCGGGGAGGTGGAGATTCTCGGCGTGCACCAGCAGGTGCAGAACCTGGTTCGCGATGGGATCCTCCTGGCGATGGGGTTCCTGTCGCTGGTCATAACCACGAAGAAGGTGCGCGAGGACAACGAGTTCAGCTGGTTCCCGATCAAGGAGGTTGCATATCTTTTTGCCGGCATCTTCATGACCATCATCCCCGCGCTCACCATCCTGCGCGCCGGCGAGAACGGCGCCTTTGCCGGCCTGGTGCGGGTGGTGCAGGAGCCTTGGCACTTCTTCTGGGTCACGGGCTCGCTCTCCTCCTTCCTCGACAACGCGCCTACCTATCTCACCTTTCTCTCCACCGCCGAAGGGATGCTCTTTCCCGGCATGCCCGAGCCGGAGGTGGTGCACGCGATCATCGCCAGCCACGAGGTCTACCTGGTCGCCATCTCCATCGGGGCGGTCTTCATGGGCGCCATCACCTATATCGGCAACGCGCCAAACTTCATGGTCAAGTCGATCGCGGAGGAGAGCGGCATCGAAATGCCGAGCTTCTTCGGTTATATGTTCAAGTACTCGTTGCCGATCCTCGTGCCGATTTTCCTGTTGGTGACCCTGGTCTTTTTTTAACCAAGATGAACGATTCTTGCCGGCGACCTGCATCAATCTCTTGTCCTCTGGAAGATTGCGAAAATGCTCGGCGTACCTCGGGTGACGTCTCCGGTTTTCGCCTGGACCATCGAATGAAGATCTTGGTGATTCTCCCCCGGCAAAACTGCTCATCTTGGGCGTTAGGAGGTTGTGATGAGTGAGGACCGATTGGTAGAGCTCGAGCTCAAGGGTTCGCGGGAGCAGGTGCTGGGCTTCGTCGAGGGGTTCCGGCTTGCCTCCGGTGTGCAACAGGTCTGGTTCTGCCCCCGCGAACACATATACCACGGCGGGTTCGTTGAATCCCTGAAAGAGGCCGTGCATCTGGAAACCCACGTCATCCTGCCGGTGGCGCTGGCCGAGGCGGTCGTCGGCGCCCTCGAGGAGTCGCCTCTGGTCGATATCGAGGTGGGCGAGGTCAACGAGATCGAAAGTGCCGAGCTTCCCTTCGAGTTCAAGTGCTTCTCCCGAGAAGATGCCGGCCCGATCCAGGCGCTGATCGAGAAAGACCTTCCGGACGGGGTGAGCTTGGAGGACTACGAGGTGGATGAAGAGATCCACGACGACGCGGTCGGCGTCGAGATGTACTCGCCGGTGCACGACTACATTCTCTCGGGCGCGGGGCGCTATGTGGGCCAGGTGCCCGGGGTCCTGGAAATGGCCCACCGGCTCGACGACAGGGACTTCGTCCACCCCGAGAAGGTGCGTCTCCACTTCGCCTCGTGAAGCCGATCGTTCTCCTCACAGACTTTGGTCTCGAGGACCATTACGTGGGCGTTCTGCACGCCGTCCTCTTCAGCTGGGCGGCCGGCGCGGTGCGCATCGATCTCGGTCATGACGTGCCCGTGGGCGACGTTTGGGAGGCGTGCTTTCATCTGCGCTGCGCATGGCCGTACCTGCCCTCGAATGCAGTGGTGCTGGCCGTTGTCGACCCCGGTGTGGGCGGCGACCGTCGGGCGGTGGCGGTCAGGGTCGGTGGACGTTGGACTGTGGCCCCCGACAACGGGCTTGCGGCGGCAAGCGGTGATGTGGACGAGGCGAGGGTCTTGGACTGGAGAACCATGGGCCTTGGCGAGCCGTCGACCACCTTCCACGGCCGCGA
>JBGMRN010000206.1:0-6002 GCA_048061535.1 Thermoanaerobaculales bacterium | reverse complement strand
CCTGCAGCGATGAAAATGATTGATCTTCTCGGTCGGAGGGCCTTTCGGTTGCTGATCGCGTGTGCAGCCTTTTTGGCGGCCGCCGGCGTACGCGCCGAAGAGGGGGGACTGGTGCGGGGAATCGCCATTACAGCGGCACAAATCGAACCACAGCTCATCGAGGCGCGGCGCTGGTTCCACGAGCACCCCGAGCTGTCCAACCGCGAAAATGCGACCGGACTGGAGATCGCGCGACGTCTCGAGGGCATGGGATACGAGGTTCAAACCGGGGTGGCCGGCTTCGGGGTGGTGGCGATTCTGCGCGGTGGCCTGCCGGGCCCGGTGGTAGCCTGGCGATCCGATATCGACGCCCTGCCCATCGAGGAACAGGTCGACGTGCCCTGCAGGCGATTCCCGCCCGCGAGGTCGATGCACGGCGCTCACTCGTGATCTCGGTCGGCACCATCGACGCCGGCAGCCGCTGGAACATCATCGCCGGCGAAGCTCTTCTCACCGGAACCGTGCGATCGCTCGACGCCGAGACCTGGACCGAGATTCCCGAGCGCTTCGAACGGGTGGTGGCCGGCGTCTGCGAGGCGCACCGCGCGGGTTACGAGCTGTCGTATCAGCGCATCGCGCCGGTCACGGACAACGACGCGGAGTTGGCGCGGTTCGCTGCCTCGTCCTTTGAACGCAGCCTTGGACCCGAGCAGGTTCTCGAGGTCGAGCCGATCATGGCCTCCGAGGACTTCGCCTACTATCAGCGCGAGATCCCGGGTTTCTACTTCTTCCTCGGAGTTGCCAACTCCGAAGAGGGTTGGACTGACTACGTTCACACCCCGACCTTTCGGCCGGACGAGGCGGCGATCAATACTGGGGTGACAGCCGTCGCCACCCTGCTCACCGACTTCACTGCAAAGCGGTCTGAAAAGTGAAGACCCGCGTCGCGATTGTCGGCGGCGGCATCACCGGTCTGGCCACCGCGGCCTGGCTAGGCCACGACCACGGCATCGACGAGGTGGTGGTCCTCGAGGCATCCGGGCAAGCCGGCGGCAAGATTCGAACGGAGCGTGAGGCGGGCTGCACCCTCGAATGGGGCCCCCAGGGGTTCCTCGACAACGCCCCCGATACCCTCGAGCTCGCTCGCCTGAGCGGTCTCGGAGACGCGTTGCTGCGGGCGGACGAGGCCGCCGCCGATCGCTTCATCCTGCGTGACGGCCGGCTCCGCCGAGTCGCCGTCTCGCCGCTCGCTTTCATGGCCTCCGACATCCTCCCGCTCGCCGGTCGCATGCGATTGCTCGGCGAGCCGTTCGCCCGCCGCCGTCCCGAGCACGACGAGACGGTCTTCGATTTCGCCCGCCGCCGCATCGGCCGCCGCGCTGCCGAGGTCCTCGTCGACGCCATGGTCACCGGGGTCTTCGCCGGCGACTCGAAGCAGCTTTCGCTGGCCGCCACCTTCCCTCGCATGGCTGCGATGGAGGCCGAGCACGGGTCGCTGACTCGGGCGCTGCTCGCCAAGATGCGCGAGGCGCGAAGGGCCGGCGGCAAAAGCGGCGGGCCGGCCGGCCCCGGCGGCACGCTTACGACCTTCGAAGGCGGCATGGAACGGCTGCCGCAGGCTATGACCGAGGCGCTCGGGGGCCGCCTCCACCGAGAGCGGACGGTCAACGCCCTCCGCCGCGATGGAGAGGGATTCATTCTCACCACCAGAGACGGAGACCTCAAGGCGGACGCCGTGCTCCTGACCCTGCCGGCGGAAGGGGCCGCCCAGTTGCTCGCGGGACCGGCGCCGGCCGCGGTGGCGCCGCTCCAGGAGATTCCGACCGCTGCCATCGCGGTCGTCATGATGGCCTATCAGGACACCGGAGCGTTCGGCCGACCGGTCAGCGGCTTTGGTTTCCTCGTCCCCCGCGGCGAAGAGCCCGGATTGCTCGGCACCCTTTATTGCCACGACATTTTCCCAGGGCAGGCGCCATCGGGCTCTCTCCTCCTTCGGGTCATGGTCGGCGGCGCCCGCGCGCCCGAAGCCGCGGGAGCGGAAGACGAGAATTTAATCGGGCATGTGCGCGGCGCCCTCGCTCGGGTCTTCGGCGCCGACCCGGCGCCCGACAGGGTGTGGATCGTTCGTTGGGAGCGAGGGATCTCGCAGTACACCGTCGGCCATCTGGATCGGGTCGCGGCAGCCGAAGAAGCCGCTCACGCCGCCGGCATCGAGCTCGCGGGCTCGCCCTACCGCGGCGTCTCCGTCAACGACTGCATCAAGCAAGCGCGAGCCGCCGCGCGACGCATCGTGCAGCGACTTCGTCGCTGAATTCTCAATTTTGAATTCTCAATTCTCAATTGTCGCCGCAGACCACAGAAATGGAGCGCAATGCCGCGATGGAGGCCAGCGCGATGACCGGGCGTGCCGTCTTTGACGGTTTTGGGAACAACCACGCTGAAGATAGAACACCGGCAGATCCCAAAACCTCAAAGGGGGCTCCCTCGGGGAGCGCGACGGCAGAAGACCGCCTCGAAGTCAGCAGCGCATCGCGCCCGCGGTGCCAGAAACTAAGAACTCAAAACTGTTTTCAATGCGAAGCGTTGATCACAATTGCCGCGACCGCGAGCCACACCACCACGCACATCAGCAGCGGCCGGTCGGTGAGCAACGCGCGCGTCGGGCTGCCCCCGAGCTCGTGGCGGTGGAGCAGGTAGAGGTAGCGGAAGAGGCCATAAAGGACGATCGGCACAGTGGCCATCAGTCCCTCCGAACCGACCTTGGCCACGGTATCCGGGGCGACGGTGTACAGCGCATAGGCCAGCACCGTGGCTCCAAGGACAACGCTGATCGCCCCGTCCACCATCGGCAGGGTGTAGTGGCCGAGCACCACGCGATGCTCTCCAGCGCCCTCCCCGAGGAGAGCGAGCTCGGTGCGACGCTTGCCCAGGGCCAGGTAGAGGGCCAGGAGATAGGCGACCAGGAGGATCCACCTTGAGACCGGAACATCGACAGCGACCGCGCCGCCCACGACCCGGAGGACAAAACCCGCCGCAACCACCAGCACGTCGAGGAAGACCGCCTTCTTGAGAACCGCCGAGTAGAGCAACACCAGCAGCACATACGAGATCAGTACCGTCGGGAACCAACCGCCGAGAACCACAGCAATTCCCATCGCCGCCGCCACCGAGACCGCCGCCGTCGCCAGCGCCAACCCCACCGAAACCTCGCCCGCGGCGATCGGCCGACGGCTCTTGTCCGGGTGCGCCCGGTCCGCCCGGCGGTCGATGACGTCGTTGACAAGGTAGGTCGCCGAGGAGGCGGCACAGAAGGCCAAAACCGCCAGCAGACTGCGCCCCCACGCCTCGGGGTTCCTCACCAACCCGGAGAACACGATCGGCGCGAGGACGAAACCGTTTTTGAGCCATTGCTCTGGCCGCATGCTGCGAATGAGGGCCATGGGTTTGCTCACCATACAGCCATTCTATCCCTTTCTCGGGAAACCGAGGCGCACTGCGCTCGCCCGGTTTTCCGAGGCGAGGTGTCGCGGCGCCCAAGCGCTGGCAAACCGCCGACGGCAGCGGTCGGGGTTCAAGGCTCATCCGAAGGAGGAGCCAATGAACCCCCCGCGGGCGGTGGTGCTTCACGGCGCCCGCAGGGCGCCAGTAACACGCTCCGATACCCTCGATCGCTCCCACGCGCCGATAAATCCGAAATCCAAAGAACCGCTATCCTTACCGGGTGACGATTCTCAGAACCTCGAGCAATGCGTTCGATTGGCGAGCCGACAAGGTGGACTGGCCGGTGACCACCGACGTCGGTCCGGGTCTTGCCGGAGTGGTGGCCGCCGAGACCCGGGTGATGTGGCTCGACCCATCGAGCGGCCAGTTGGCCTATCGCGGGGTTGCCATCGAGGCGCTGGCCACCGTCCACGACTTCGAGGAGGTGGCGTTCCTCCTCGTCACCGGCCGGGAGCCGGGGAACAACCCCGAGGAGCTCGGCGAGTTTCGCCGCCGTCTGCGGGCCAGTCGGGACCTCCCGCCCCCGGTCCTCGATCTCATCCGCGGTCTCGATCCCTCAACCCACCCGACCAGGATGCTCCGCGCCGGGGTCTCCGCTCTCGGCTGTCACGAGCTGTCTGTGGACGACGATTTGGCTGGCGACCGGCACTGGCGGGAGCTCCATGTCGTCGGTCAGGTCGCATCGCTGGTCGGCGAGATCTGTCGTCACCTTCGCGGCCTCGGCCCGCTGGTCCCCGGGGCGGACCAGAGCCTGGCGGAAGGGCTTTTGACGGCGCTCGGTGATCGCACTCCGCTGTCCGAGGAGGTGCGGGCGCTCGATTTGTTGTGGGTTCTCTATGCGGTACACGGGCTCGATGCGCCGACGTTTACCTCGATGGTGGTGGCTTCGTGCCTCGCGGACCCGTACTACAACATCGTCGCCGGCCTCTCGGCGCTTCGTGGCCCGAAGACCGGCGGCGCCAGCGAGGAGGTCCTCAAGCAGGTACTTCCCCTCCGAGACCCCACCGAGGCCGAGCGGTGGGTCGAGCGAACCGTCGCTGCCGGAGGTATCATCGCCGGGTTCGGCCACCGCGCCTACCACATGCCCGACCCGCGGGTCGTGATCCTCCGCAAGGAGGTTGCGGCGATCGCCCGCAGCCGAAACCAGGGCTCGCTCTTCGAGATCGCGCGCGCCGTGGAGAGCGCGGCCACCCGGGCTCTGGCGCCGAAAGGCGTCTTTATCAACATCAATTTCTACGGGGCCTTGCTCTTCCATCTTCTCGGCGCCGGGGCGTCTCTCGGTCCCTGCTTGTTCGCGGTCGGCCGCATGGCCGGGATGGTGGCGCTGGTTCGCGAGGCCCTCGACACGATCCGCCTCTACCGGCCGCTGAGCCGATACGTGGGTGTTGCAGAACGAGACCTCGACACGGGGAATCCACCGTGATCGGCAACGGCCCGGTCTGCAGCGAGCAGCTCTACGGGCGAGGCCTCGAGGGGCTGGTCGTGGGTGACACCGCCATCGGTGCGGTGGACGGGGCCCGTGGCCGCCTTCTCTACCGCGGCTACCCCGTCGAGCAATTGGCGGCGCGGGCGAGCTTCGAGCAGGTCACCTACCTGATCCTCTTCGGCGAGATGCCCGACCACAGTCAGCTCGACCAGTGGACCGCCGAGCTGAGACGGTGGCGCCACCCTCCGCAGACCGCCATCGAGGCTCTTCGCTATGTACCGACACGGGCTCACCCCCTGGCCCAGTACCGAACCATGCTGACGGTAGCGGCATGTGAGATCCCGGAGGCCGAAAACACCGAGCTCGACGCCCAGTGGCGCCGGCCTGCCCGCATTCTTGCATGGACCGCCTCTCTCGCCGCCTGCGCGATCCGCCACCTCGACGGTGAGGCGCCGGTGGCGCCGCGGGAGGACCTCGGTTACGCGGAGAATTTTCTCTACCAATCCCTCGGGCGGCTGCCGTCCGCCGAAGAGCTTCGAGCCTTCGAGGCGAGCCTGGTGGTGCAGGCGGAGCACGGGCTCCACGCTGCCGCTTTTGCGGCACTGGTTGTGATTTCGACCGGCGCAGACCTCGGTTCCGCGGTGCTGGCCGGCATGGGCGCGCTGTCGGGCGCGCGCCACGGTGGCGCCAACCAGCTCTGCTTCGAAATGCTCGCAAGTCTGCGCAACCCCGACCACGCCCGCCAATGGGCGAAGGAGGCCCTCGCTCGCGGTCACCGCTTCCCCGGCTTCGGGCACCGCGTCTACAAGTGCCCCGACCCACGGGTCGCTGCCCTCGAGCCACACGCCGAGGCGCTGCTCGCCGCCCGCGGTCAGAGCGGGATGTGGGAGATCTACACCGCCCTGCGGGAGGTGGTCGAAGAGGCGCTCGGCCCAAAGGGAATCTTCGCCAATGTCGACAGCATCACCGGCCTCCTCTACCACCCCATCGGATTGCCGGTGAGCGCCTTCCCCATCCCCTTCTGCCTCGCCATCCAGGCCGGCTGGATGGCGCATTGCCTCGAGTATCTGCCCGAAGGGAAGGTGATGGCGCCGGG
>JBGMRN010000205.1:0-6042 GCA_048061535.1 Thermoanaerobaculales bacterium | reverse complement strand
CGTACTTGCGGTACGTTACGGCGCGCCTCCGGCGCTTGTGTCTCACCGTCACCAGCGCGTGTCCGATGGGCTCGCCTGGGGGCGAGCCTTCGGCCACTTCGCGCTGTTGTCGGCGGGGAGAGCACCCCGAGGCGAGAAAACGCCGCAGGGCACGGTGCATCATCGGCCGCAGTAGGAAGCTGGTGAGGTATGCGGGTTAGAGGTCCGGCGAGGAAACCGATTCCCGGCGCCGGTGGCTTCAGCGAGGCGACTCCCGGGGACGAGGAGGAAGTTGGTGCCCGAGCATTCTCGACGACGAGCAACGCAGAGATCGGCCGCCATCCTTGCCGTCCTCGCGACGAAACCCGGTGAGATATGCGGGCTCGGTGAATCGTGAATCCCGACGCCCTGCGGCTGCAGCGTGAGATTGTCGAAAATCTCAAGCAAGAGCGGTGGAGCGACGCTCTGACGATGCTCGAGGCCTGGTGCGGGCTTCATCCTAACAACGCAAGTGCCTGGCTGGACAGAGGTTACTGCCTTGTTCGCTTGGGTCGATTCGCCGAGGCTCTTCCCGTCCTCGAACGATCGCTCGAGCTCGATCCCAGCTCGGACCGGGCCGAGGGTTGGAAACGCAAGGCGCTGGCGGAGGTGGAGCGTTCGCAGGGTGATTCGGTCAGCAGCCCAGTGGTGAAGAAGGCGGCCGAGGACGAGAACCGAGGGTCGGCCTCCGCGAAGGTTACGCCAGGGCAATTGAGTGTCTTGGAGGGTTCTCCGACCCCCGGGTCGTCGAGCCGATCATGCGCCGCGTATCCGAGGGAACGGACCCTGAGCGCTTCGAAGACTTGCTCTCGATCATGGTTCGCGTCGGCGCCCGAGGTGGCCGGAGCACCATCCGAGCACTTGGAGATCCGTCGGCGGCGGTCCGCCACCTGGCGGCCATGACCCTCATCCACAGCGGCGACAGGGACTCGGCGGCTGCTCTCGTCCGCGCGCTCGAAGGTGATGACTTTCGGATGGTCGAGGCCGCGAGCTATGTACTCATCGAGCTGATCGTCGGCGGCGCCATCCCTGAGACTCTCGCCTTTCCGACGATCCGGCGGCTGAGCCGCAGCATCGAACCGCGCACGCGGCGCAACACGGTGCGAGCGCTGATACTCTTCGAGGACGCGGGACCCTCGCGGCGATTGTTGGAGGAGGCCCTCGCCGACTCCGACGAGGAGGTGGCGCTGGTGGCGCGGAAGGTGCGCGACAGCGTGCGCGACCGGCGAATCCATGAGCTTTTTGGTTTCAGCGCGGTTGGGAGGGAATGAGCGATGCGCATCGTTCGAGTATTTGAAGGTGGAAGACCGATTTGGGGGGTCATCGAGGGGGACGAGGTGCTGGCTGTGAAAGGCGATCCGTACGCGGGGCGGACCGAGGTCGGTGCGGCCCTGGGCCGTATCGATGACCTCCGTCGGCTCGCTCCGTGCGCGCCCTCCAAGATTGTTTGCGTGGGCCGGAACTATGTCGCCCATGCGGCGGAGCACGGCGTCGACGTGCCTGCCGAACCGCTGCTGTTCCTCAAGCCGCCTTCGAGCGTCCTTTACCCCGGCGGCACGATCGTCATACCCAGCCTTTCGCAGCGGGTGGAGCATGAGGGGGAGCTGGCGTTGGTGATGGGCCGGAGGTGCCGCAATGTGGCTGAGGAACAGGCCTGGGAGAACGTTCTCGGCATCACCTGCGGCAATGACGTCACCGCCAGGGATCTGCAGCGAAGTGACAGTCAGTGGACGCGGGGCAAGGGATTCGACACGTTCTGTCCCCTCGGTCCCTGGGTCGAGACCGAGATCGACGAGGACGCGGTGGGTCACCTCGAGGTTCGCTGCCGGGTGAATGGGGAGGTGCGGCAATTCGGGAACACCGAGCAAATGGTGTTCCCGCCCGCCTTCCTGATTGCATACATCTCTCGGGTCATGACTCTCGAGCCGGGGGACGTGATCATGACAGGAACACCATCCGGGGTCGGACCTCTGGTTGCCGGCGACGAGGTCGTCGTCGAGGTCGAGCGGGTCGGGGAGCTTCGGAACCCGGTAGAGTAGGTAAATCTCGGATTGCGGATTTCGGATTTCTCAGCGCGTGGAAACGACCATGTTTAAAGCGCCTGTTGCCCCACTGCGATCTCAGCTCACAGACCCAGGTGCGATCCCTCGCAGAACGAGTTCTCGAGAGCTGTCCGCAGCTCCAGGTTCTGGTCAACAACGCAGGGCTGTTCCTCCTGAGCCCCGAGCGGGGCGCCGACACCGCGGTTTGGTTGGCCGGCTCGCCCGAGGTGGCGGGCGCGAGCGGGGGCTACTACGTCAAACGCCGTCTCAGCGAGCCCTCGAAGGCGGCCCGCGATCTCGGGACAGCCGCCAGGCTGTGGCAGGTGAGCGCCGAACTCACCGCCGTGAACTCCAGGTCCGGGTAGACTGGAAGAAGATGAACCATCACCGGTTGCTCTCGCGAATGTCGGGTTTGGCAGGTATTCTGCTGGCCGCGAACGCAACCGGCTGCACTCCGAGCGCGCCGGTCTCGCGCGATCTCCGGATGGCCTACTACCACGAGCTGGTGACCCTCGACCCTTATGATCATTCGGACGCTGTCACTCGAGCCGTGCTGTCGTCTGTGTACGAGGGGCTGGTCCGGATCGCACCCGGGATACCCGTCCGTCCGTTGCTCGCCGACCACTGGTCGAACCCGGACGATCTGACGTGGCGTCTCCACATTCGCGAGGGGGTCCTGTTCCACAACGGTCGCCCGTTGACTCCCTCCGACGTCGTCGCCTCCGTCGAACGGGCGCGAACGAGCGCCACTCTCGGGTTTCATTTCAAGGCGATCGAGAGCGTACGGGCTCTGGAGGATCGCCGCGGAATCGTGGAGATCGTCACCTCGGAGCCGTCGCCCTTGTTGCTCGCGAAGCTCGATCTCGTGGCCATCGCGCCGAGTGATTTCGATCCTTCCTCGCCGGTCGGGACCGGACCCCTTCGCTGGCAGATAGGCTCCCTCTCCGGGCCGGTCCTCCTGAGACGTTGGAAGGGGTACTGGGGGTCGCCGCTCGATTTCGACGAGGTGAGCATCCAGTTCGTCTCCTCGGATGAGGGTCTGGCCTCTCTCATCCACAAGGGTCGGATCGACGTGATCTCCAGGTTGCGGGTGAGTTTTGTGGAGGCGCATCCTGAGGGTGACAAATGGTCGGTGGTGCGGTTGCCGGCGGCCGCGACGACGGTGCTCGGCCTAAACCTTTCGAGGCCGCCGTTGGACGATCCCCGAGTGCGGCGGGCGATTTTCCTCGCGATCGACAGCCACCTGCTCGTGGATCAGGCTTTTCCGAAGGGTACCGCCGGCGCGGCGGGCTCGCTGGTGCCGACCGAGGTCTTCGGCTACAGCTCCGCACTCGACTCTTGCGAGACGGATCCGGAGCGGGCGCGGCATCTCCTGATGCAAACGGGTGCGATTCCCGGAGTACGCCTGAAACTGAGCTTTCACAACCTCCACCCGGGCGTTCTCGACTACCTGAGCTCGTCGCTGGCCGCAGTGGGTTTGGAGGTCGAGCTCGTCAACCTTCCCTACGAGGAGTACTACCGGAGCCTGGAGGACGGGTCGAACCAGGCCACGGTCTTTTCATGGAACTTTGGGATCGCCGATGCCTCGAGCCTGCTCGAGGCCTTTGTCCACACCCGAGATCCTCGGCTCCACCTGGGACGATTCAACAGCGTGAGCTACTCGGATCAAGCGGTGGATGCCTTGATCGAGAAGGCCGCTCACGAAACCCGAGCCGACGTGCGCCTCCAGCTTCTCAGGGAGGCGTTGGCGAGGGTGCGCGAGGCCAACGTATACATTCCGCTCTACTTCCCGCCCAGGATCGCCCTGATCCGCGAGCCGTTTGTCCTCACCGACGTGGGCACGATTCCGCGGCCACAGGATGTGTATTTGCGCTAACCGGATTGCGCCCCGCAGCAGCAAGCTGGTGGAAAGTGCAGGCCGGGCAAACGAAACGCTGTGAGATCTGCGGGTCGCAGCCTTGACAGTGGGTGACTCCTCGCCTACAACTTTTTGGGGCTCCGCGGCGAGGCGTCGCGGCCCCGATCAATCAACGACTGCGGGAGGACACGAGATGAGCGACAAGACAGCGGACCTGGCTGGACCCGGAATCAGTACCTACGAGGAGGTGGAGAAGATCCTGCCGACGGACTACATGCCGTTGCAGTCGCCGCTGGAGCGCATGCGCGCCGTGTACGAGGTGAAGCAGTACATCGAGCAGCACCTTTGCGAGGAGCTGAATCTCAGCATGGTGCAGGTGCCGTTGATCGTCGATCGTGACAGCGGGGTCAACGACTACCTCGACCGCGACGGCTCCCGAACGCCGATCGAGTTCCAGTGCGGGCTGGGTCTCGACCAGCCGATCAAGGCCCAGGTCGTCCAGGCCGCCACCAAGTGGAAGCGAATGGCCCTCGCGCAGTTCGGCTGCAAGGTGGGGGAGGGAATCAACACCGACATGCGAGCGGTACGCAAGGACTACTTCCTTGACCACGACCACTCCTCGTACGTCGACCAGTGGGACTGGGAAAAGGCCATCAGGCCGGAGGACCGCAATCTCGACTATCTGACCGACACGGTCAAGAAGATCTGGAAGGTGATCCACGGCGCCGGGATGCACGTCCAGGAGCTTTTCCCGGAGCTGCGGAACGACAAGTTTCCCCAGATCCCGGAGGAGCTCACATTCATCCACGCCGAAGAGATCCTCGAGCGCTACCCCGACCTGCCGCGGAAGCAACGTGAGACGAAGATCATCCAGGAATACCCGGCGGTCTTCATCTACGGCATCGGTTGGGTGCTCGCAGATGGATATCCGCACGAGATGCGAGCCGCGGACTACGACGACTGGGTCACCGAAACGGTGTCAGCCGACGGCCGGCCGATGCACGGCCTCAACGGTGACATCCTGGTTTGGAACCCAGTCACCCGGCGTCGGCACGAGCTCACCTCGATGGGCATTCGAGTCACAAAGGAGACCATGAAGGTCCAGCTCGAGATCAGCGATCAGCTCGACTTCCTCGACCTGCCGTACCACCAGGCGATCCTCAACGACGAGATTCCGCTGTCCATCGGCGGCGGCATCGGCCAGGCCCGCACTTACATGTACCTGCTGCGGACGGCCCACCTCGGCGAGGTCACGGTCACCGTGTGGCCGAGGCAGCTCAAGGAGATCTGCGCTGCGCGTAATATTCACGTTCTCGAGTAACAGCTGCGCTGTCGCTCGAGAACGAATTAGGAATTCCTAATTCCCAATTCAACTTATGAGGGCAACCGCTTCCACCTCGATTTGAACCCCCAGCGGCAGCGCGACCACCTGCACCGCGGAGCGGGCGGGAGGGGCGGCGGGGAAGAATTCCGCGTAGGCCGCGTTCATGGCCTGGAAGTCTTCGAGGTCGGTCATGAACACCGTCATCTTGACCACCCGGTCGAGGCCGCTCCCGGCGGCATGCAGCAGCGCACGGATGTTCTTCAGCACCTGGCGAGTCTGGTCCTCGATGGATTCCGCTTCCACTTTTCCGGTGGCCGGGTTGATGGGAATCTGGCCTGCGGTGAAGACAAGCCCGCCGGCGGTGACGGCCTGCGAGTACGGGCCCACCGCCCCGGGCGCCTTCTCGGTCGCGATGATCGTTCGTTCCATGGCATTCCTCCTCAGGTTAGAATACTCCGGTTGTGGGACGTTTTTGGCGTTTCGTCGCCCTCCCCGCCCGCCTCTACAAGCGGTTCATCTCACCGATCATGCCGCCGGCGTGCCGGTTCGAGCCCACCTGCTCGGTCTACGCCGCCGAGGCGATCGAGAACCACGGTCTGCGCGGGCTGGGGATGGCGGTGTGGAGGATCCTCAGGTGCCACCCCTTCCACCCGGGGGGGTGCGATCCGGTACCGCCTGCGCGGGGGGAGGACGCTTCGCGGGGCGCTGACCCGCCGTCATCCTGAGCGGCGTGCCTCGGGTGGTGCGGAGTCGGAGGATCTCCCTCACTCCGGTGTCGCGCTTCTGGTAGGTGACGCGAT
>JBGMRN010000204.1:0-6074 GCA_048061535.1 Thermoanaerobaculales bacterium | reverse complement strand
GGAAGTGAGGAAGTGAGGAGCGACGGCACCGACCTAACCTCCTAACCCCCTAACCCCCTACCAGAACAACCCGCGAGAGATCGTTGACAAAACGTACATGTTCACGTACACTAAAGTCCGGAGAGAACGATGACTACCGTAAATGCAACCGAGGCCAGGAAGGAGTTGTTCAACCTCATTCGCCGTGCGGTCCACGCACACGATCCGGTGCGGATCCGGCACCGGGAGGGTGGGGTCGTGCTGGTTTCGGAGGAGGACTACGAAGGCCTGCTCGAGACGCTCGAGCTTCTCTCGATTCCTGGAATGCGCGAGAGCCTGGCCGAGGCGGAGGCAGATGTTGCGGCCGGGCGGACAGCCTCTATTGATGACCTCCTCGGCGATGAATGACAGGCCGTATCGCGTCGAAATCACCCGACGAGCACAGAAGGACATTGCCAGGCTAACTCCGAAGTTCAAAACCAAGCTTCGCGACATACTGATGAACCGCATCGCAGTGAACCCGTTCGATGGCAAGAAGCTGGTCGGCGAGCTCGACGGCTACTGGTCGGTCCGCCTGACCCTCAAAGACAGAATCGTCTACTCCATCGACGAACAAGACCGCATCGTCTATATCCTCCGCGCCCGTACCCATTACGGTGATTCGTGAGGAAGTGAGGAGTGCGAGTGGCACCTACCTAACCCCCTAACCTTCTAACCTCAATTGAGAACCGAGAATTGAGAATCAATTCATTTGCAATACTCTTCAGTATGATACTCTAAAGTATCATGAAAGAAAGATTCATCAACCGCCGATCCGAGCTGGGCTTCCTCGACCGCTCCTGGTCCGTTCGCCAACCGCAGCTAGTCGTGCTCTACGGTCGACGCCGGGTGGGGAAGACAGCGCTTCTCCGGCGCTTCGCCGAAGGCCGGCCTGCGTTCCACTACATTGCCACGCGTTTGCCCGAGCCTCAGCAACTTCGTGAGCTCGGCCAGGGGCTTGGCTTGCTCGTGGATGATCCGCTGCTTGCCGACTCTGGTTTCCAAAGCTGGGACCAGGTGTTCACCTGGATCAGCCGGCAGAAGCGGCGGGTTGCCTTCATGATCGATGAGTTCCCCTATCTCGTGGAGGCCAACCCGGCGTTGCCCAGCTTGCTGCAGCGCGCCTGGGACCAGGAGCTTGGCGATTCGAAGACATTCATGGTGCTCTGCGGCTCCTCGGTAGCGATGATGGAGCGGGAAGTGCTCTCCGAGCGCGCGCCTCTCTACGGGCGCCGCACGGGCCAACTGCGTCTCGCACCGCTTCTCTTCGGGGACGCATGCGAGTTCTTCCCCCGCTACAACTTCGACGATCGCGTGCGGGCGTGGTCGGTGCTTGGGGGCGTGCCCTATTACCTGCGGCTCTTCGACGACCGCCGCAACCTGCGAGTGAATATCCGCACCGCAATCCTCGACACCGGCGCCCCGCTCCAGGAGGAGGTCGAGTTTCTCCTGCGGCAGGAGCTACGCGAGCCCCGCGTCTACTTCGGCATCCTCGCCGCCATCGCCGCCGGCAAGCGCAAGCTCTCAGAGATTCTCAACGCGACCGGCCTTCCCGGCCCGACCATCGCCAAGTACCTCTCGGTCCTCCAGGGCCTTGGGCTCGTGCTGCGGGAGGTGCCGGCCACCGAGCTTCGCCCGGAGAAGAGCAAGAAGGGCCTTTACGCGATCGCCGACCCATTCGTCCGCTTTTGGTTTCGATTTGTCCTGCCTCAAAGGGCCCTGCTGGAGACCGGCCGCGCCGATGAGGCGGCGCGACGAGTCGACTCCGAGCTCGACGGCTTCGCCGCTTCCGCCTATGAGGACATCTGCCGGCAGGAGGTTCACCATGGTCTGCTTGACGACGCCGCAGGCCGCCGCTGGGAGCGGGCCGGAAGGTGGTGGACGCGAAACGCCGAGATCGACCTCCTGGCTTTTGCCGGCGACGGCGCCTCGGTGCTCTTCGGCGAAGCGAAGTGGAGCCGTCGCCCGATCGGAACCAACATCCTGCGCGACCTCGAGGAGGCATCCACCCTCGTCGACCTCCCTTCTTCAATCACTCAACGAGAGTACGCCCTCTTCTCGCGCTCCGGCTTCACCGAGGCCATGAAACGCGAGGCGGCCGGACGCCCGGACGTACTCCTCATCAACGGCCTGACCACAATTCAGAACTGAGTATCGAGAGTTGAAATCCAACCCATTCCAGAAAAGCTGAAAACAGAATGTCTGAACCCAACAATCGACTGATGCAAGCCCTGGCCGAGGTGCTCAGCGACGAGCCTCGGGTTCTCGCTGCGAGACTGAAGCTCATGGCGGGCTACAGAAACCGCCTCGTTCACGGAACCTTCAATGGTACACTCAACATAACATCTGGAGGTACGGATGACACGAATGCCCGAAATAGTCCCCATTTCTGATCTCAGGCAAGGTGCGGCAGCCCTTCTCAAGAAGGTCCGGGAGTCTCGAGACCCGGTCGTCGTGACCCAGCGCGGCCGGCCGGCGGCGGTCCTCCTGAGCGTGGAGGAGTTCGAACGAATGGAGCAGGACCTGGAAATACTCCGGCTCCTCGCCCAAGGCGAAAAGGAAATCGCCGCTGGAGTGGGCCACGATCTTGAAGAAGTGCTGGCCGAAGCTGATGAGCTCCTCGGCGGTGATTTTTAGGGCCCGCGCAAGAGTAAGTTCAAATGTCGAGGAAGCGAAGTGCAGGCTAGCCCGCATATCTTATCTCACCAGGTTTCGTCACGAGGGGTGCAAGGCGCGGTGCGTGTCTGTGCTCTCGCAAGATTTGGGAGCGAAGTAGTACTTGCGGTACGTCGAGCGAGCAAATCGAGAAAGCACTGACACGTGCTGTGTATTGCGCCCCGCAGTAGATAGCTGGTGAGATATGCGGGCTAGATGAAGGTGCGGTTTACACCGACGGCGCGAAAACAGTTTTTTGACGCCATCACATATATTCGCCGGGGCAAGCCTTCCGCAGCGCGGCAGCTCCGTGAGAAAGCAGAGGCGCATCTCCGCCGTCTCGAACGGTTTCCCGATTCAGGGCGTCACATCCCGGAATTTCCCGACCTGGCCTTCCGCGAGATCATCGTGCGGCCCTACCGGTTCTTCTATCGGGTAGAGGGCACAGACGTTTGGGTGGTTGCTGTTTGGCACTCGGCGCAGTTGCCTGATGACCTTGCAGGGCGGCAAGGCTCGAGAGACGGTTGACATTCCGAATTTGACCGAGGGTTGAATGTTCCACAATTGCTCGAACGGAGTGAGGAGAAAATGCTGAGAACCCCTAACCTCCTAATCCCAATTGAGAACCGAGAATTGAAAACCAACCCATTTCCGATTGGAACTGGCGCCTGTAGCCGAAAATTGAGAACTAAAAACTGAGAACTAACCCCCTAACCCCCTAACCCCCTAACCTCCTAACCCACTAACCTCCTAACCCCCGAGGCAGACAATGAACAATGAACCCAACACCCCTTCCCGGTGGCCCGCTCGCATCGGCCGAAAAGCCCTCATCACCGGAATCACCGGCCAGGACGGGTCCTACCTCGCCGAGCTTCTCCTGGCCAAGGGCTACGAGGTCTGGGGCATGATCCGCCGCTCGTCCTCGATCAACACCGCCCGCATCGACCACATCTACGAACCTCCCTGGATCGAGGAAAAGCGACTCAACCTCGTCTACGGCGACCTCAACGACGCTTCCTCGCTCAACCGCATCCTCAAGACCGTGCGCCCGGACGAAATCTACAACCTCGGCGCCCAGTCCCACGTCAAAGTCTCATTCGAGATCCCCGAGTACACCGCCGAGGTCACCGGCGTCGGCGCCGTTCGCCTGCTCGAGGCCATGCGCGAGCTCGACCTCGATGCCCGCTTCTACCAGGCGTCCTCCTCCGAGCTCTACGGCAAGGCGGAGGATTCGCCGCAGACCGAGACCACCAACTTCCATCCCCGCAGCCCCTACGCCGCGGCCAAGGCCTACGCCTTCTTCATCACCCGCAACTATCGCGAGGCATATGGCATGCACGCGGTCAACGGCATCCTCTTCAACCACGAGTCCCCGCGCCGCGGCGAGACCTTCGTCACCCGCAAGATCACCCGCGCGGTGGCCCGCATCAAGACAGGCATCCAGGACTGCCTCTTCCTCGGCAACCTCGACGCAAAGCGCGACTGGGGCTTCGCCGGCGACTACGTCGAGGCGATGTGGCTGATGCTGCAGACCGACAAGCCCGACGACTTCGTCATCGCCACCGGCGAAACCCATTCGGTACGCGAGTTCTGCGACCGGGCATTCGCCCACGTCGGCCTGCCCCTCACCTGGTCCGGCGAGGGCCTTGAAGAAACCGCCGCCGGCCCCGACGGCCGTATCCTCGTCCGCGTCGACCCCCGCTACTTCCGGCCCTCCGAGGTCGACTACCTCCTCGGCGATGCCTCCAAGGCCCGCACCCAACTCGGCTGGGAACCAAAGACCGATTTCCAAACACTAGTAAGAATGATGGTCGATGCCGATAAGAACTTAAAACCCTGAACTCAAACCCCAAAGAAGTGAGGAAGTGAGGAAGTTAGGAAGTGAGGAGCGAGGCGTGGCACCTCCCTAACTCCCTAACCTCCTAACCCCCTAACTCCCTAACTCCCTAACCTCCTAACCCCCTAACCCAAAACGTAATATCATAATGATATCAATAAGCACCACGGGAGATTGACGAAATGGCAGGATTGATGATCCGGGAGCTTCCCGACGAGTTGCACGAGCGCCTCAAAGAGAGGGCCAGGGTCCATCGGCGCAGCCTGAGCAAGGAGGCGATCGTGATCCTCGAGGAGGCCCTTGGCGACCGAGCGGGGGCGCGGCTTCTCGAGCAGTGTAAAGGCGTGGCCATCAGCATTGAAGACTTCACGACTGGCAAAGACTAGAAACTATGATCCGTCCTCCAACTGCCTTCCGAAATTAAGAATTAAGAACTGAGAACTGAGAATTGAAGACGAAGTTTTCAGCAACCTCTGCTATCCTGTTGCTGCAGATGTCAACCGATGACTTGCAAGGAAAAATTTCGCGTAACCGCTTCCCGGTCAACACTTTACAGTGTCGATCTACCTGCGGCAGCCTCGCCCGCCTGACCTCCGTCCAAAATCAACACGTACCACCGACCAAAGCAAGAATTCGGCAAATCCCGAGCCCGTCGTCCGGAATAGGATGGAGCGAGTTGAAAATAGTGCGTTGAGAGTTGACCACGCCGGCGTAGGACGGCGGGGGAAACTGCTAACCCTCCAAGAAGTGACGAAGTTAGGAAGTTAGGAAGTTAGGCTCATGAGCGCGAACAATCTAACCTCCTAACCTCCTAACCTCCATTGAGTACCGAGAATTGAAAACCAACCTATTTCCGATTCAAACCGGCGCCTGTAGCCGAAAATTGAGAACTAAAAACTAAAAACTCCCGACCAACCTCCTGACCCCCCGCCCACTTGCCCAAGCCCGTTAATACGTGTACGATACGTATAGTGAGAGATCATCATGCAGAAAAAGCTCACCATCACGCTCGACGAAGAGGTTTACAGAGGGCTGCACGCTGTGATCGGACGCGGCCGAATCAGCCGGTTTCTCGAAGACCTCGCGCGACCGCACGTCGTTTCCCGTGATCTCGAGGCCGCCTACCGGGAGATGGCTGGCGACGAGGTGAGAGAGGCGGAGGCCGATGAGTGGGCCGAAGGCTTGATCGGAGATGTCGCCGATGACACGCGGTGAGGTGTGGTGGGTGAGCTTCGATCCTTCGATCGGTGGAGAGACCGAGAAAACACGACCGGCCGTCATCGTCAGCAACGACGCTTCGAACCGTCACCTCAACCGCGTGCAGGTCGTGCCGCTGACCTCGAATGTGGAGCGCGTGTATCCGAGCGAGGCTCTCGTGCGGTTCGAGGGTGAATCCCGGAAGGCGATGGCCGACCAGATTGCCACTGCCAGCAAAAGACGGCTGGTGAACAAGATGGGCCGGTTGTCGGGCAAGGACATGCAGCGCGTGGAGCACGCGATTTCCGTTCAACTCAACCTGAGATGAGCAGTTCTGCCGGAAGAGCCTGGTGCAGATCGCCGGTGA
>JBGMRN010000203.1:0-6079 GCA_048061535.1 Thermoanaerobaculales bacterium | reverse complement strand
AGCCTACTCGCCATCCCAGTAGTCCAGCTTCTTGTCTTCCGCGTAGAAGCCGGCGCGGGCTTGCTTCCGGCGAGGTTTCATTCGATCATCGATCGATGGATGAGAAGCTCTGCCACCCGTGGACAGACCGGAACAAGGGACCGATCCTCGAGGTATTTCGTCGGGTCCTCCCCGCCCGGGGCACGGTGCTCGAGATCGGAAGCGGGTCGGGTCAGCATGCGGTGTTCTTCGCCGAACACCTTCCGGGGTTGCAGTGGCTGCCCAGCGACGTTTCAGAGGAGAACCTGGCTTCGATTCGCGAATGGGCGGGTGAACGGAATCTGCCCAACCTGCTCGAACCGCTTTATCTGGATGTGCTCGAAGGGGATTGGAAAACCGGCGCGGTCGAGACTGTCTTCAGTGCCAACATGATCCACATCACACCGTGGGAGTGCTGCCTCGGGTTGTTGGCCGGGGCGCGCAGGCACGTGGTCGAAGGAGGGCTGCTGATCCTGTACGGACCGTTTCGGATCGGCGATCGGCACACCGCCGAGAGCAACGTGGAATTCGACACGAGCCTGATCAAACGGGATCCGCGCTGGGGCATCCGGGATCTCGAGGCGGTGTGCGAGGCAGCCGACGGTTTCAGCCTGGTCGAACGGACCGAGATGCCCGCCAACAATCAGACGCTGGTTTTTCAGCGTCATGGCCCGGGTCAGGGGGCCGGATCGTCGGAGTCACGTTCCGACGCGGACTACCGTTCCAGTTAGACTTGGGCCATGGAAATTGATCCGAGCACTCTTGAGTCCGCCCAGCGCTATCGGCTGATGATCGGCTGTATCGCGCCGAGACCGATTGCCGTCATTTCCACGATCTCGCCCGACGGCGAGACGAACCTCGCGCCGTACTCGTTCTTCAACGGCATCGGTGCGACCCCGATGAGCCTCCTCTTCTGCCCGGCGAACAAGCCCGACGGTTCGGAGAAGGACACGCTGCGCAACTGCAAGCCCGTGAACGAGGGCGGGACAGGGGAGTTCGTCGTCAGCGTCGCCCTCGAGGAGTACGCCCGAGAGGTGGCGGCGGCGGGCGAACCCCTCCCCCACGGCGAAAGCGAGTTCGACCTCACGGGTTTGGGGACGGCGGCGAGCCACGCGGTGCAGGCGCCCCGCCTGGCCGAGTCTCCGGTCGCCTTCGAGTGCAGAACACTGCAGGTCACCCGCCTCGCGCCCGGAGTCGCCGGAGGCGCCAACGTGGTGATGGGAGAAATCGTTCACATCTACATCCACGACGACCTGGTCGATGAGGGGCTGCATGTTCTTCCCGATCGCCTGCACACGATCGGCCGTCTCGGAGGCCTCGGCTACTGCACCACCCGGGATCGTTTCGACCTCCCGCGCGGCCGCGCTGCCCTCACGACGGAATAGTCACGGGCACCACCCTCGTGGCGCCCGTGTGTGCTATAGCAGCCCCCGGTTTTTCAGAAGCGGCTCGATTTCGGGCTCGCGGCCGCGGAAGTTCACGAACATCTCCAGGAAGTCCGCGGTGCCGTTGACCTCGAGGATGGTGGTCCGGAAACGCTGGGCCGTCTCGCGGTCGAAGATGCCGGTCTCCTTGAACGCCTCGTACGCATCATTGTCCAGCACGGCTGACCAGATATAGCCGTAGTACCCGGCTGCATAGCCGCCCATGATGTGCGCGAAATAGGAGCTCCGGTAGCGGGATACGATCTCCGGCATCAAGCCGATCTCGTCGAAATACGCCTGCTCGAAGGCGTTGACGTCGAGATCGACCGGTTCGCTCAGGGTGTGGTATCTCATATCGAGGAGGCTGGCGGCCAGGTACTCCACCTGGTTGAAGCCCTGGTTGAAATACTTGCTATTGCCGATTTTCTCGATGAGTTCGTCGGGAATGGGCTCGCCCGTTTGGTAGTGGTTCGCGTAGTGCTTCATCACCGCAGGTTCCAGCGCCCAATGCTCCATGATCTGGCTCGGCATCTCGGAGAAGTCACTGGAGCTGAACCGGGTCTTGTAGGTCGCGTCGGACAGTATTCCGTCCAAGGCATGACCGAATTCGTGGAACAGGGTTTCGACCTCGTCGATGCTCAGCAACGCCGGCGTGTCCCCGGAAGGGGCAGTGAAGTTGCAGACCAGGTTGATGATCGGATCGACCTCGGCGCCTCCCACCCGGCTTTGGCTGCGGAACCGACCGCACCACGCGCCCTGGCGCTTGCTCTCGCGAGGGTGGAAATCCATGTACATGATCGCGGCATGCGAGCCGTCGGCTTCCTTGACCTCGAAGACCTGGGCATCGGGGTGGGGTTTGGGAAAGCCCTCGACCGGCTCGAAGGTCAGGCCGTAGAGCTGGTTGGCCACCCAGAAGGCGCCTTCCCGGACATTGTCCAGCACGAAGTAGGGCCGCAGCTCGTTGTCGTCGAGATCGTACTTTTCTTTTCTCAGCTTCTCCGCGTAATACCACCAATCCCAGGAGGCGAGCTCGAAGTCTCCGCCTTCACGGTCGATGATCGCCTGCATCTCGTTGAGCTCCCTTTCGGCCACCGGTAGGGACGCATCCCACAGCCGGTTCAGGAGTTCATAGACGTTCTCCGGGTTCTTCGCCATGCGACGTTCAAGAATGAAATCGGCGTAGGTATCGAAACCCAGAAGCCCGGCCTTCTCCACCCGGAGGTTGATGATTTCGGCCACGATTCCCGTATTGTCGTGCTCGTTGCCGTTGTTGCCACGCATGGTGTACGCCCGGTAGAGCTTCTCCCTCAGCGCCCGGTTCTCGGCGTAGGTCAGGAACGGCAGCATACTGGGCTTGTGGGTGGTGAAGACCCACTTGCCTTCGAGTTCGGCTCTCGCAGCCGCGCCCGCCGCCGCGTCGATCACACCTTCCGGCAGACCGGTGAGGTCGGCTTCGTCGTCAACGACGAGCATGAAATCGTTGGTCTCGGCGAGGAGGTTCTGGCCGAACTCGACTCTCAGCTGGGAAAGTTTCTGGTTGATCTCCTTGAGCCTGGTTTGGTCCTCGTCACCGAGCAGCGCGCCCGCGCGGACATATCCTTCGTATTGATTCTCCAGCAGGAAGAGTTGCTCGCCATTCAGGTCGAGATCCGCCCGCTGGTCGTAGACGGTACGAACGCGCTCGAAGAGCCCCTTGTTGAGCTGGATCTCGTCCCGATGGGCGGAGAGCCTCGGCGACATTTCCTTCTGAATCTGCTGCAACTCGTCGTTGGTGTTGGATCCGGTCAGCGCGAAGAAGACCCTCGAAACCTCTCCCAACAGCTCCCCGGATCCGTCGAGCGCCACGATGGTGTTGTCGAATGTCGGCTCCTCGGAGTTGTCGACGATCGTGTCGATCTCGGCGAGATGGCGTTTCATTCCCTCTTCGAAGGCCGGCACGAAATGCTCGGGCTGAATTCGGTCGAAAGGATGGACATTGAACTCGGTTCCGTAGGCCGCAAAGAACGGGTTTTCTCCGGCGGGGGCCTGATCCACCACCTGGCCGCCACAGCCGAGGACCAAGACGCACCCAATCAAAACGAGCATCTTTCTCATTTTCATGATCCCTCCATAAGGTCGTTTCGGGCGGTGGCATGGTATCAGGAATTCTCGACCGGAATCCGGACAACGACAGGTCCCCAGCTCTCACCGGCATTCATCTTGAGGGTTGCGCGGCTATCTGAGGCGTCGATCACCTTCCGAAAACAAGGGTGCCTCCGAGGTGCCCGAGGGTGGCGATCACGACCATCCCTGCAGCGAGGGCGGTGATCTCGAGGGCCGCCATCACCAGGGCCAGCGGCGAGCTCAGATCCACGAGCCCGGTGGATGCGGAGAACACGAGGCCCGAGGCGTGCAGCCCGGTCGCCAATCCACCGAGAATCAGGAAAACCGCCGAGAGAACGATCTTGAGCTTGATCTGCCGATAAGGCCGGCGGCGGTACCGACGGTTCCAGTCTCGCAGCCCCGAGGCGAAGGTCACGACCGAAAAACCCACTGAAAGTACCAGCAGGACCAGGGTGGCGTCGGCGAGGACGGTTGCCCGGGCGAGGAGCGGAGCGAGGACCGGGATGAATGGGCCGAGAATCGAGACCAGCAGCAGCAATGCCGCGCCGATAAACGCGAACGGGTAGAGGCCGATCGGGAGGTGGGTGGCGAGGGGGTGGACCCGGGCCTTGGGCTGGGGACGGAAAACCTCGACATCCAGGACGACCGGCACGACATGGCCGTAGACTTCCTCGACGTCGAGCACCACCCCGCACACCGGGCAGACCATGAGCCGGTTGCCGTTGACATCGACAAGTGCCAACTCGAGATGGCATACCGGGCAGCGAAAGGTGCGTCCGTAGTACCGGTGCTTGAAACGTCCGGCAATCTTCGCCACCAGTCCGCGAACGTCGCTGATCATCAGTGGACCTCTCTCATTCGCATCAGCTTGCCGACGATGATCATCTTCTGGATCTCGGTCGCGCCCTCGTAGATCTGGTAAATCTTGGCATCGCGGATGAGCTTCTCGGCCGGCATCTCGTTGGTGTAGCCGTAGCCGCCGAGCACCTGGGCGCACTCGATCGCCGCCTGCATGGCGACATCCGCCGCGAACCACTTGGCCTGGGCCGCCTCACGACCGTTGTCGAGCCCTTGATCAAAGAGCCATGCGGCCTTGTACGTCAGGTACCTGGCGGCGTCAAGGCGGGTCATGATCTCGGCCAACTTGAACGAGATGCCCTGGTTGGAGATGAGCTTCTTGTCGAAAGTTCGCCGCCTTTTGGCGTAGGAGAGCGCGATGTTGAGGGCCGCCTTGGTGATGCCGTTGGCGCCGCTCGCCACGCCCGGCCGGGTGTGGTCGAAGGTCTTCATGGCGATCCGAAAGCCGTCGCCCTCTTCACCGAGCAGATTCCGTGCCTCCACCTTGACGTCCTCGAGCGTCACCCGGACAGTGTTGGACGCGTGCTGGCCGATATTGATCTCCTTCGGGCCGCGCACGATCCCCGGCGAGTCCGCGGGCACGATGAAGCCCGTCGGTTTGTCGTCGACCCGGGCGAGGACGAAGTACCAGCTCGCCACCGAGCCGTTGGTGATCCACCATTTGACGCCGTTGAGCACGTAGTCGTTGCCGACCTTTTCCGCAGTCGTCTTGACCCGCGACACGTCCGAACCGGCCTCCGGCTCGGTCACCGCATAGGCCGAAAACATCAGCTCCGCGGCCATGGGCGCGAGAAACCGTCGTTTCTGGTCATCATTGCCGGCCAGGATCACCGGATACTGTGAGAGGCCGTTGGCGTCGATCGCGGTTCCGATCCCCGAACAGCCGGTACACAACTCCTCCAAGACCAGACAATGGTCGAGGACCCGGTGCGGCGTGCCGCCGTACTCGGCTGGAATATGGGGATTCATGAAACCCTGCTTGAACGCCTCGCGGCAGATGTCGAGCGGGAACTCGCCCGAGCGGTCGTACTTGACGGCATTGGGGGCGATCCACTCCTTGGTGAAGGCTCGTGCCTTCTCGACCAGCTCCTGCTGCTCGGGGCTGAGGCTGAAGTCCATCATCCGCCCCCCTCCTTCTGAACATCGATCAACTTGGGCTCCTCGCGGACATACTCGGCGGCCACATCGAGGATGTCCACCCGCGGCTCGCGGTCCACGTCAGCCACATAGGACGTCGACTCGAGGTTCTGCCGCCCGAGCGTGATCCTCAGCCCAAAGTACGAGAGCGCCAGGGCCGCGCCGCAATTGCCGACGACGATCGCCAGCCCGAGCCCCGAAAACAGTCCGTGCGCGCCCGCTCCTGATCTCAGGGCGACAAGCTCACCCACAACCATCACCACCAGGAGGAGCGACAAGACGAGCTTGACGCGGTGACTCCGGGGCCAGTTGGCGTACATGTGGTTGCGCTCGCTGATGCCGGTGAGCACCGCAGGCACCGCCACCACGAGCATGCCGGCCAGAGCCCCCCAGAGCAGAAGGCGCCACGCTCCGGGTTCGATCCCGCCCACCGTAGTGCCCGACGCGTCGAGCACGAAGCTGACGGCGGCCAGGGGTACGAAGGCGATCACCGCGTGAACCAGCATCGAGTGAAGATGCACTGGCTGGTGGTCCACGTC
>JBGMRN010000202.1:0-6091 GCA_048061535.1 Thermoanaerobaculales bacterium | reverse complement strand
CACCGTCACCAGCGCGTGTCCGATGGGCTCGCCTGGGGGCGAGCCTTCGGCCACTCCGCGCTGTTGTCGGCGGGGAGAGCACCCCGAGGCGAGAAAACACTGCTGGGCGCGGTGCATCGCCGGCCGCAGTAGGAAGCTGGTGAGATTTGCGGGTTAGGTATCGAACCGAAGAAAAGGGACGCCGGTCGGCGTCCCTTTTTTGTATTCAGAGTGACGTCAACGCGAGATCAGGACCTCGCCGCTGCCGATGCCCCCGCCGACGCAGCGACTGGTGAGGCCGATCTCCCGGTCGCGGCGGCGGAGCTGGTGGACCATGTCCACAACCTGCCGGGCGCCGGTGCAGCCGACAGGATGGCCGAGGGAGATGCCGCTGCCCCACAGGTTGGTCCTCTCCATCGAAAGATCGGGGAGGTCGTGGAACGCGGACGCCAGGACCGCCGCAAAGGCCTCGTTGATCTCGAAGAGATCGACGTCGGAGGTTTTCATCCCGGCCCGACCGAGTAGGGGAGGAATGACCTTGAAGGCGCCCTCGCCCATGTACTCCCGGGCAACGCCGACGTTGTGGAAGGTGCGGAGCTCGGCGAGCGGTTGGAGCCCGAGCTCTTCGGCGCGCTCCTCGCTTGCCAGCAACACCGCTGCCGCCGCATCGTTGACGCTGGAGGCATTGAGGGTGGTGATCGTGCCGCCATTGGGCTTGAAGTAGGGGCGAGCGGCGGAGAGCTCCTCCATGGTCACCGGGCGCGGACCTTCGTCGCGGTCCACGATGACCGGCTCGCCCCGGCGTCTCGGCACCTCGACCGGCACCACGTAGCCGTCGAACGCCCCCTCCTCCCAGGCCCCGAGAGCGCCGTGATGGCTGCGGAAGGCGATCTCGTCCTGCTCCTCGCGGGAGAGCCCATAACGCTCCACCAGGCGTTCGGTGAGCAGGCCCATGAGCTCACCGTCACCCACGTTGGTGTCGGTGAGCGCTCCGAAAAGCCCGTCCGCCAGGGTCAGGTCACCGTAAAGCTGGCCTTTGATCCGTCCGGTGAAGAGGTAGCGGGGCACGTTGCTGAATGATTCCACGCCGCCGGCCACCCCGAGCGAGACCTCGCCGAGCATAATGCGACGGGCGAGGCTGTGGATCGCGGCGCCGCCGGAGGCGCAGTTTTCGTGGAAGGTCGTGCCCGGAGACGTGTTCGGGACGCCCGCGAACTCGGCGGCCGTTTTGGCGATGTTGGGAGACCGGGGGTCCTGCATCACCCAGCCCAGGCAGGTGTACTCCACGACGGTCGGGTCGACCCCGGTTGATTCGAAGAGCGACCGGATGATGATGGTGGCGAGGTCTCTCGCCTGCAACGGCGCGAGACCGCCGCCGATGGTACCGATCGGGGTTCGCACCGCGCCGGCGATGACGACTTTGGATGTCATTTCACACCTCCCTGTTCGCTGGGATCCTACGCCAACCGGAACGCCTCGGTCCAATGTCGGGAATGCTCGATCATTCAGTAACGAGCTCAGCCAAGGGAAATCACGAGCTCGGTGAAGAGTGCGAGACGGATCGGAATCTTGTCGATGACGATGTGTTCGTCCATCTGGTGGGTGCCGTCGCCTACGGGCCCGAGGCCGTCCATCGTCGGGGTGCCGACCGCCGCTGTCAGATTGGCGTTGGAGGGACCTCCCCAGCGCACCCACTCGAGGTCGAGCCCGAGGCCCCGGTCCAGCTCCCGGGTGCGTTCGAAGAGCTCGAGGGCGGTAGATGAAGTGGTCATCGGTGGCCGGTGAAGAAGTCCAGCGATCGCATTCGCGATGATCAACCACTTCGGCTGAAGATTCAAGCGGGACGGGGGAGAGGAGGAGAAGAGAATTCGAAATCCGAAATCTCCCATTCCTAATTCCTATTCGCGCTATCCTTGCGCGATGAGCGCATGGCCCTTTCGCTACGAAGAACCGGTGTTTCGGCCGCCGTCGGAGGCCCGTTCGTTGATCCTTCAGGCGACGGTGGGCTGTTCGTGGAATCGCTGCACGTACTGCGCGATGTATCGCGGAAAGACCTTTCGCGTTCGGTCCCTTGACGAAATCGTCGGAGAAATCCGTTCGACGGGGCCACTGGCGGCGCAGGTTCAACGGGTCTTCCTGGCCGACGGCGATGCCCTCGCAGCTCCACAGGAACTGCTGGAGGCCGTATTGGAGGAGATTCGAGAGACCTTGCCGCAGGTCTATCGGGTCGGCATCTACGCGGATTCGCGCTCGATCTTGAAGAAGGGCGCAGATGGTCTGAAAGCTCTGCGCGGGCTCGGGCTCGGCATCGTCTACTTCGGCGCCGAGAGCGGCGATGAGGCAACGCTACAGTCCGTTCGCAAGGGCGCCACCGTCGAACGTCAGCTCGCGGCGTGCGAATTGGTCCGCGAAGCCGGGCTCAAGCTGTCGGTGATGGTTCTCCTGGGTCTCGCCGGTGTGGAGGGCTCGGAACGGCATGCCCGCGCGACCGGTCGATTCCTGGTCCGCGGAGCTCCCACCTATGGCGCAGCGCTCACCGTCACCCCGGTCTCGGGGACCGAGTTTCACGACGCGGTGGAGTCGGGCGTCCTCGAGCTGCCGGATCGTTGGGACATGCTCCAGGAGCTATTCTGGATGTTGGAGGAGATGGGGCGTTATCGAGGACCCTTCCACGCCAATCACGCATCGAATTACCTGCCCCTCAAGCTGCGTCTGCCGAGGGATCGGGCGCCTGCGATGGAGCATATCCAGAGAGTACTCTCGGACCGCGACGACTCGCGCCTGACCCCGGAGTGGGCGAGAGGGCTCTGACGGAGTTTTTAGTTTTGAGTTCTTAGTTTTTAGTTATCGACGCGGGCGCGGGCGATCGATGATTCTGGGGCGGGTAACCCGCGCTTGGGCGCGCTGCTTCGGAGGTGCCTGGCATCCTCTCGGGAAGCGCGAAGACAGAAGGTCGCGTCAAATATCAAAGGCGCGACCCCGACCCTAACCCGCTTTTCTCACCAGGTTTCGTCACGAGGGGCGCAAGGCGCAGTGCGTGTCTGTGCTCTCGCAAGATTTGGGAGCGAAGTAGTACTTGCGGTACGTCGAGCGAGCAAATCGAGAAAGCACCGACACGGGCTGTGTATTGCGCCCCGCAGTAGATAGCTGGTGAGAAATGCGGGCTAAGCACGGGACCGCGAAAAACTCTTTTGCTCATGCGAGTGATAGTCTGATGGTGAACGTGCTGCCTTCGCCGTGGATGCTCTCTGCCTCGAGCTTGGCGCCCATCGCCTGCGCGATGCGCCTGCAGATCGCGAGTCCGAGGCCCGATCCCTGGCGCTGCTCCCCTGGTCGGCGGTGGACCTGGACGAACTCCTCGAAAATACCCTCGATGCGGTCCCTTGGGATGCCGACACCGTCGTCGACGACTTGAATCAAAACCTCGGTCCCCGTACACCTGCCTCGAATACTGATCGTGCCGCCCGCATGGGTGAACTGGAGGGCGTTGTCGAGAAGGCGTTCGAGGATCTCGGCGAGGCGTTCGGAATCGGCCCGGATGTCGGGGAGATCGGGGGCCAGGTCCGCCGTCAATGTGAGACCGGCGCGTTCTGCCTCGGCCCGGGTTGCCTCAACGAAGCCCTTGACAACGGTATCGACAGCGATCGGAGCGAGGTCGAGATGGAAGGATCCACTTTCGAGCGCGGCCAGATCCACGAGGTCGAGGATGAGCCCTCGCAACCTCATCACGCTGTCGAAGACGATCTGCAGAAAGGAGAGTTGTTCCTCCGAAAGGCCGTCAGTGAGGTCGGTGAGGACGATCTCCAGGTAGCTCTCGATGATGGTCAGTGGGGTCTTGAGCTCGTGCTCCGCAGCGGCGAGGAACTGGCTCCGGGCGGCTTCGACCTCCGCCAGCTGTGATCGCAGTAACTCCACCTCTCTGGTGCGATGATCCAGCTCCCGGCGCAGGGACGCTTCGTCGGGAGCGGGAGGAGGTCGGCGTGCTACCATCGGGTCACTCATTGGAGCCGTCCCGAGTATACGGGGTGGCGCATGAATCTTGAACCGAGATGGACGATTTTCACCGACGAACCGCACCGGTCTGTTGCGCTCCGAGCGCGTGGCATCCGACAGAGCCGCTCGTCTCGGGTTGAACTGGAGTGGACGCGATTTCATGGCTGAGCCCGCCGGCCGTTTCGGCGAATGCCGCCCCGGTAGAATCCTCTTCAGGAAGTGGTGGTGCGCCGACCGGGCCCTCCGGCCGTCACCACTTCCGGCGGTTCGTGTTCGCACTCCTGCTTGTGGCGCCGGTCGCCGGGTTTGGGGCTGAGCGCGGACCAAAGAGCATTGACATCGCCTTCGACCCCCATGGAACGATTCGCTGGGAGCGTGGTGCGCGGCCGGTGCTGCTGGTGAGGCCGCGGCGAGGAGACGGCTGGATCACAATCGCCCGCCGTCTGACCGGAACCAGCGACAGCGTTCTATCGCTGCGTCGGGCGAATCCTCGCCTCGAAACGCCACTCCGTGACCGTTCGGTTCGGGTGCCGGTGGAGGTTCTGAGGGCGGATCTGCGTCTGCAGGCGGTTCGGCGGTTGTTCCCGGTTGATCAACGAACCGTCTTCGGTTGGCAGCATCGGGTCCTCGACCCGTTCCATGGCGGTGAGGAAAGCTGGGAGTGGTTGGCGGAGCTCTTCACTGGCCGGGCGTCCCGAGCCGGGGATCTCAAGCGAGCCAACCCGGAGCTTGTTGCCGGCGGTTTGGAACGCGATCGCCTGGTCGCAGTCCCCGAGACCCACCTTCTGAACGCCTTCCGCTCGCTCGAACCGGTGGCGACCCCGACGCCCCGAGCGACGGCGACGCCTTCTCCCCGACCCACCGAACTGCCGTCACCGGTGGTCGCTCAGGGCCCGCGAGGAGGCCCGCTCGATTACGGCCGGGATGAGCTGGGGGGATATGCCCTCTACCGGCTGCGGAAGGGTGAGGCCCTGTACTCCGCGGTGGTGGTGCGATTCACCGGCCAACTCCTCGCCAAGCAGGTCAACGAGACGGCGATGGAGATTGCCATCAGGTCCGGCATCGATGACGTCACCGACATTCCCATCGGTTACCCGATCAAGATACCTCTCGAGCTGGTTCTTGCCGAGCACCTTCCTCCGAATGACCCGAGGCGCCTCACCTGGGATGCCGAGACGCGCGAGCTCGAGCGGTTCTTGGAGGTGGTCCACGCCGCCGACCTGTCGGGCGTCCACGTCGTCCTCGACGCGGGCCATGGTGGCAAGGATTCCGGGGCGGCGGTGAACGGGGTATGGGAGGCGACCTATGCCTTCGACATCATGTGCCGGATCCGGGCGAATCTCGAGCGCCACACGCGGGCCAAGGTGTGGACGACCATCGAAGACGGGCGCCGAGGTTGTTCGATCATCCAGTCGGACCGTCTCGAGAAGAACCGCGGCGCCAGGCTCAGGACCAGGCCGCCCTATCGCCTCGAGGACTCGGTGCTCGGGGTGCATCTGCGTTGGTATCTGACCAACGACATTATCCTCAATCGCCTTGATCCGTCGGTTCCCCGATCGAAGACGGTCTTTCTCTCGGTGCATGCGGACTCTCTCCACCCGAGCGTTCGCGGCGCGATGGCCTACGTGCCGTCCCGTTACCTGAGACCAACCAAATTCACGGTGGCTCGGGAGGATATCCAGAGGTACGCCGAGTACCGCAACCATCCCACCATCCGGCTCGGAACGGATTTCAAGGCGCGGGTCGAGGCCTCGTCGCGGCACCTTGCGGGGAACATCATCGACAGCCTGGAACGGAACGATATCGGGGTGCATCCGTACGAGCCGATTCGCGACCGGGTCCTCCGCGGCAGGCAGAGGTACGTGCCGGCTGTGTTGCGTTTTACCGCTGCTCAAAATGCCGTGCTGCTCGAGTGTTGCAACCTGGGCAACGCGGAAGACCGTGCGCTGCTCCTGCGGCGTGAGTGGCGGGAGAGATTCGCCAGGAGCGTCGTCGAAGGGATGGCGTCGGCGTTCGCGAAATAGAGGCCGGGGCGAATCCCCCATACGCGCCAAGGGAAGGAGGAAATCAACGCAAAGGCGCGAAGACGCAGAGGCGCAAAGAGAAGTGGTGATTCACC
>JBGMRN010000201.1:0-6098 GCA_048061535.1 Thermoanaerobaculales bacterium | reverse complement strand
TCAAGAGGGTCAGCCTCGAGGGCAACGGGCTTTACCACTGCGCCTGCGGCGAATCGTGCACGTGCAACTTCGTGTCCGGCGAACCGGGCACGTGCTCGTGCGGCACGGAGCTCGTCAGCTAAATCGCCTGTCTCACCGTCTTTCAGCTTCGGGGCGCAATACACAGCACGTGTCAGCGCTTTCTCGATTTGCTCGCTCGATGTGCCGCGGGTACGACTTCGCTCCCAAATCTTGTGAGAGCGCCGATACGCACTGCGCCTTGCGCACTTCGCGACGAAACCTGGTGAGAAATGTGGGCTGACCAGCGTCCTTCCGCGGCCGGCGATGCACCGCACCCGGAGGTTCTTCCCGTCTCGGGGTGCTTTCCCGGCCGACAGTAGCGGTGAAAACCGATGGTATGGTTGCGCTTCAGTGATGGTCGCTGACGAAGATTTCGTCTCCGAACAGTTTCCGTGGCGCCGTGCCCTGTGGGTCGTTGTCGGCACCGCGTTCGTTGTCCGCTTGTGGAACCTCGGTAGCTTTTCACTGTGGCTGGATGAGGTCGTCACCCTTCGGTTCGCCTCTCTCCCTCTTGCAGAGCTCCTCGGCGCCTGCGCCGGCGACGCCGAAAACGTCCCGCTTTACGCGATCATCGCGTTCCTCGCATCTCGCGCGGGTCTCGCTGAACCCTGGATCAGAATCCCCTTCATCGTTCTTGGTACCGCCGGAGTCGCAGTCTTGATGCTCTGGGTCAGGGAACGTCTCGGCACAACGGCTGGATTCGTCGCCGGTGTCTTTGCCGCCGTGAGCCCATTTCACGTCCGCTACTCCCAGGAAATGCGAGCCTATCCGATCCTCCTCCTGGTGATTCCGCTGTGCTTGCTGACGGCCGAGCGTATTGCTGAACACCCGAAGTGGCGTCCGACGGTCGTGCTTGCCGTTCTGGTCAGCGTCGGCGCCTTCACACATTTGACGTTTTGGATTGTGATTCCGGCGTTGCTCGCCATCGCCGCGCTGCCCGGTCGCAGCACCGCCCCCATCGCCGACAGGATGAAATTGACGTCAGCCGCAATCGGTTTCGGCGGCCTTGTTTTCCTGCCCTGGGCTTTCGCCATTCGCCAAAATCTGATGGGTCGACTCGATCGCGGCGGATCTGATTGGACTCTGTCTCAACTTGGGATCCGATGGCACGCCCTGACCACCGCTCCGTGGGAAGGTCTTCAGCCGACAATCTCCAGCTTCGTTTTATTACTCGTCTTCCTCTTCGGATTGGTCATCCTGATCGGAAATCGAAACCACCGGTGGATAGTGCTTGCCGGCCTTGGATCATTGCTCGCCTGGGAGGGTGCCCTGGCCGCGGTCGGCCATTGGAGCGATGCGCGCTACAGCCTCACTCTGTGGTTCTTGATTCCACTGTGCGTCGGCGCTGCTGCAGGCTGGACTTCCGGGAAGGTCAAACAAACTTTCATCACCCGGATCCTCTTTCCCGTCATCCTGGTTGTGCTCATATTCCCCGGAATGTGGCGATACTGGCACGAGGGGCGACCCCACTGGGATGTCATCGCCGACTCCATCCGGTCGGTGTCCCATTCTGGAAATCCCGTCGTTGCGGCCAATGAGTGGACGCGAGTCTGCCTCCCGTGGTACCTCAAAGGCCGCTCAATCCTCAGGCCGGAAGCTCTTCAAGACCTCACAGCCCAGCCAGTGCTGGTCGTCACCGGCGGACTCATGCCGTCGCCCCTGTTGGAATCTCCACAGTTCAACTTCGAATCGACAGTTCTCCGAATTCCACGGACCGCCCGGCTGGACAGGTTGGCCCGGATCCCTCCAGCGAATGACGGCCATCCCACTTGGTGGCCGCCCATCAGCAGCCTGGAGTCCGTATCTCTGTCCGTGCTCCCCCGACCGGCGCCGGAACGATGGCTGATCGCCCTCCGCAACCAGGACTCAGTGCATACCGAGGCGGTGTCCCTTGATTTGGGCTCGCCCATCCCCCTGCCCTCCACCGGGTTCGGACCGGCGAGACTTCGCCCTGACGGCGTCGGTTTCGCCTGGGTCATCGGCCAGGAAGCGGCGCTGATTCTCCCTCCTCTTGCAGGCCGCCGGTTGGACATCAGCATCAGTTTGCGACCGTTTCACGGCGTCGAACGGGGCCAACAATGCCGCATCCTCGTCGGCAACACCGTCGTCGTCGAACAGGAGCTTCGTCCAGGCGTGCAACGCATCGGCGCATCCGGAGTTCCCAACCCCGCCGAGTCGAAAGAACAGCTCCTGGTTCTCCAATTCTCGGCGGTCGCCCGCCCGATCAAGGTCAAACCGGGGAGCCGAGACACGAGACCGCTCGCCGCAGCGGTGGAAAAGATCGAGTTCAGGGGCCATTCTGGCGATCCCTGAGCCTGCCGCCGCCAGGGTTCATCTCCCGGGCGGAGGCGGGCCGACGGGCTCGTCCCGCTCGCCTTCGCCGGGTCGCCAAACATCGCACTCGAGATAGCGGTTGCGGCTCAAGCGGCTCAGGCTCTCGCTGCTCCAGATCGCCCGAAACAGGAGTTGTCCGTCGTCAGCGAACCGGGTGCCGACGCGCCACACGAGAGGACCGGACACGGCTGCGGCCCGGCGAGAGCCGGCCTCGACCACAGTCAGCTTCGTCGGGCCGAGCAGGTAGCGGGCGTAAGGCTTGATGGCAGCGTCGTAGACAACCTGAGTGACGCCCGCCTCCGCATGGTCGCGGATCCATGTCAGCGCCCGCCACACTGGCGCCGCCTTGCGGGCGCGCAGCAGGTATACCGGGGCGGCCCACACGAGCTGAAGCACGACCAGAATGGCGACGGCGCCGACCAGGGCCGCTCGCCGGGGCTGCGACGTCGCCCTTGCCACACCGGAGGCCAGGATCGCCAGGCACGGCAGGACGGGCAGCACGTAACGCACCGCGGTGCTCATGTTCAAGGTCCACACCGCAGCCAGGAGGTATCCACCTGCGGCGAGCGCGGCGAGCAGGACCAGGCGGCGCTCGCCCTTGCGCCACCACAGCACCGCGCCTGCGACCACCAGCGACCACGTGGCGAGTGCCAGCGTCGAAGTGCCGAACGGGCGCACCAGCCACTGCTCGGCGAGCGAGGCGAACGCAGCGTCCGGAAGGTGGCCGATCTGCTCGTGCTGCACCATCCACTGGTGCAGCCTTCGGACCGCGCCGAAATAGGGGCGCCAGCCGGTGAGCGCGATCACCGGTCCCCAGCAGGCGACAGACACTACGGCGCCGGTGGCCGTGGCCGCGACCAGGCCGAGCCACCGGCGGGCAAGGACCGCCCGCGCCAGCACCCACAGACCCGGCCCGGCGAGCAGGGCAAGCACCTGCGGCCGGACCCCGGCGGCCAGGGCCGTGAGAGCGGCCAGGGCGACCAGTCGACGCGCCCGAACCCCCTCGCCCACCAACCCCGCACAGGCCCACAGCGCGGCGGTGGCAACGCCGGTGGCGAGGGCATCGGCCATGCCCACGTTGGCGTGGAACGCGAAGGCCGGCGTCGCGGCGACGAGCGCGCCGGCGAGCAGCACCGGACCGCGGGGAGCCCCCAGCCGCCGCATGACGAGGCCGGTGGCGACGAGCGCCAGCAGCGCACCGCCGATCGACACCAGCTGCAGCGACCGGGCCGGGTCACGGAGCAACGCATTGGTGACCCAAGCCGCGGCGACGTACACAGGGTAGCCGGGAGGATGCGGGGAGTGGGCGACCACGTCGAAGTGGTCGAGAGCCTTCAAGAAGAGCACCTCGTCCCACTCGAACGGGGATCGCGGCATCAGCACAACGGCGACGGCGGCAAAGGCCGCAATGGCCCCGACGGCGGTTGTGGCGAACGCCCGCGCACTCCACTGCTCGGGTTGCAGCCCTCGTACGACCAGGGGCCACCCGCGGCGCGCGCGCAGCCAGACGGCGGCGCGTCGTCCCGCGGTTGCGACCGCGTGACGGTGGCGCAGCAACCGCGCGACCACGACCGGCAGCACGATCACGACGGCAAACGCGTGGGTGGTGAGGAAGACCTGGCGTGTCGTCAGAATGCCGATCGCCTCCAGCGTGAGGACTGCTGCGGTCGCCGGAAGCAGGTCGCGGCTCGCCTGAAGGGTGGCCGCTGACCAGCTCCCGCCGCGGCGACGATCCCACATCAGGATGACAAGGAACACGCCTGCTGGTACCGCGACCACCACCATGGCGGCACCACCGCGAATCGGGCGGCTGCGGCCTCCGGCGAGGCGGTGCCGCACGTTCGCCTCGAGCAACCCGCTGGAGTGACCGAGCGTGTTGGCCACCGACAACCGCGACAGGTGGAGCGGACCGCCGGCCGGGCTGTCGCGACGCAGGCGCACGGTACTGCCCGCGACGGGCGCGATCAGCTCGTGCTGGCGCCACCTGTCATCGACCGTGACGGTGGCGACCGGGGTCTCGTCAATGAGCACCTGAACGCGTTGCCGGTCGCCCGAGGAGGCCAGCTTGACCTTGATGACGTCGCCCGGGGCGACCGTGCCGACATCAGCTTGCAGTGTACTCCCGGGGTTCCACTGGAGCATGCCGATTGGGCTCCGGGCGACCGTGGCGAGGTCGGCGATGCAGGTCTCGGGCCGACGCAGGTCGCACAATAAGTACCGGCGCGTGAAGGTGTCGTCGATCCGGTGCAGACCGCTGACAGCGAGAATCGCCACGGTTGCCGCGGCCGCAGCAAGCACGACCGGGAACGGGTAGCGGCGGCCTGCCGGCGGAGGGGTCGGGACGGCGATCATGACGTCAGGCACATGTCGCGAGAAAAGGTAGGCAAGGCGCCAAACACGTTTTCCGCCACAATTCCACTTGGTCTCCCCGCGCCTCAGGGCACGCGGCCGGTGGCGCGCCGTGGAGCGTGGCGGGGGCGAAGGTCGACGATGAGGGTTGTCGTGCCCTCCTGGGAGATGTGGGTGCGCCTCTCGTGGACCTCGCCGCCGAGTTCGACGGAGATCCGGTAGTCGCCGGCGAAACCCTGGATCGCGGCCGTACCGTCCTCGCCGGTCGTGATCTCCCCGCCGGAGGTCCAGCCGGATATCAGGGACTCCAGACGGAGGAGGGCCGGTTTGGGCGTCCCGTCGACGCGGAAGAGGCCGCCGTGGTTGACAAACGAGTTGTCGTCCGCCGCGTCCCACCAGGTGACGGCGTGTACAGCCGGCGTTCCGAAGCACAGCCGGTAGAACGCCTCCAGGAAATCGGCTTGAATCTCCTCGCTCCACGGCTCGTGCCAGAAACCCGCGCCGGCGGCGATCCATGAGGGATCCCAGGCCGAGCTCACCGAGATCTCGGTGACGTGGATCGGCTTGCCGAAGCCCGAGAGCCGGCGCAGCACCTGGGCGATGAACCCGAGGTCGTGGGTGGGCGCCCCCGAAATCGGACCGAGGCCCACGTCGTGGAACCAGGTGATGCCGCCGCCGTTGTACAGCTGCTGGCCGACGACGTCGAAGTCTACCCCCGAGTCGACGGCGCGTTGCAGGAACGCGGGGATCGACAGAGTCACGTACGAGCTGCGACCGTCCAGTCGCTCCGTCAGGCGATCACGGCCGAACCAGTCGAAGGCACTGTTGAGGACCAGCTCGGCAGAAGGATCTGCCGCCCGCGCCGCGCTGTAGACCGCATCGAGGTACTCGTCGACCTGAGCGCGGGAGAGACCTGCGGTGGCCCAGTAGTCCGCGGCCTCGTTGTTGACGTCCCAGGTGCGGACCCGGTCCTTGTAGTGGGCGATCAAGGTCGTCACGTGATCCACCGAGGCCTGCTTCAGCTCGTCGAAATCCATGGCCTTCAGCCAGTCGGGCATGGCAATACCGTAGAGCCAGGTCAGGGGGTGGCCCTTGATCAGCCACCCCCGGTCGGCCAGATCCACGACCCCCACCTGATGGTCGATGAGGTCGAAATCGATCTGCCCCCGCTCGGGCTCGATGCTACTCCAGTAGTACCCGGCGGTTACGAAGTTGAGGCCGGCCAGGGCCATGCGGTCGTACACCGCCTGCCCGGTGGACGCCAACTGTCCGAAAATGCCGAAACGGAAGTCGTGGGAGATCTGTTGGTAGGTGACCCGCGCGCCGGCCGCTCGCAAGCCGTCCCGACCGATCAC
>JBGMRN010000200.1:0-6126 GCA_048061535.1 Thermoanaerobaculales bacterium | reverse complement strand
GTCATTCCTTTCGCCACCGCCGAGGCGTTACCGCTGCTGACCGAGCAGATCGAGAGTTTTTCCTTGACCCTGGTGACCTTGAGGCGCGCGACCTCGCTCATGTCCTCGTCGAGGACCTCGCCGGTGTCGGGATCGCGGAGGATTTCGACCTCGCCGACAATGAAAGTCTGTCCGACCCCGATTCCCTCGCGCGTGCCTCGGTTGACGTAAACGTTGCCGCCCTTGACCATGACCACCGAGCCGGTCCACTGGATGCCCGGGAGCTGCTCGAGCAGGAAATCCACCGCCTTGGCACAGGCATCCTGCACTGCGAGTCCGACATTGTCGTTCTTGTGACCACCGAAAGCCGCGCCGTAACCTCCCGTGGAGTAGCCGACATTCATGCCCTTCTTTTTGAAGGTGCCGACGACGCTCTTCGAGGCCATGATCTGTCCGGTTGTCGAATCGACGATGTAGATCGTCGCGTTGACCTCGCCCTTGCCCTTCTTGCCGCCGATCTTGAACCCCTTGATGCGGACCCCGCCGCCGCTGCCACCGGTGTCTCCCTGAACGTGCGTGATCGCGCCTTTGACGAGGAGCTGCGCCGGCGTCATCTGGCCCGTGACCGGCGCCTTCTTGCCCCCCGCGGTGCGGCCCGAAGCGGCGAAATCCTGCTCGTCCAGGGCGGCTGCGCGCATGTCGGGCTCGCCGAGGACGATGAACTTACCTGTCTGGTTGAGCATGTCGGTGAGGACTGTGCCCCAGGCGTCGCCGATATCCCACTGCCCGTGCCACCCGGCACGGTTTTCGAACTTGGAGACTGTGATCGAGAAGCGCAGGCCTCCGGTTGCTTCCTCTGCCGCCGCCGGCAAGACCAAAATGAACGTCAGCACGATTGTGAGCAAGACCAATGATTTCAAAACACCCCTCATGGCAACTCCTCCGCAGATAAATTCAAGTACAAGCTATCTTACACAGACGGCGCAGAGTGTCAAAGGAATCGAGAACGACCAGGTGGCGGCGGTGCATCTCGGTGATGACGGCGGAATTTCGCACGCGATGGAGCCATCACTGCCTGCGCTGGGCCTTGAGAACGCAGAGGGCGGCCATGTTGACGATGTCGTTGACGTCGACCCCGCGCTGGAGCACGTGCACCGGGGCCGCGATCCCGGTGAGGATGGGACCGATCGCCTCCACTTTTCCCAACCGCCACAGCAGCTTGTAGGCGATGTTCGCCGATTCCAGATCAGGGCACACGAGAATGTTGGCATCGCCCTGGATCCGCGACATCGGGAATGCCTCCCCCGCGATCCCTGGCTCCACAGCGGTGTCGGCTTGCATCTCACCCTCGATCACCAACTCGGGCCAACGCTCCTCGGCGATGGCCACGGCCTCCCGGACCTTCCGCGAGCGTTGGTCGATGTTGGAGCCGAAGTTCGAGTAGGAGAGCATCGCCACCTTCGGTTCCACGTGAAAGTAGTTCTCTGCCACCTGCGCCGAAAGCCAGGCGATCTCGGCCAGTTCCTCGGAGGTAGGGTCCTGGTTGACGGTGGTGTCGGCGATGAAGAGCATGCGGTCCTCGAAGAGCAGAAGGTAGATGCCGGCGGCCTTCCTGATGCCCTCCCGGGTGTGGTGGATCTGCAGGGCGGGGCGGATGGTCTCCGGGTAGGACATCGTGAGACCGGCGATGAGCCCGTCGGCTTCGCCCTGGTGGACCATCATGTTACCGAAGTAGACCGGATCGCGCATGAGCTTTTGGGCGTTGGCCAGGGTGACGCCGTGACGCCAGCGCACGCGGGTGAGGACCTCGGCATAGGTCTCGCACCGATCGTCGGTTGCCGGGTCCACGACCTCGACGACGCCCTCGGGCACCTCGTGCTCGGCAATGAGTCGACGGATCGTCTCGGCGGCGCCGAGAAGCACCGGCCGGCAGATTCCCTCTTCCGCGAGAATTTTCGCTGCGCGCACAATTTTGTCCGACTCGCCCTCGGGGAAGAGGATGCGCCGGGGGTCGAGGATTGCCTGGTCGAAGACCCCGTGCATCACCTGCCGGGTTCGCGAGAGCCGGTTTTCGAGCTCACGGACGTATTCCTCCTTTGAGGCGTACGGCTTGCGGGCGACTCCGGAGCGGATCGCAGCTTCGGCGACCGCCGGCGCTTCCCATAGCAGGACCCGGTAGTCGAAAGGTTTGGGAATCAGGTAGTTGCGGCCGAAACGAATGGGTTTGCCACCATAGGCGCTGACCACCGAGTCGGGGATGTCTTCCTTGGCCAGGTCCGCCAGGGAGTGGGCGGCCGCGAGCTTCATCTCCTCGTTGATTTCGCTGGCGGCCACGTCGAGCGCACCGCGGAAGATGAAGGGGAAGCCGAGGACGTTGTTGACCTGATTGGGATAGTCCGAGCGGCCGGTGGCCATGATCACGTCCGGGCGCACCGCGAGAGCATCCTCGGGCAGGATCTCCGGGTCGGGGTTGGCCATGGCGAAGATGATCGGGTCGGAGGCCATTGTCTTGACCATGTCCCGGGTCACCAGCCCCTTGAGGGAGACACCGGCGAACACGTCGGCGCCGCGCATGGCGTCGGCCAGGGTACGGGCGTCGGTTTCGACGGCGAAACGCTCCTTGTACGGATTCATACCCTCGGTGCGCCCCTTGTAGATCACTCCCTTGGAATCGGTCATCAACAGGTTTTCCGGCCGGACGCCGAGCGAAATGTAGAAATTGGCGCAAGCGATGCCCGCGGCGCCCGCCCCCGAGAACACCACCTTGACGTCCTCAATTTTCTTACCAGCTACCTCGAGCGCGTTGAGGAGCGCGGCGCCGGAGATGATGGCGGTCCCGTGCTGGTCGTCGTGGAAGACCGGGATGGCACAGGTGCGCTTGAGCTTCTCCTCGATCTCAAAGCACTCCGGCGCCTTGATGTCCTCGAGGTTGATGCCGCCGACGGTAGGCGCCAGGAGCTGGCAGAAGCGGATGATCTCGGCGGGATCCTTGGTTTCGATCTCGATGTCGAAGACATCGACGTCCGCGAAGCGCTTGAAGAGAACGCCCTTTCCCTCCATTACCGGTTTGCCGGCCATGGGCCCAATATCTCCGAGCCCGAGGACTGCGGTGCCGTTGGAAACGACCGCCACCAGGTTGCCTTTGTTGGTGTACTCGTAGACCAACTCGGGATCGCGGGCGATTTCGAGGCACGGCTCGGCCACACCCGGGGTGTAGGCCAATGACAGGTCACGCTGGGTGATGCAGGGTTTGGTCGGGACCACCTCGGTCTTTCCGTGCCGTTTCCCGGTGTGGTAGGCGAGGGCTTCTTCGCGAGTGATTTTCTTCATGATGTCTCCCTACTCGGATATCAGGTGGAATCTATCATCTCGCAAGCGAAAGATTTCACAAGCAGCGAAGATAGCCCCATGGAGAGGTGCGGTCAACCTCCGATTGCGATTTCGGTTTGTCATTTTTTCGCTCTGGGGTACCAATCATGCCTGGGATTTCAGGACGGGAATACAAAGCAAAAAAGAACAGGGCTATCGTTGCGTTCGTCGCAGTGCGAGCCGCACCAGCTCGTCCAGAAGCGCCGGGTATGCGAGGCCGGAGAGGCCCCACAGGCGGGGAAACATGGAGATCGGGGTGAATCCGGGAATCGTGTTGGCCTCGTTGACCCACAGCTCGCCGGTGTCTTTCTCGAGAAACAGATCGACCCGGGCCATCCCGTTGCAGCCGAGAAGGCGAAAGACCTGGAGGGCGAGCTCCTGCACCGACCGTGTTGTCGTCTCGTCGAGAGGTGCGGGCGCCAGCAGCTCACAGGCCGAGTCCAGATACTTGTCCTCGTAGTCGTAGAACTCGTGCCCCGGGATCACCTCGCCGGGGACCGAAGCCCGTGGGTCTTCATTGCCGAGGACCGCAACCTCGATCTCGCGCGCCTCGAGACCGCACTCGACGAGCACATTCCCTCCGTGGCCCAGAGCAACCTCCACCGCCGCGGCGAGGTCTTCCGTCGCCTTCACCTTGCTGATACCGATCGAGGAACCGAGGCGCGAGGGTTTGACAAAGACGGGGAAATCCAGCGCGATACATGCTTCCACGATCCGCTCGCGATCCACTTCCCATCGCGCGCGTTCGATTTCGATCCACGCCGGGGTCGGGAGTCCCGCGTGGGCTATAACCCGCTTGGTGAGGACCTTGTCCATGCACAACGAGGAGGCGGTCGGGTCACAGCCGACGTACGCCAAACCGAGGATCTCGAACAGGCCCTGAATGGCCCCATCCTCGCCGAATGGTCCGTGCAACACCGGGAAAGCGACGTCGAAATCCTCGCTCAGGAGACGCGGATCGAGGCGGTGGCGGCCCGCGAAACCAACAACCTGGTCCGTGCGATCGCCGGACTCGGCGAGTACCTGCAGCGCGTCCTCAGCGTCGGCCCAAAGCCCCGTCCGGTCGATGGCCATCGGCACCACCTCGTAGAGCTCACGGTCGAGCGAACGGTCCACCGAGCGGGCTGAGACGACGCTGACGTCGTGTTCGTCCGACCGTCCGCCGAAGATCAGGGCGAGGCGGACTCTGCGCTTGGAAGAGGATGTGGCACCCATATCTCACCAGGCTTCGTTGGTGACGGCTTCACGGTCGGGATCCGCTTCTTCGCGTCCGAGGACCGAGTCGAGGAACACACCGGCCACCCGCGGATCGAAATGGCGGCCCGCCTGGTCCCGAAGGTACCGGACGGCCTTCTCGTGTGGCCATGCCTTTCGGTAGGGCCGGTCGGAACGGACCGCGTCCCAGACGTCGACCACGGCGAAGATCCTGGCAGCCAGCGGAATGTCCTCACCGGCGAGGCCTCGTGGGTAGCCGCTGCCGTCCCATTTTTCGTGGTGACCGTAGGGTATGTCGAGCGCGGGTCGGAGATAGGCGACTCGGGACAACATGTCGAACGCATGCTCCGGGTGGCGGCGCATGATCTGCCACTCGTCGTCGTTCAACGGCCCCGGTTTGTTGAGCACCCGGTCGGGGATGGCCATCTTGCCGATGTCGTGGAGCAGCGCTCCACGGCGGAGTTGGATCGTCTCCTGGTGGCCGCAGCCGAGCGCTCTCCCGAGCTGGACGGTCATGTCCGCCACCCGGCGTGTGTGACCCTCGGTGTCGGTGTCCCGCAGCTCCAAGGCACGCGCCCATCCCTCGAGGGTCCCGTCATAGGCATCGGTCAGCTCCCGGTGGGACCGTCGCAGCGCTTCGTTGAGGGTCAGACGCCGAAGGGCGGAGGCGATCATCTCGCCGATCGCGGTCAGCACGATCGTGTCGTCCTCCGAAATACTGCCGGACCTGCCCATCCACAGGACGCCGATGGTGACCTTGCCCGCGATCAACGGAACACCGGCGACCGCCGGGGTCTTCTCGAGAATCGACGGCCAGAGCACCTTTTCGGTCTTGAGAACATCGTTGCTGACGTACGTCGCGCCGGTCTCGAACACCTGACCGGTCAAGCCTTCGGTGCACGACATGCGGCGCCCGATCATCGCCGTCCACGCCCCGCGGGCGGACTCGAAGACCACATCTCCCGATATTTCATCGTGCATCGCCAGGGCCACTCCCTCGGCATTGAGGAGGGATTCGACCTGGTCGAGGATGGTCGAGACCATTTCGGATCGATCCTCCGCCGCACGCAGCGAGGTGGCGACGGTCGCAATGGCCCGCTGCTCCATCTCCTTGCGCACCCGGGTGGTGACGTCCGCCAAGGCGGCCTGAATCGCGGGTCGCCCGTCAAACTCGACGCGACTCGCCATTATTTCCGCCCAGCACGTCTTGCCGTCGCTCCGGATCATGCGCATCTCGTATCTCGGGGGCGCTTCTTTGCCTGCGAGACGGTCCCGATAGCGGCCCCAAACCAGTGCCCGATCCTCTTGGTGGACCGACGCCTCGACCTGCTCGGGCGTCAACGCGAGCAGCTCCTCAACCGTGTAGCCGAGGATCTCGGCGATGGCGGTGTTGGCAAACACGATCTTGCCGTCCTGCATGATCAGGAATCCTTGCAGGGAGCTCTGAACCAGGGTGCGGTAGGCCTCCTCCGCCCGTCGACGCCCTCGGCGTTCCTCTGCCTCGCGCAGCTCGCGCTCCACCGCCGGACCGAGACGGGCGACCCGGTCCTTCATGACGTAGTC